>CAZGLZ010000091.1:0-13902 GCA_964526245.1 uncultured Chloracidobacterium sp. | reverse complement strand
CAGATAGAAGCTAGTAGCTAGTAGCAAGAAGCCAGAAGCCGGAGACGTAGGGTGAACGCGTCTCCGGCTTTCCTTTTTGGTACGTAATGACAAAAACAGAGCCGAACACAGAAAACACAGAGGGAAGACACCGAACGGGCAACGGCGCGAATCCGGTCGGCGTGTGAGAGGAGAAAGGAGCAAGGATAAAGCAGAAAGGATAAAGGATAAAGGGGAAGGGAGAAAGTAAACCTTCGGTTTCTTCTTTTCCGCTTTCGTGGTTGAGCTGATCGTTGTTAGATTGGTCACGAAAAATAACCACGGAAAAAGAAAAGAAGAAAACGAGGGATTTCAGAATCATCCTTCATCCTTCATCCTTCATCCTTTAAGAGGCACCCTCCCTACAGGTCGGGTTTCTGCCTGTGTGGTTGACGAGCGGGGCTCGGGCACGGCGGGGGTCTGGGGAGTGCGTCCGAAAAAAATAAAATGAATGAATATTCATTCATTCGCGTTTTTGTGATATACTCTTCGCACTTTTGGAGGATTTAAGCGTGGATACACAGATGGCAAAAGAGTATATGAAGGGCGGCGAGTTCCTGATCGCGGGGCAGACGACCGCCGAGGTTTTCACTCCGGAGGATTTCTCCGATGAGCATCGGATGATCGGCGAGACGTGCCGCGAGTATATCGATAACGAGGTCGTGCCGAATCTGCCGGCGCTTGAGAATCACGCATGGGAGGTCGCCCGCGATCTGCTGAAAAAGGCGGGCGAGCTCGGGCTTCTCGGGGCAAACATCCCCGAGGAATACGGCGGAATGGAGCTCGACCAGACGACCGGAGCGATCATCGCGGAGATGGTCGGCCGCGGCAGCGGTTTCGGCTCGACCTACGGAGCCCAGACCTCGATCGGCCTGCTGCCGATACTCTACTGGGGCTCGGAAGAGCTGAAGAAAGAGTGGATACCGGGAATCATCTCGGGCGAGATCGTCTCGGCTTATTGCCTCACCGAATCGGGCTCAGGCTCGGACGCCCTAGGTGCGAAGTGCGTAGCCAAGCTTTCCGAAGACGGCGAGCACTGGATCCTCAACGGCGAGAAGATGTGGATAACAAACGGCGGCTTCGCCGATGTTTACCTTGTCTTCGCGAAGGTCGATGGCGAGAAGGAAAAGTTTTCGTGCTTCCTCGTTCCGCGGTCGGAGAATTGCCGACCCGGAAACGAAGAGCACAAACTCGGCATCAAGTCGTCCTCGACGACGGCCGTCATTCTCTCCGACGCTAAGATCCCGAAAGGCAACCTGATCGGCGAGGTCGGCGACGGTGCGAAGATCGCTTTCAACGTGCTCAATGTCGGCCGCTTCAAACTCGGAGCGTCGGTAACCGGCGGAGCCAAACTTGCGATCCACGAAGCGGTTCGTTATGCCAACGAACGGCATCAGTTCAACAAGCCGATCTCATCGTTCGGCGCCATTAAACATAAGCTCGCCGAGATGGCGATCCGGACGTGGGTCGCGGAGTCGATCACCTACCGGACGGTCGGGATGATCGATGCGCTGATCGGTGACGGTGCTGATGGTGCGAAAAAGCTGCAGTCGATCGAGGAATACGCGGTCGAAAGCTCGATCAACAAGGTCGCCTGCTCAGAGGCACTCGACTTCGTCGTTGATGAGATGGTGCAGATCTACGGCGGCTACGGTTATTCGGCCGATTATCCGGCGGAGAAGGCGTATCGCGATTCGCGCATCAACCGCATCTTTGAGGGAACGAACGAGATCAACCGAATGCTGATCCCAGGCCAGTTGATGAAGCGGGCGATGAAGGGCAAGATCGGACTTCTGCAAGCGGCGAAGGCACTCCAGGACGAGATACTGAACCCGCAGATGTCGTTCGATGAGGATACGGGCCTGCTCGCGGCCGAGACGAAGCTCGCTGAGAATGCGAAGAAGATTGCCCTGATGGTGCTCGGCACGGCGGCCCAGAAGTACATGATGGGCCTCAGTGAACAGCAGGAAGTGCTGCTCAATTGCGCGGACATCATCATGGACGCCTACCAAATGGAAACGGCAATTCTGCGTGCGAAGAAGTATGCGGAGAAGAACGGCGAAGAGGCGTCCGGCCGATACATCGACATGGCCGGTGTCTTCTGCAACGACGCGATCCAGCGGGTCGAGATGAAGGCTCGCAACACGATCGCCGCCATCGCCGAGGGCGACGAAGGCCGCACCCTTTTGGTTGCTCTCAAGCGGTTCACGAAGAACAATTCACCGATCAATACGATCGCAGCTCGCCAGCGGATAGCCGATGTGATGATCGGGGCGAATACTTACACCTACTAAAGCTGTCGGCGTTGTGAAGCAGATCCCCGGTTCAAGCCAAAACGGTTGCAGCCGGGGATCATTGCGCTCAGCGGTCTTACCGGGATTTTGCCGAAGGAGTTCATTTCGTTAAGCTCGAAGTATGAATTCGCAGTACAGAATTGAACGCTGGAACGAACCCTACGCACCGGAGGCCGCCTCGCTAAGGTCTCGGCTTGTTGCTGAAGGCTATTCGGTCGTTCAGTGGACCGACCTCCCCGGAACCGAGTACGGGCCGCATTCACACGCAAATGAACAATCGCATTGGGTCGTTTCCGGCGAGATCGAGCTTGAGATCTCCGGCGTAGGCAAGGTCGTTCTCGCGCCGGGCGACCGCGACTTCATGCCGCCGGGAACCGAACACAGGGCTCGTGTAATTGGCGACGTGCCGGTCGTTTACCTGATCGGCGAACGGGTCTGAGCGAACGAAAAAGCGGCAGGCCGTTAAGCCCGCCGCTCTTTACCTCCCCGGTTCGAAGATGCCTTTGGTTTTAGTACGGGCGATAAACGCGTTCGTACTTCTTGGTCTTCGGATTGATCTTGTAGGTATAGACCGCACCGGCACCGCCGCCGGCTAAAGCCCCCCAAGCAGCTCCTTTCTTTCCGCCAAGAAGACCTCCAACGATCGCACCGGCTCCGGCACCAATGCCGATATTGATGATGTTACGATGCCGCTTGTAGATGTTTCCTTCCTTTTCATACTGCTCATAGCGGTCGCGGTCGCGATAGCGACGCGTCTGTGCGTCCGCAGATGATGCGAAAAACGGAACCATGACGGCCATCATTGCCATCATTGTGAATGCTGTTAGAAATCTCTTCATATCTCTTTCCCCCTAAAGTTGCTTCGGAGGAACTGGCCTCCTGCCCTCTTTGTTAGAGCAACGGGCGTGCCACAGATTGTAAGTATCGCAAAGACAACATTTAGCCTCAGATCAGCCGAGACGCAGGCAGGTCCCGTTAGCACGAAATGCGGTTAGTGCTGACGCTTTGGTGCGTCACCATCGAGTCGGAACACCAAAAGAAAGATTTATCTTGACAACTACCGGCCGTACTGTTAAATTTTGTTTATCCCACCCTCCTTTGTCACTTCCTGCTTTTCGATAATTTACCTCGAAAACGTTTGCGGATAGCCGGAACCAGCTGATCGTCCCGAACGAGTCTTGCTGTTGTTCGGCGAGATGGAAAACTTCGACTTCGGCGACCGCCAACCGACCAAAAAAATGAAAAAATACTTCCTCCGCGGGACAATACGTCGTTCCCGTCTTACCATCCTTTTCGCAGCCGCATTGCTTACTTTCTCGCTTCTTTCCGGGCCCGGCGTGCCGACCGGATCCGAACCGTCCAGCAGCGGGATCGGACTCGACCTGTTGCGTTCCGCTCGGGCAGGAAACACGTATGCAAATCTCTCGCAAGGAGCATTCTCTTATACTCTTTCTGCGGCGACGGCAAATCAGATCAGTTCCAACAATAACTGGTCGTCGGTCCCGAGCATGGAGGGATACGCGGGCACGGGGCTTACAGCGACACACGGCGTGAATCCCCAGACCGTATTGACGACCGAGTTCGCGAATAATGCATTGCCAGTCACGAATTCGACCCAAGTGAACGCTAACAAGGGCAATCCGAATGCGTTCAATGCGGGGGGTGTTACAGAATTCGATTCCGGCACCTACATCGCTCTCGGGCTTCAGGGTAATGTTCAGGCGAACCCTTACATCGTCTTTTACCTGAATACGACGGGGATGGCGTCAACGACGATCAGCTACGACATCATCGATATTGACGGCGGGAGCAACAACGCAGTTTCGCCGGTGGCACTCCAGTACAGGGTCGGCGAGACAGGTCCCTTTACGAATCTTCCGGATGGCTTCGTAGCCGATGCAACAGACGGGCCGAATCAGGCCGGTAGGGTCAGTTCGCGGATCGTTGCACTCCCGTTTGCGGCACTCAATCAGCCCCAAGTTCAGGTTCGTTTGATCACGACGAACGCCGCGGATACCACCGGCGGCAGCACGCCCGATGAGTGGATCGGCGTTAACAATGTGGTTGTGACCGCCCTCGTGCCTTCGGCGGCCGGTGTGACGATCGGAGGGCGGGTAACAACGCCTGACGGGCAGCCGGTTTACGGAGCGCGGATAATGATGTCCGATATTGAAGGAAATATCCGCACGGCGATGACGAATTCGTTCGGGTTTTATCAGTTTGAGGACGTCGTCGCGGGTGAGACCTATGTATTTTCAGGTTCTGCAAAACGCTACTCGCTCGTCACAAAATATACGCTTTACACGGCAGAGGAAGACTTTTCGGATCTCGATTTTGTTGCCTATTAGCAACTTTTTCCGCGGAGCTGAGCATTGGAGGATCGGTGTTTCACCGATCCTTTTTTTGTGTGTTAAACTTGCCCCCGAATGCTGAAAAGCGACATACACGAGCGGACATGGTTCTTCGATCTTGAGTGGGTTCCTGATGCCGCTGCTGCCAAAAAGCTCTACAACCTACCGGACGACGTGACCGAGCTTGACGCGATGCAAAAGCTTTGGGAAACGGCTTCGGGATATTCGGACGATGTGCCGCGGCCCTTCATCAAGTACCTTTTTTCGCGAATCGTCTCGATAGCTTTTTTGTCGCGCAATGTTGTTTTTCGCGATGGCGAAGAGCAGATCGAATTCGGCATCCACTCGCTGCCAAAGCTTCCGACCTCTCGCGAAGAACACGACGAGGCGAGCATGATCGCTAAGTTCCTTTATTGGATAGGTGAAAGGGAGCCGCAGCTTGTCGGGTTTAATTCGCTTGAGTCTGACCTGCAGGTGCTTATCCAAAGAGCATTGATCAACGAGGTCTCGGTTCCGTCATTTGCACGCCGGCCGGCAAAGCCTTGGGAAGGACGCGACTATTTTGACTCGAAGAACAGCGAGTGGCATTTGGACCTGATACAGCGTTTTTCGATGCGCGGCGGGATGGCACCGAAGCTCAATGACCTGGCGGTGCTTTGCGGTTATCCGGGCAAGATAGACGTTGCGGGCGATCAGGTGGTGGACCTTTGGCTTGCCGGTGATGTGAACCGGATAGTCGAATATAATCAGACAGATGTTCTGAACACTTATCTGGTTTGGCTCCGGGTCGCTTATTTTGCCGGAAAGCTAAGCGAGGAAAGCTATTTTGCAGAGCAGGATGTCTTCCGGGCATTTCTTGAGGCGGAAGCAGAGAAACCGGGCGGAACACACATCGCAAAGTTTTTGGATATGTGGGAGCAATGACCGGCAACCGAAACCGCGGCCGTGGCACCGAATCGGATAGCTTAGGGCGGTCGTGCCGAATATGAATACCGAAGAGACAGCGATCAGGACAAGTACCGTTTGCTCGGCGTGCGGCACTTCGGTTCGTTTTTCGGAAGAAAAATTTTGCCCGGTGTGCAATAAGTTGCTGTCCGAGGATTATCAACCGCTCGATTCTCTTAGATCATCTTACGGGCTGCAGAGGCAAACTTTACAGATGGGTGAAGCGGCCGTGGTTTCGGCCGAGCAGGTCTTCGGAGTAAGGCGTGAGAACAACCTTGCCGAGCTTTCGTGGGCATGTTTCGTCTATTCGTTGGTACCGTATCTTGGCATTTTGTTCATTCCGGTCACGTTCTTGCTCGGTACTGCGGCCGGGATCGCGTCTTTACGGCGGGATGATCGAGCCGGAATGAGGCTTGGGTTCGGTACCGTTGCCGGCAGCCTGCCGGTCCTTGCGGTCCAGATACTTCTTTGGTGGTTGCTCTATTTGATCCCGGAGCTTGGCCACGTTCCTTCGATATAAAATGACGCCTGTAGCGACTGTCATCGGGTCTAACTCACACCTCGAGTATATCGCCCGGTTAAAGAACAAAGACCTGAACGTGGCCGGGCAGACGCCGGGCTTCGGGGATTTTGTCGAGATCATCTCGGGGGAAACCACTGCGGTCGGCGTCGTTTTTGATACGCGCATCTTCAACCCTGAGATCTCGGGCACGGGGCAGCGGATCGGTGCCCAGCCGGCGTTCGGGCTTGCCCCAGGTGAGACCGGCGGCGAGAAGGGACATTTGCTCGGCATTTTGGTCGTAGGTTTTCGGCAGAAAGAAAGCGTGCCATATGAACAGCAACCGCCGAGGTTCGTTCTGCCGCATGGCAGTTTGGTTCGGTTGATGCCGGACGCCCAATTTCGCGAGTTCCACGCCGGCGAGGGCGGTGTTCGCGTAACCTACACGAGCCGTGTTCTAAAGCATGCCGGGATGCTCGGCCAGCCGCTTATGCGGTCGATAATAGGCCGGCTAACTGAAAGTTTTGGCGAAGACCCGGCTCCGGCCCTTGCTCTGATCGGCCGCTCGATCGCGTGGCGAGATTCGGGGATCTGATCTAACAAGCGACTTCCTAAATGATCGAATTCGGAAAGATCTACAACGAAAACTGTCTTGAGACGTTCGGCCGGTTGCCGGACTCGTTCATCGACATGACGATAACGAGCCCGCCGTACGACGACCTGCGCGACTATAACGGCTACCACTTTCCGGTCGAGGAGATCGCCGCCGGGCTTTTTGAAAAGACGAAAGAAGGCGGGGTCGTTATCTGGGTGGTCGGCGATCGGACGTATAACGGCAGCGAGAGCCTGAGCAGTTTCTCTCACGCCTTCGCGTTCCGCGAAGCCGGTTTCCGTGTCCACGACACGATGATCTATGCCAAGAACAATCCGATACCGAGTGATTGCGGGAAGCGTTACAGACAGGCGTTCGAGTATATGTTCTGTTTCTCGAAGGGCCAGCCGAAGACGTTCAATCCGCTGACGATACCGATAAAGCAGGAGAAGGCATTCAAATCATTTCGAATCACAAAGGTCGGCCGAAATGACCTTGCGCATGACCACGTGGCGCCGAAGGAACGGAAGGTGAACAATATTTTCTTTTACAACGTCGGCACTTCGTCATCGAAGGACAAGATAGCGTTCGAGCATCCGGCGATCTTTCCGGAACAGCTCGTCGAGGACCAGATACGGACGTGGACGAATCCGGGTGACACTGTTTACGACCCCTTTATGGGCAGCGGGACGACCGCCAAGGTTGCGGGCTTGCTCGGTAGGGAATGGTTCGGCTCCGAGATCTCGGCGGAATATGTCGAACTCGCGGTCCGAAGGCTTGAAGGCCCCAAGACAGGATCGGCCGCATCGAACGGCGGGTAGCGACAACCATTTTGGAGGACGAAGCGTCTTAACTGCCGTATCGTTGGAACTTTGAGGATTACCTATGAAGAGCTTTTTTACGGCGTTCTTTCTTCTGGCGGCATCGGCCGGCATTGCGGCTCAGGTGCGGCCGGCGGGCACTGACGGGACATCCAGTGACAGAAAAGACCCGGCACCGCAATCTTTTGAGGCAAAATACGAAGGCGGGATGTTCGGCTATGGAAAAAAAGAGTCGGGGACGCTGAAGTTCGACGACATAAACGAGCGTATTGTTTTTCACGGAAAGGACGGCAAAGAGAAGTTCTCGATCGGTTTCCAGCAGATAAGCGTGATCTCGCCGCAGTCACGATCGGTCACCTCGACGACCGGCAATGTCGTTCGCAACATACCGCTTCCGGGTTCGGTGCTCGGCGGGCTGATCAAGGAAAAGAAGCGTTATCTTATCGTGCAGTTCGCGGACCGAGACGCGGACGTCAGCGGCACGGTCAGCTTTAAGCTGGACAATCTGAAGCTTCTTGAGTCCGTTATTCAAACCCTCGGGGAAAAGGCGAAAATGACGCAACGGGGCGATGCCTATTACCGGCCGCGAACAGTGCGGAACGAGATCTAATTCATATCGCCAAAACGGTGCTGAATGATCGCGGTCAGGGCGATCGCAGCAGTTTCAGCACGAAGTATCCGGCCGCCGAGCGTAACAACGGCGGCTTTTCTTTTTTCCGCAAACTCCAGTTCCGTATCAGACCAACCGCCTTTTGGCCCGTAGATCAGCGTCAACGGAACACCGGGCGGAATGTCCTCGATCCGAGAACCACCGCGTTCGCTGAACAGGATCACGTGGCCGGCGTGGTTTCGGTCGAATACACTCTCGAACTCGATCGGTTCATCAACGCCCATGAGAACGGCCCGGCCGCATTGTTTTGCCGCTTCAAAAGCGATCCGCCGCCACCGTTCGAGCCTTCGGGCCGCGACCGATGCTTTAACCTCGGTCCGGTCGGTAATTAGCGGAATAAAGGTCCGGACACCAAGTTCAACCGCTTTTTCGACGGCGAGGTCAAACTTTTCGGCGGGGGTTACCGCGGCGGCGATGGTAAGGTCGAGCGGCGACTCGGGTGCCGCCGGTTCGACACTCGCAATGACACGAAGGATGGCCTCGCGTTTGTTAAGTGAGCTTACTTCGGCGGTGAACTCACGCCCTTCGCCATCGAAGATATTGACCGCATCGCCGGCCTTGAGCCGCAAGACGTCGCGGAGGTGATGCGTTTCGCCGGCATCAAGCCGTGCTCGGTCTTCCTCGAAATTTTGCGGTGGACAATAAAAACGATGCATCGTTATCGGTTCTTAGCGCTCAAGAAAGCGTTCGGCGTAATCGGCCGAGTATTGCCGCATCTCGATCCAGGCCGCAAACACCTCGGGCGAGCCGAGCCAGATCGTCAACCATTCCGCGATCTCCTTTCGGACGGCCTCCGGCAACGGACGAAGGCGAGAACCGGATGAGCTGATCAGATCGTCCTTTTCCTCGATCGCAAGCTGTCGAAGAAGGCGAAGGCCTTCGCGGTCCTTCCGTTCGGTAAACTTTTTGCGAAGGTTCTCCATCCGCCGCAGCGACGTGCGTGCACTTTCAAGCCCGGTGAAATCGAAGATGTCGCGAAAGGCCGCATCGTACGGACGATCCTCGTCCCGCTCGATGTGCAGCTCCATCAGCTCTGCGTGGCGAAGTTCGGCACCCTCATCGGCGAGCAAGCGGGCAATTGCCATAACGGGGTCGACCGCCTGCGGGCCGAAACGCTCGCGGACGGCCGTTTCGATAGCTTCGATCTCTTTTCGGCCGATGCTTTCGCAATCCAGGCGTTCCCAGGCCTCAATGATCAGGTCGGTCTTGGTTCGAACCGTTTCCATCTCTTGGGATCTTACGCCTTATCGGGCAAGCGCGTCGATCATCTCCGACGAGGAATGATCCTTCGGGTCGCCGACGATCGCGACTCGGCCGCCGATCGAAAGTACAACGTCACGCTCAGGCACGTTCGCCTCTGTATAGTCGGTTCCTTTCGTGTGTACGTCGGGCCGGATCGCAAGGATCAGTTCCGTTACGGTCGGCTCGTCAAATATCGTAACGGCATCGACGAACCTTAGAGCCGCGATCAGTTCCGCACGCTCCTCAGCGGGAATGGCGGGACGGCCCGGGCCCTTCAATTTCGCGACTTGGCGGTCGCTGTTGATCCCGACGACAAGCACGTCACCGAGAGCTTTCGCCTCTGAAAGATAACGGACGTGGCCGACGTGGAGCAGGTCGAAACATCCGTTAGCGAGGACAATGCTCTTTCCCGCGGCCCGTCGCTCAGCGGCGAACCGGGTTATCTCATCGCGGTCCAAGATCGGTGCGGGTGTGATCATAAAGTTTCGTCGGCTGCGGCGGAGACGCTTGAAGCCTCCATGGAAAGCGACTCGGCCAACTCTTCGAGCGAAACGGTGGCCGTACCGCGTTTCATTACAACGATCCCGCCGGCGTGATTAGCGATGGTGGCTGCGAGGTGGAAATCGAACCCTGCGGCGAGTGCCATTGTGAAGACCGCAATAACCGTATCGCCCGCACCGGTTACGTCAACGGGTTCGCTCGAGCCGATGACCGGAATATGTGTCACCGGCAGGCCTTCCTCGGAGAGCAGCATGCCATTGCCGCCGCGGGTGATGAGCAAGGCACGGTAAGCGAGCTGCTGCCTGAGGCCGTCAGCAGCGGCATTCTCGAAGCCGGAGCCGATTATCGCTTCGGCTTCTTCGAGGTTCGGTGTTGCTGCGGTTGCCCCACGAAACTCAGCCAGCCGATAGCGAGAATCAACGACGATCGGGATTCCGCGGTCGTTGGCGATGGCGAGAACCGCCGAATAGAGTTCTGGATCGACCGCTCCATAGCCGTAATCAGAGACGATGATCGCATCGGATTCGGCGGCCGCCGCGACCGCTTTTTCACGTAGTACCGAGCGGTCCTGCGCACTCGGACCGGTTCGGTCCTCATCATCGATCCTGAGCACCTGCTGCCGCGAAGAAGTGCTGCGTCCGGCGAGGACACGGGTCTTGGTCGTGGTGCTATAGCTCGATGAAGCGACGATCGACCGCGTTTCAACACCAAGGGCGGCAAGCTCGGCGGTCAGTTCCTCGCCCGATGGATCACTACCGACGACCCCGACCGCTAACGAAGAGCCGCCGAGAGATGCGATATTTGCCGCGGCATTTGCCGCACCGCCGGGAAACGTCTCTGTCTGATCGTGCTTGACGATAAGGACAGGGGCCTCACGCGAGACACGGTCGATCGTTCCGCGAAGGTAACGGTCTGCGACAAGGTCGCCGACGACCGCGATCTTCCGACGCGGAAATGTATTCAGTACCCGCTGAGCGTTGGTATTAGCTTCAACCATCCAACAAAATACTACCGTAAATCGAACAAAAAGAAAGAGCCGAGTACCATTACGGACTCGGCTCCATTCTCCAAATTTGCGAAAGACTAGTGAGTATCGTAGCTTGCGACCGGGAAGTCGTTCGGCGAACCCCACTGATTGACCGTAAGCGACAGATTCGAGCTGTTCAGAACGAAGAACTGGCCATCGGTATTTCTCCAGACAGCAATGTCGGTTTTGCCGTCGCCGTCGTAGTCACCCTGAACCAGAAGGTCAGAGCCGGTCAGGCCAAAAGAGTAGGCGTTGAAGCCGCCATCGGAACTACGGCGAATGTACCAAACGAGGTTCGCATCCGGCGTTGAGCCTTCGCGGACGACCGCATAATCGGTCTTGCCGTCGCCGTCGTAATCACCCGGAACGACAAGGTCGTTGCTCAGGCCCCACGGAATGATCTCGACGCCGCCGTTGCTCAGTGCGGCATAGAAGACCGCCTGCGAGGTCGGAGTTGCTCCGGGCCGCTGAACGGCGAAATCGAATTTGCCGTCGCCGTCGTAGTCACCGGGTGCGGTGAAGTCGGTCGTCAGGCCAAACTGGAACGCCGTAAAGCCCTGATCTGACGAGCGGTAAACGTACCAGATCATGTTGCCGTTCGTACGGCGGACAACAGCGACGTCGGTCTTGCCGTCGCCGTCGTAGTCGCGAGCGACCGGTTCATCGCCGCTGATGCCGAATGTAATGGCGTTGAATGTGTTGTTCGAGCTGTTGAGCCAGTACCAAACACCCGTGGTGTCACGCCAAACGGCGATATCGCCTTTTCCGTCGCCATCAAAGTCGCCCGGGGTGACAAAGTCTTCATTAGCAAGGCCAAACGTCTGAATCGAAAAGCCGCCGTTGCTGAGCAGCGAATACCAAGCGTTGTTGCTCGGCCGAAAGACCGTGTAGTCGGTTTTTCCGTCGCCATCGACGTCCGTCGCCTCGCGAAGTGTTAGCTGGGCGATCGATGCGGTTGCTAGAACAAAAACAGCCAGCATCGTGCACGCGATCCGACCGGCGAAATGGTTATTTTTCATGATCAGTTCCTAAAAAAGACGCATGCCCGCTGAATTCAATTGAGGGTCGCGTCCGAATCTCTAACTATACAGTCTTCCGAGTGGCCGTGGCAAGACAGAAATCTTGCTCCGTAAGACAATCAAACAGGCATTTTGGCCCAAATTTCAAATAATTCTGCTTTTTGACGCCTCGGCGGCCAAAATAGTTGGTCAACCCGGAAATTATTTCCCGCCCGATCGGTTTTGGATAAGCGTGATCGTCTGGCCGCCGACCTCAAGCGTCGAAGTTCTGCTGATCGATGGGTTAACGCCGATAAAGACATCAACAACGGCCGAGCCTGATGTCTGGCTCCGATCCAATACGCGTATCCACCTGCTCCCGGGCTTGACCGAGAAATCACAGTTTGGCTGCGTGTTTATCGTGATCTTGAGCAACCCGCCCTTGGTCGGAATTTGCCTTTCGAGCGGGCCGACGTCAGCGGTGCAGTTCACCGGGTTCTGCAGAGCCGAGGCGGCATTTAATCGCCCTGATGTTTTCACGACTCCGGCCCAATCCGGCAGGACGTCTGCGTTATTCATGATCGTCGCTTTCAGCGAACGAGCATCCAGCGTCGGGTGCTGAGCCGCAAGCAAGGCCGCAACTCCGGCTACGTGCGGAGCCGCCATCGAGGTTCCGTTCGAATTTCCGTAACTGGAATTTGAGCCGTTGGTCGTGCTGTAAATACCGGCACCGGGTGCGGCGATGTCAACCGAGACGATCCCGTAGTTTGAAAAGCTCGCACGCGAATCGATGCTGGTCGATGCGGCGACGTTGAGTATGCTCGGCGAATCGTAGCTGCCGGGATAGAACGGCAGGTTGTCCGTGTTGCGGTTGTTGTTCCCGGCGGCAAAGACGTTGAGGACTCCGGCATCGCCGAGAGCGTCAATTGCGTCCTTGGTCGCCTGATCGTAGCCGCAGGCTTCGGCACATCCACCGTAGGAGTTATTCGTGACGCGGATGTTGTGGCTGGCGAGCTTCATCATCCGCACGTAATTATATGCGTTGATGAGCATCGCTGAGGTTGTATCGTTGGCGGCCTGGCTGTAGATCTTGATCGGCATTATGCGGACGTTCCAGTTGACGCCGACGATGCCGGTAGCGTTGTTACCAACTGCTCCGATCGTGCCCGCGACGTGCGTTCCATGCCCGTACTGATCCGTCGGGTCGCTGTCCTCGAAGCGAAAATCCCAACCGTGGACATCGTCAATATATCCGTTGCCGTCGTCGTCGATGCCGTTGTTCGCGATCTCGCCGGAATTTACCCAGAGGTTCGCCGCGAGATCTTCGTGACCGAGCCGCATTCCGGTATCGATCACGGCGACGATAACGGTACTAGAGCCGGTCGTGATGTCCCAGGCGGCCGGTGCCGAGATCCTCGGCAAGCCCCAGAGCCCGGCATTCGAATACTGCGGGTCATCCGGAAGAGCGGTTAGTTCGTAATAGAAGTTTGGCTGGGCGGCGATTACGGCGGGAAACTTTTTGTATTTTGCAATGGCGTTTGCAACGCTCAAGCCATCCGTTAATCGAACACGCTGCCACCCGGTATCGCCAAGACGTTCCAAAACGCTTGCGTTGAGTCGATCGTGGACCGAGGCGATCGCTTCGGAGGTATAGCCGGTATCAAACTTGACGAGTAGTTCGTCTTTCACGAACCTATCCGAGCGCGTTTGCCCGGCCGCCTGCATAAATAAGACGAGAAGAAGGAGGAAAAACTTTGGAAAGAAAAACCCTGCTTTCAAAACGAGAGAACCTCAACGAAAATAATAAATCACACCGGCCCCGAAATTAAAGAAAAATCGGGTAGCGATCAAATAATTTTTTGATGGAAAGCTTCGATTATTGGGAAGTAATGGGGCGGCTAGTGGGAATCGAACCCACGACATCCAGAACCACAATCTGGCGTT
>CAZGLZ010000090.1:0-14312 GCA_964526245.1 uncultured Chloracidobacterium sp. | reverse complement strand
TCGGCAAGAACGGTCTCCTCATCAAAGTAGCGGGCATCGAGCTCGCCGGTCTCGCGGTCCGTCAGCGGAGCGGAAGTCGCGATGCCGCGCCGCTCGTGCCAGAGGCGGTAGTAGATCATTGAGGTGTCAAACTCGTTGAACTTCGCGATGCGGATAAATGTGTGGAGCGTTTTGATGGCCGCGAGATCGACCTCATTGAAGAACCGCTCGGCGATCTGGGAACTCATCCGGGCGACCTCGCCCGGCGAAAGTGCACGCCGCTTTTCAAGATAGACCTTACGAAGCTCGGCCTTATTCATCGGTTCGCTACCCGCGCTTCTTGTCCGGCCGCGGCTTCATTGCAGATTTGTTAGTTCGCGGCGTCACGACCGACTCTTTGAACTCGGAACCGCTCTGCTGATCCCGCTCGGCCTTCTCGTTCAAAAGCTTCGAGCTCTCAACGATCTTTTTCGCCGCCTTCGCCGCCTTGCTGGGTCGTTTTTTTGGTGTTGGCATTTTAGTCTTCTCCGGTTAATTGTTGGAACAAGGTTACCCGAAGAACGTCTCGTAGTCGTCATGGTTCCCTATCCAGAACCATACAGCCGTGTCAGCTTCGATGATGCATAAGGCTCGATGGCTCCTCGAGATGCGAACGGACCAAATGTTCTCATCCGAGTTAATGCATTTAAATCGCAGTGATGGATGAAAATGATTCTCGGTCCATAGCGAATACGCTTTTCGAGCAGCTTTTTTCAAATCTTCATTCAGCTTCGCATATTCGCTCCAGAATTCGGGGGTCGTTCCCGACTTCATAGCCTTTCGAGATCGAGCGGTTCGGTTTTACCGGCCTTGAATTGTTCACGGGCGCGTCGGGCTGCGAGCGAAAGCTTATCGGATGAAGTGGCAAAGCTCTCGTCCCATCGTATCTCTTCCGTGATCTCGTCCAGGTATTCGCGCAAATGCTCGATTGCCCTATCCTGCACGGATTGAGGAAGCCCTTCGAGCATTTTCGTTAAGGTGACCACAGAATCGTTCGACATAAAACTTTCCTCCGAGATTCTAGTCTCGCACAAGTCGGTAGCACTTGAAAGAGTACGCCCTCCGTTGTTGATCACAGTCGCACGATCCAGCCGCCGCCGATGACCTCTTCGCCGGTGGCGGGGTCGTAGAAGATGGTCGCCTGGCCGGGAGTGATGGCCCGCTGCGGTTCGTCGAAGACGATGCGGGCCCGCAGGTCAGAACCGGAAGCGGTAGCGAGCGGGTTCTTTAGGCCCTCGCCGATGATCGGATAGATCGTCGCGGGTGCGGGGTCGTGGCGGTATCGCACTTTTACGAGTGCCCGGACCGGCTCGGTGGGTTCGTCGAATGCGACCCAGTTGACGCCCTTCGCGGTAAACTCAAAGGACTCAAGCTCGTCCGCCTCGCCGACGATGATCTGATTGCGGGCACGCTCGATCTGCACAACATAGAGCGGCTTCTCATGGGCAATGCCAAGCCCGCGACGCTGGCCGACGGTGTAGCGATGAATGCCCGTGTGCTCGCCGAGCTTTTCGCCTGCTGCGTTAACGATCTCGCCACCCTCGGGAATCTCGGTCTCGCGGCCTTCGTGTTCAAGAAAGCGGTCGATGAACTCCGAATACTTGCCGTCGGGCACAAAGCAGATCTCCTGCGATTCCTGCTTCTCGGCTGTGTTGAGCTTCGCGTCGCGGGCGATGTCGCGGACCTCGCTCTTGAGCATCTCGCCGAGCGGAAAATATGCCCGCGAAAGCTGGTCCTGCGTCAACTCCCAGAGAAAATAGGTCTGGTCTTTCCAGTGGTTCCGCCCGCGGAACAATCGATACCGTTTCGCAGCCTCGTCATATTCGACGCGGGCATAATGCCCGGTCGCGACCTTGTCGCAGCCAAGCGAAACGGCCATTCGGTCAAGCGAGGCAAACTTGAGCCGCGAGTTGCAGGCAACGCAGGGTATCGGCGTCTCGCCCGCAAGATAGCTCTGGATAAAGGGCTCGACCACGTCGCGGTCAAAGTCCTTCTCAAGGTTGAGCACATAGAAAGGAAAGCCAAGCTTATCGGCCACCCGCCGTGCGTCGTAAACATCGTCGAGCGAGCAGCATCGCGAGGGCAACGGGTCGCCGTTCTCATCAACATTCACATGCCGCCGCTGGTTCCAAAGCTGCATCGTGAAGCCGACAAGTTCATGCCCCTGCTCCTTTAATAACGCGGCCGCCGCCGAACTATCGACGCCCCCGCTCATTGCCACCGCGATCTTCATCTTCTTAGTTAAGCATAATGCGCGGGCCCTGCGCGCATCAAGGCCTTGGTTACTTTACGGGCAGATAGTTCATCCGAATTAACCTTGGCGCAACAGAAGTTTAAGTTTCCGTCCAGTTTGATTTAATCCCCTGCAGTTAACCTCATTTTTTCTGATCAAAGAGAATTCAATGGTTGCCGCGAAGCTCCCTGTCACGGCGAGGTTTAACTATCACGTTTGGATGCGAATGGAGGCGAAACAGTTATGTCTATAGTTGATGACGATATCATCAGTAATCCCACAAACAGTGAAACTTTTGAGGAAGTGATCGAGAAGCGTTTCTCGCGGCGAGGGTTCGTCGGCGGGCTCCTCGCTGCCGGAGCCATTACTGCTCTCGGCGGCGTTGATTCAGTTCTCGCGGCGGTTCCGAAGCGAACACCTGCGGGCAGCACCGCGAACCCACTGCTTGGTTTTCAGGGAATCCCTGTTTCCGAGTTGGACGATCTCGTGGTTCCGCCCGGCTACACAGCAGAAGTACTGATCCGTTGGGGTGATCCCGTCTCGAATGGCCCGGCATTCAGCGGAGACGCAAGCAACTCGGCCGACGATCAGGCCCTGCAGTGGGGGATGCACAATGACGGAATGGTCTATTTCCCGCTTCAGGGGTCGAAGCGCGGGCTGCTTGTGGTCAACAGTGAATATACAGACGACGTGCTCCTTTTCCCGGATGGGCTCGCAAACTGGGACGCAGCGAAGACGCGCAAGTCCCTCAATGCCCACGGCGTCAACATCATTGAGGTGGAAGATGTGCGCGGTCTGGGCCGCAACGGACGTAACGGCAACGGCCGCGGCGCAACGAAGGGCAACTGGCAAGTCGTTCGCCCCTCGCGGTACGCACGCCGGATCACCGGCCTGACGCCGATCGACATCGCAGGACCGGCAGCCGGGGACGATCGACTAAAGACGAGTGTGGACACGACCGGTCGGCGCGTGCTCGGCACGCTTAATAACTGTGCAATGGGCTTTACGCCGTGGGGAACTTATCTGGCTTGCGAAGAGAACTTCAACGGCTATTTCCGAAAAACCGGAACTCAGACCCCGCTCGAAGCTCGCTACGGAATAACGGCCGGTGGCTTCGGCTACCTTTGGCATACTACCGACTCCCGATTCGATGCTAATGCGGAACCAAATGAAGCGAACCGCTTTGGCTGGGTGACGGAGATCGACCCGTTCGATCCTGACTCGACTCCGGTCAAGAGAACCGCACTGGGAAGGTTCAAGCACGAAGGGGCCTGGGTACAAGAAGCCCGCGATGGCCGGGTTGTAGTTTACTCGGGTGATGACGAACAGTTCGAGTATATCTACAGGTATGTTTCAGCCGATCGCTGGCGGAAAATGCGGGCTCGGGGCATCAGCCCGCTCGACGAGGGTACGCTCTACGTGGCGAAGTTCAATGCTGACGGCACCGGCTCCTGGCTACCGCTGACGCCGGAGAACCCCGCTCTTTCCGGTTGGTCAATTGCCGATATTTTGATCAACACCCGCGGTGCGGCCGACCTTGCCGGAGCGACCAAGATGGACCGGCCGGAGTGGATCGACACCTTCCCGGATTCGCTGACCGCGATCGCTACGCTGACCAACAACAGCCGCCGCGGAACGGGATCGAATCCCGGAACGGATGCCCCGAACCCGAGAGCTGCAAATACCTACGGCCATATCATTACGTGGCGGTATGCAAAGGATTGGACCGAGGACACATTCTCGTGGGACATCTTCGCTCTAGCGGGCGACCCGGCCGAACCGACGCACGGCTCGACCATCGTTGGAGATAAGTATGGTTCGCCGGACGGCATCTATGTTGCACCGAGCGGTCGCCTCTGGATCCAAACCGACGTTTCCGGCAGCAGTATCAATCCGGAGAATCGTACCGGTGCGTATCAGGGATTCGGCAACAACCAAATGCTTGCCGCCGACCCAAACACCGGCGAGACGCGAAGGTTTTTGGTCGGGCCGAATGTTTGCGAGGTCACCGGTGTTTTCGTTACGCCTGATGAACGGACGATGTTTGTCGGCATCCAGCATCCGGGCGAGGCGCCGTCGGGCCGCAACGATCCAGCCAACCCGAAGCGATATAGCTCATGGCCGGATGGGCCTTCGGGTGGACGTCCGCGGTCGTCTCTGGTGGTTATCACCAAGGACGACGGCGGCGTGATCGGAAGCTAGAACAAGTTACTTGACCTCAAGGTCATTTGATGGACGCTTGCACCGGAACGTGCGGCGTCCTTTTCTTACTTTGAAGCGGGCTGTACACGGCCGTTGAAGCGACTGGCGAGCAGCGGTCCGAGCCGGTCGCGGATCGCGGCGGCTATTGCCTCGGCCCCTTCGGGTGTCGGGTGGCCGACGCTGGCGAGTTCGCAAAAGCGGGTGCTGTATTTGAGGCGCGTTTCGCGGCGAAGCTCGGCAAGGGCGGGCGGGCATTCGCGGAGCCGTGTTTCGCCTATGGAGTCGGCCGGGCGGCCCTTGCGACCGACGGTGAAGAGCAGTGAATTCTTGGTGCCGAAAGCTGAGCGTTCATCGATCGGCGACGGAACAAAGACGGCCCGCCTCTGGCCCGACGATGAGTTTAGCGCGTCTACGACCGCCGCAAACGCCGCATTCGAATCCTCAAGCCATATCCGCGAACGCTTGATCATCTTTCCCCGCCAGAGCCGCCAGATGGCACGCGTTGCCGGATTATTGATCGGCGGCTTTGCCCAGCCCGGCACGCTGTAAAGTTCCATTATGTCGTTGACGATCCGTTTCATCGGGCTGTGGCGGGTGATTATCGGATAATACCCAACTAGGATGATCAGCGAATTCGGGAATTTCGCCGCCGCTTCAGTGACCAGCTCGCCCATATGCCGTCGGCAGTAAAGGTCGATCCGCTCGCGGAGCTTCTTGTTGCTTTCGAGCGGGTTAATTATCTTCGCCACACCGACATCCGGTATGCCGCCGCTTAGCATTATCAGGTCAACCGCTGCCGGGTCGCGATGTTCGGAATGTGCCGCTCGGAGCTGCTTCTCTATGGTCGGGAAAGAGACGTTGACCTCGGGATGAAGCTCTTCAAACGCCGAGCGATTTCCGCGTTCGAGTGCCTCGCCCTCATCGGGGTTGAGCTTGATGGTCGAGCCCGAGTGAGCCTTCACGGTCAGCCTTACTCGCCCGTTGCCTTTGAAAACATCTTCTTCAAGCCAGCGCTTCGTCAGGTAGTAAAACTTCTCCTCTTCACGCAGCCCCTGGCCCCAGATGAGCGAATCGCCAAGCACGAGCATCTCGATCTCATCCCGCCGCGAAACGGAAAATCCGTTGCCCGAAAGCGCCGCCACCAGCCCCAGCGACGCCAGGCCCCGAAGCATCTCTCGTCGTGTTGGTCGATAGCTGTTGGACATTTCGACTTTTGAAATCGGACCGCGAATAGAGTATCGAGGGTTGCTCATACTGCGGTGAACCTTAGCCGGCGAACCGAACGCTCCGATGATCGGGAAAGACGCTTGCCCCAGGTCGTCTCTATCGGAAGCGCATCAGCTGGTAGGAAACCAGTGATCTTACTTCTTTCTAATCCGGCGTTTCGATAAGCCTGAACGAGATCCGTCTCGAAGTGCTGCTCGGTTAACTGTGAAAGTCCGAGCCGGGCAAGTTCCTGAAGATCACGAACCGGATCGATCGCGGTCACGACCTCAAGTTCGCCGCCGGGCTTTAACAGCCGGCGAATACCACGAAGAACTTCCGAATCGGGCAGAAGAACCGCCCGGAGCAAGCTGCCCCAAGGGAGATTGACCGTAACACTATCGGCAACCGAGGCGAGTTCACTCGGAAGATCCTCAGCGGCGGCCTGGACAAAGAGAGCGTTCGGAAGCCCGCCTTTGGCAGGTTTTCGCGTGATCCTGACCGAAGGCTTTTCGAGCGGCTTCTTGTTCGCATCAATTCCGATGACGAACGTATCCGCCTCCAGCTTGACCAGGTCCAAAACAAAACGCCCATCTCCCGTACCAAGGTCGATAGCGACCTCTCGATACGGGCTGATACGTTCCTCTAATTCTTCACGCGTTAGTTATCAGACGGTGCTGCCGCGGATCTGCTTTATCATAGCCTTTCTCGTCGAATTTCGAGATTATGATAACTCAGTTGCCTTTATGGGGTAAACGGTTGCACAGGATGATGTCCGCTTTGCGAGAGCAAATGCGTCGAATGAGAACAGAGCGAACTGCGCTGAAATTTTTCTGAACTTTCGCGAGTTCCGGTGCGTAGAACTTCATTCGCTCGAGAAGTTGTGGTAGGTTCATAAGACCATGCTGAAGCCGCTTGTCTAAAACTCACGTCACGTTCGGGTCACCGGCACCGCTCCCTGCGGCCGCCCGCTGACCGCTCCGGGCACGCTCCGTGCCGAAAGTATTGCTCCATTTTTTTAGGTAGGTTCGTATGTCTTTCAAGGTTGAAGGCGCTGAGTTAGTGGCTGAAAAAAACACGTTCTTTTCCGTTTTGCGTGAGGCATTCGTCGGCACCGAGCGTGATTTCACACGCGGTTCGATCCCGGTCGCGCTCATCATTTTGGCCATCCCGATGATCCTTGAGATGTCGATGGAGGCGCTCTTCGCCATCGTCGATACCTTCTTTGTTGCTAAGCTAGGAGCCACCTCTGTTGCGGTCGTCGGGTTGACGGAGTCAGTGCTTGCGCTCATTTACGCGGTCGCGGTCGGGCTCAGCATCGGCGCAACGGCAACGGTCGCCCGCCGCGTCGGTGAAAAGGACATGGACGGAGCGGCACGGGCCGCGACGCACGTCATCTATCTCGGGCTGCTCGTCTCGGCGGCGATGGGAATCGCGGGCGTCGTATTTGCCCGGCAGATCTTCGGCCTGCTAGGTGCAGAACCCGAGGTGATCGAACTCGGGCTGCCGTTCATGCGGATAATGTTCGGCACGAACGCCGTCATCCTGTTCCTCTTTTTGCTTAACGGCATCTTTCGCGGAGCGGGCGACGCAGCGATAGCTCTTCGTGTGCTGATAATCGCCAACGGGCTCAACATCGTACTCGACCCGCTCTTCATTTTCGGCATCTGGATCTTTCCCGAATGGGGCGTAACGGGTGCCGCGGTCGCGACCGTCGTCGGCCGTGCGACCGGCGTCGCTTTTGCGGCCTGGACGCTGCTCCGCCCCGGCAACGGAAGGCTTGAGATACGCGCCGAACACTGGCGTTTTGACCCGACACTGCTCGTCGCGTTGGTCCGGCTCTCCGGTACCGCGGTGCTTCAGTTCCTGATCGCGACGCTGAGCTGGAGCGGGCTCGTCCGTGTGGTTGCGGGCTTTGGGACGGTCGCCATCGCAGGTTACCAGATCGGCCTGCGGGTGATCATTTTCGTCATCCTTCCGGCGGTCGGCCTTGCGAATGCAGCGGCGACGCTCGTCGGGCAAAACCTTGGTGCGGGCCAGCCGGAACGAGCTGAGCGTTCGGTCTGGACGGCTGCGATACTCAACGCCGTCCTGCTCGGGCTTGCGGGGATATTTTTCATCGTCTTTCCCGAGTTGGTCGTTTCGATCTTTACGACAGACCCCGAGGTCTCTCGCTATGCGATCGATTGCCTCCGCATCGTCGGTTACGGCTACGCATTTTACGGGCTCGGGATGGTGATGGAAAGCTCGTTCAACGGCGCGGGCGATACGCTCACGCCAACGTATCTCAACTTCGTCATCTTTTGGCTCTTTGAGATTCCGCTGGCTTACGTGCTCGCGTACCATTTCGAAATGGGCCCTCAGGGCGTCTTCTGGGCGATCACGATCGCCTTCTCGGCACTTGCCGTTGCCTCGGCACTCGTCTTCCGCCGCGGCAAGTGGAAACAGCAGGTGGTCTAGCGAGGCCTATAAGCGAGGCCTATACAGGATGTGCAGGATGTTTCTCGAACATCTTGGGGCTACGGAAAATGAGACCTTTCGGCTAATTTTTCCCATCCTGAACTTCCTGTTCATCCTGTTCGAATTTCAGTGCATCTCCGCGTCCCCGAGTCACCGCGTCTCCCCATCTCCGCGTCGCCTCAGCTTTGCGGTAGAATCTAACCGTGCACTTCCCCGACCCCGGCGAGCATGATTTCCCTGATTGGGTGCCGTTTGGCGACTATCTTTATTACGGCCCGGATGTGGTCGCGCTCGGCGTTGAGCTTTCGGTCGAGACACTTCGCGACGCTTACTCAAAGGGTATCTTCCCGTGGCATATGGACGGCGTGCCACTGCCGTGGTGCTGCCCGGCGCGGCGAGCGATTCTCGACTTTGCCGACCTCCACATCCCGGCGAGCCTTGCCCGTGCCCGCCGCCGCTCGGGCCTGCGATTCACTATCGATGAGGACTTTCGCCATGTGATGGAAGAGTGTGCTCTCTCCCGCCGGCCGGGACAAAAGGGCACATGGATAACGCCCGCCTTCATCGAGCGCTACACCGAACTCCACGAGGCCGGCGGGGCACACAGCGTCGAGGCCTGGGACGAATCAGGCAACCTCGTCGGCGGTGTTTACGGTGTGGATGCCGGCGGCGTCTTCTGCGGCGAATCGATGTTCTTCACCCGGCCAAATGCCTCAAAGCTCTCGCTGCTCTTCCTCATCGAGCACCTCCGCTCTCGCGGCTCAACCTGGCTCGATATCCAGGTAATGACCCCGCACATGCAGTCGCTCGGCGCCAAAGAGATTGACCGCTGCGTGTTTTTGACTAAACTCAAAACTACTCAGGCACTCGGCCACAACCTTTTTTAGATATGCCGCATCGCCAACGAAAGAACATCCGCCCCGGCCTAAAGGTCGCCATCGTCCTCAAACAAGATCAGCGCACCGGCAAACTGACCGAAGGCACCGTCGCAAATCTTTTGACCAACTCCCCAAACCACCCGCACGGCATAAAGGTGAGACTTACGGACGGCCAAGTCGGCCGCGTTCAGAAGATCCTTTCGAGGCAAACAGACATGGCAGAATGAGTCATTATTTTAGGCAATTAAGTGAAGAGTCTGAAACGGCATTGAGAACGGCTTTAGGAAAGAATGTCGGTCTTCTTTTTCCTGAAGCATGGCTCGATGTAACCCGAGAAGGTGCCGTAGTGAGTTCCGTGTCGATTTCTCTCGGGCACAGATCTTATTTGATTATTGAAAACGAATGGGCCGATACACCGATCGGATTTATGGATTACTATTCTTTTAGTGCCTCACTCTCTGATCGACCGAAGGACATTAGAGTAACGGAGGACACAGGTCCTGGATGGCTTCATCATCACGTTTCCACCATCCATACTTGGAGCCCTACCATTATTGACAAAATTACAGTTTACGAAACGTCGGATTCGTTTGAGGAGGAGGCAATTAGATACGATTCGGCAATTTTGTTCGATTATGAAGCCGGTCAGATTCTTCTCACCCCAGATCGTTCAATTACCGGCTACATTGCGATTAACTACAAGCCCTATGTGATTATTGAGATCATTGCAACGATGAAATATCGGAAGGAGATTCAATAGTACTTTGATGAGCAGACCAGATAAGTTCTTTCATTGAGCAGCAAACGGATAAGTGTGCAAGCTGACATTCGGTTCCTCGTCGAGCGTTGATCCCGCTACGGAACAAACGCCCACACCGGGAGGTTGAACGTCAAGAGACCAAATTTCTTGATTTCGATAAAGGATGGGCATATTCTAAGCGTATGAGGACACTGCTGGAACAAAGTCTTGAGCTTCCGATACCGGAGAGAATAAAGCTTGTTGAGGATATCTGGGACAGTATTTCGGCTGAGCAGAATGATGAGGGCACTTTTGAGTTAACGCCGGACCAAGTCGCAGAACTGGAACGCCGAATCGAGTTTCACAGATCTCATCCCAAAGATTCGATACCTTGGGAGACGGTCAGGGCAAGGGCTCTTTCCCGCAAATAATGCTGAAAATTGAACTAAGCCCCGCTGCAGAGATCGATTTCGATGATGCGGTCGCTTGGTATGAAGCCCATGATGAAGGCGTGAAGATCGATTTTATTGAAGCCGTAGATTCAACCCTAAAGTTTGTCCAAGCCTCGCCGGCTTCATTTCCGGTTACACACGGATCTACTGTTCGCAAGGCCCTCGTCAAGAAGTTCCCGTTCATTGTCTTGTTTACGGTTGAAGCCGATCGAATTTATGTTTATTCGGTATTCCATACAAGCCGAAATCCGATAGTCTGGCGAGGCAGAGTTGGTTGATCTTGTGAACAAAACATTTCTCATCTACGGAGCGAATGGTTACACCGGCGAGTTGATAACGCGGATGGCGGCGGAGCGCGGGATGCGGCCGATCGTGGCCGGGCGGAATGAGGCGGCGATCAAAGCACTGGCCGAAAGGCATGGGCTTGAGCATCGCGTCTTTTCGCTTGAGGAAACCGAAAAGCTCGATGCGGCCTTGAACGAGGTCGCGATGGTGCTCCATTGCGCCGGGCCGTTCTCGCTGACCTCGCGGCAGATGGGCGAAGCCTGCCTGCGGGCCGCGACGCATTACACGGACATCACGGGCGAGATCGCCGTCTTTGAGGCGTGCGCCGCCGTCGATGAGAAAGCAAAAGATGCCGGGATAATGGTGATGCCCGGCGTCGGGTTTGACGTTGTCCCGAGCGATTGCCTCGCACGCCGGCTCAAGGACCGGCTCCCTTCGGCCACGAATCTGATGCTTGCCTTTTACGGCAAGGGCCGTATCTCGCACGGCACGCAGGCGACGATGACGATGAACATCGACAAGGGCGGAGCCATCCGCCGCGACGGCAAGATCAAGCCCGTCCCGGCCGCCTGGCGGACGCGCGAGATAGACTTTGGCGAGGATGTCAGTAGCCCGCACGTGAGTAAGGGCTCCGATGCGAACCGAATTGTACGAACCGCAGTAACGATCCCCTGGGGCGATGTCTCGACCGCTTTTTACTCGACCGGAATCCCGAACATCGAGGTCTATACCGTCGCACCGCCGAGCGCCTTAAAGCTGATGAAGCTCAGCCGCTTCATCGGCCCGCTGCTGGCGACCGGCCCGGTCCAACGTTATTTGCAAGGCAAAATTCCGCCTGGCGGCCCGAGCGACGAGGAACGCGCCCGGGGCAAAACGCTTCTTTGGGGCGAGGCGAGCGACGACGCGGGCAACCGCATCGAAGAACGGTTGACCGTCCCCGAAGGCTACACAACCACCGCTCTCACCGCGCTTGAGATAACCCGCCGCATCCTCGCCGGCGACCTTAAACCCGGCTTCCAAACGCCCTCAATGGCCTACGGCCCCGACCTCATCGACGCCGCGTTGGAACCACGGGCGTAGGACCGGTCGCGTTTTTTGAACATTTTAGGCCGAACTCAAGACCACAATATCTTGTGGATAGCAAGAGCCGCACTTTCCAAACCAGCCCTTAAACCCATACGTCAGGAGGGGCGCGGTAAATGTTGGTAATATTGGGCTTATAAATTTAATACGAAACCACTATATTTAGTGTTGACAAATGCCTAACGACACAATATAGTCTATATCCACTGCGGGACCGAACAACTCAAAAAGGCGCTTAGGGCCCGCCAGTCAACCTGAAATCACTTAAAACGAGCCGCCCACTTTGGGCCCACAATATATGGGCCCCGCGGGAAAGACTCTCTTCACTTCCCGACGATGTCGTGGCGACGCTCGAAAACCCGTTGCAGGAGTTCACACGAGGAGTAGGAAACACATATGGATACATTCGTCGCCACGGCAAGACAGGCAGAAGAAACAGCACAAACAACGATGCGCGTTACCAAGCGCAATGGCGGGCACGAACCGGTTGATATCAACAAGATCGTCCGGGCTATCTCACGCTGTACGCCGAGCCTGCCGAACGTTGATGTGATGCGGATCGCGACGAAGACCATCAGCGGACTTTACGACGGTGCGACGACCAAAGAGCTTGACAAGCTCTCGATACAAACGGCGGCGAGCCTGATCTTTGAAGAGCCGGAATATTCGCGGCTGGCCGCACGGCTTTTGAATCAATACATCGAGAAAGAAATTCACAATCAGGAGATCTATTCCTTCTCGCAGTCCATCGCCTTTGGGTTCAAAGAAGGGCTGATGAACGAGCGGGTTTACAACTTCGTTTGCGAAAACAGCCGCAAGCTGAACGACGCCATTGATAAAACGCGCAACGACCTTTTCGAATTCTTTGGCCTCAGGACGCTTTACGACCGCTACCTGCTCAAAAATCCGGAGACTCGCGATGTGATCGAAACGCCGCAGTTCTTCTGGATGCGGGTCGCGTGCGGGCTTGCGGAGACGCCCTCGGAGGCGATCGAACTTTACAATCTCTTCTCCTCGCTTGAGTACATTCCCTCGACGCCGACGCTTTTCAACTCGGGCACGCGGCACGAGCAGCTCTCGTCGTGCTTCCTGCTTGATTCGCCGCAGGACAGCCTCGAGAGCATCTACAAAAAGTATGCGGATGTGGCGATGCTCTCGAAGTTTTCGGGCGGCATCGGCATCGCTTATCATCGCGTGCGGTCGCAGGGGTCGCTCATCCGCGGGACGAACGGCCACTCGAACGGCATCGTGCCGTGGCTAAAGACGCTTGATTCGTCGGTCGCCGCGGTAAACCAGGGCGGCAAGCGGAAAGGTGCGGCGTGCGTTTACCTCGAGACGTGGCATGCCGACATCGAGGATTTCCTCGAGCTTCGCGACAACACCGGCGACGACGCCCGGCGAACGCATAACCTGAACATCGCCAACTGGATCCCGGACATCTTCATGCGTCGCGTTGAAGGCGACGAGATGTGGTCGCTCTTTGACCCGAAGGCCGTACCGCATTTTCCGGATATCTACGGCGAAGAGTTCGAACGCGAATATCTAAAGGCCGAGCAGGAAGGGCTCTACAAAAAGCAAGTCAAGGCACGCGACCTTTACGGCAAGATGATGCGGACGCTCGCCCAAACCGGCAACGGCTGGATGACCTTTAAGGACGCGAGTAACAACAAGTGCAACCAGACGGCCGTGGCCGGCAACGTCGTCCACCTCTCGAACCTCTGCACGGAGATCATCGAGGTGACGAACGACAGCGAGACGGCGGTCTGCAACCTTGGCTCGATCAACGTCGCCCGCTACGTTGGAGAGAACGGTTTCGATTTTGAGAAGCTGGGCCGCAATGTTGGGCTTGCGGTTCGCCAGCTTGACCGCGTTATCGACCTTAATTACTACGCCATCCCGAGCACTGAAGATTCGAACATGCGGTGGCGGAACATCGGCCTCGGCGTTATGGGCCTGCAGGATGTTTTCTTTAAGCTGCGGCTGGCGTTCGACTCGGACGAAGCCCGGCGGATCTCGGCGAAAATTCAGGAAGAGATATACTACGCCGCTCTCGATGCTTCGTGTGAACTCGCGATAGCCAAGGGCGCCCATCCGGCTTTTCCGGAAACGCGTGCGGCCCGCGGCGCGTTGCAATTTGACCTCTGGGGCGTTGTGCCCGAGGACACGGCACGCTGGGACGCTCTCCGCGAAAAGATCAAGGAGAACGGGCTCCGCAACAGTCTGATGATCGCCATTGCCCCGACGGCGACGATCGCCGCCATCGCCGGCAGCTATGAGTGCATCGAGCCGCAGGTCTCGAACCTCTTCAAGCGCGAAACGCTTTCCGGCGACTTCATCCAGATCAACAAGTATCTGGTCCAGGAACTGAAGGCGGCAGGGCTTTGGACCGACGAGATCAGGCAGAAGATCAAGCTCGGCGAGGGCTCGATACAGGCGATCGAAGAAATACCGGCGGAGCTGCGGGCGATATATCGAACCGCGTGGGAAGTGCCGATGCGGTCGCTGATCGACATGGCCGCCGACCGCGGTGCTTTTATCGACCAGTCGGCGTCGCTGAACCTCTTTATGGAAAGCCCGTCGATCGGGAAACTCTCGTCGATGTATATGTACTGCTGGCAGAAGGGCCTGAAAACGACCTATTACCTCCGCTCGCGGCCGGCGACGAAGATCAACCAGGTGACCGCCGAATACAAGGCCGCCGACCTCGTGCCGAACAACAGCGAGCCGGATGTCCGGGCTTATACCGATGAAGAAGCTCT
>CAZGLZ010000089.1:8662-15197 GCA_964526245.1 uncultured Chloracidobacterium sp. | reverse complement strand
AACGGAAACATCGGAAACAACGGAAACAACGGAAACATCGGAAACAACGGAAACATCGGAAACGCCGCGAACATCGCGAACATCTGGAACAATTGGGACGAATGGGACAGATGGGACAAATTGGACAGATGGGACACGCGGCCCGAATCGGGGTTCGGATCTTTGGCATTCTATCGCATTGTCAATTGTCAATTGGACCATCGTAAATTGGTTGAAAATGGACACTGGGCTTTGAGCTTGGGTCTTCGATCTCCGGCTTACAGCTAACGGCTAATAGCTTAGAGCTTACAGCTACAAATATCTTGCCGTGTCTCAATGCTCACGGCTCACCGCTCACCGCTCACCGCTCACCTTACCCCGCTGTCCATTCTCCTAGGCCCTTAAACCAAAGTGAATGGCGATCCGTGAGATATGGAAGATTTGGAAGTTCTGGAGAGTTGCAAAGGTTGCGAGAGTTGCGAAGTTTCGCAGCTTTGGAGTTTTGAGTTCCAGTTTAAGCCAGGCCTCCGGAGTCGTCGGAGACGACGGGATTGATGTAGCCCACGTCGCGAGACGGGGGCCGCGGACCCAAAATGAACCCGGAACCGTCGAAGACGGTGGCATCTGCCGTTACAGAGTTTTAAACCACGGAAGAAGAAAGCACGAAAACAGAACTCTGATCTGCTTTATCCCTTCTCCTTTATCCATTCAGGAGACGAAACCGCAGTGGAGAGATCAATTAATGGCGGTGATCATTTCGCGGACGGCTTGGCTGAGGCCGACGAAGACGGAGCGGGAGATGATGTTGTGGCCGATGTTGAATTCGGTTATTTCGGGAATGGCGGCGAGGGCGGCGATGTTGCGATAGGTGAGCCCATGGCCGGCGGCGACGATTAGGCCGAGCGAGCGGGCGTGGACGGCGGCCGTGCGGATCCGTTCGACCTCGGCGGCGGCTCGGCGTTCGCCCTCGCCGTGCATCGCCCGCGAGCCGAGTGTGAGCTCGGCATATTCACCGGTGCAGAGCTCGACCTGCTGTGCTCCGGCGTTCTTTGCTGCCTCGATCTGCTCGGGAGTCGGGTCAATAAAGATGCTGACGAAAACACCGGCGGCCTTTAGCCGCTCGACAGCGTTCTTGATCACGTCGAAATTGCCGATAACGTCGAGCCCGCCTTCGGTGGTAACCTCATTAGGCTTTTCGGGCACGAGCGAGACCGCGTCGGGCCGAGTGCGTTCGGCGATGGCGAGCATTTCCTCGGTCGCGGCCATCTCTACGTTCAAATAGGTGGTGACGACGTCGCGGAGCAGTTCGATGTCGCGGTCCTGTATGTGGCGGCGGTCGCCGCGGAGGTGGACCGTAATGCCGTTTGCTCCGGCCTGTTCGCAAATGACGGCGGCGGTGATGATACTCGGCTCGATCGTTTTGCGGGCCTCGCGGATGGTGGCTACGTGGTCGATGTTTACGTTAAGGCGTGCGGTCATACGGAGTATTTTACCGCAGAGACGCCAAGACGCAGAGGGAATCCAGACAGGATTTACAGGATGGCCAAGATATTTTGCTCCACGAGCGGCTGCCTTTGTGGTAATGGAGCCGAAAATGGACTGCTCGTCTATTTGGGATCGTAAATGCCTTTGCGGGCATTGCGGCGAATCTGGCGGACCTCGTCAAACATCCGGACGCTGTCGCGAAGGACGTTGACCTTGCTCCGGTCGTCGTTGTTCCAGCGGACGGCAATCTCCTTTAGCCGAAGGCCGCGGAGACGTGCGACATAGAGAAACTCGACGTCAAAGCCGAAGCGTTCGATCTGCATCACGTCGAGCAGCGGGCGAAATTTGTCGAGGTCGAAAGCCTTGAAGCCGCACTGTGTGTCCCAGAAAGGCATTCCGGTCATTAAGCGAACGACGAGATTGAACACCTTGCCGCCCTGCTCGCGTCGCCAGGGTTGATGGGTGCCGATCAGCGAACGGTCGAGTGCACGCGAGCCGAAGGTAACGTTAAATTCACCGGCCTTGATCGGATCGATGAGCTTCGGCATTTCCTCGATGGGCGTGGAAAGATCGGCGTCGGAAAAAAGGGCGATCCGCCCCTCGGCGGCAAGCAGGCCAGTCTTTACCGCGTAGCCTTTCCCGCGGTTCTTTTCATAGCGGATGACGCGGCCGGGCACTTCGGGCCGTTCGTTGAAAGCATCTTCGGCGACCTTTGCCGTAGCGTCGCTCGAGCCGTCATCGACGACGATCACCTCGGCCGAACTGCCGGTTTCGGCAATATACTTCAAGACCTCGCGGACGGTAGCTCCGAGCCGTTCCTCTTCATTGTACGCCGGTATTACGATCGAGACCTCAATGCCCATAAAAAGCTCAAATACTACCCACAGATTAACAGTTTGTAAACTGCTATCGCACGCCCGGTTTCAGAACTTTAGCTGCCCGCGGGCGTAATAGTTCCGGGCAAGCCTGCGGGAGTGCGGCCGGGGAGGGCTTTGGCGGCAACCATTGCCCCGCGGAAAGCGACTAAGATATGCTATATTCGAGCATTAAGGGGCAGCATTAATGACCAGAAGTTATTTCCTTTACGCAATACTGATCATAGCTCTCGGGGCGGTTGTTGGCGGGGTTTTCGGAAAGTTTCCGGCCGCGACCCAGGCCGATACGACCGTAACGCCGGCGAAGGTCTCGGCCGATTTTCGCGAAGCTCTCGAGGTTATCGAAAATAACTACGTCGGCAAGCCCGACAGCGAGAAAACGCTCGATTCGGCCGTTCAGGGAATGCTTTGGTCGCTCGACCCTCACTCACAGTTTTTCACTCGCGACGAATTCAGGAAGCTTTACGAGGAGCAGTCCTCGCAGTTTTACGGCATCGGCGTTTCCATTCTTCAGCACCGCGACGGCGTTTACGTCCAGTCGGTCATCCCGGGAACTCCGGCGGACAAGGCGGGAATACGTTACGGCGACCGTTTCATCGAGGTTGACGGCAAGGATGCCCGCGAGTGGACGAGTGCAGAGGTTTCCGGCAACGTCCGCGGCGAACGCGGTACCAAGGTCAAGGTAAAGGTCGAAAGGGCCGCTTCGGCAGCTCCGGTCGAGTTTGAGATCACCCGCGGCGGCGTCCCTTTGCCCTCGATCCGCAATTACTTTTTGTTGTCGGATGGCGTCGGTTACATCGGCCTGACCGGCGGCTTCCAGGAAACGACCTCGGAGGAACTGAACGACGCGATCGCTGACCTGCAGAAGCGCGGAATGACGAGCCTTGTGCTCGATGTTCGGGGTAATCCGGGTGGGCTGCTTCCGCAGGCGATAGATGTTGTCAGCAAGTTCATTCCGTCCGGCCAGACGGTCGTGTCGGTCAAGGGACGGTCGCGTTATGCGATAAGCCAGGAACTCCGTTCACGCGGCGGCGAGCCGAACCGATTGCCGCTGGTGGTGCTAGTAAATGGAGGCTCGGCTTCGGCGTCGGAGATCGTCGCCGGTGCGGTTCAGGACTATCGCCGCGGTCTTGTGGTCGGCAGCGACAGCTTCGGTAAAGGATTGGTCCAGCGTGTGTTTCCGCTGCCGTACGGCACAGGGCTTACGCTGACGACGGCGAGATTCTACACGCCTTTTGGCCGTTCGCTCCAGCGGGATTACTCGAACGGGTCGATCTACGAATATTTCACCAACGGCGGTGCTGAGGACGAGGAAGCTCCGCGGCCGAAGCCGGCCGGCGTTCCGGTAAAGCTTCCGGATGGCCGCGTGCTGATGGGCGGCCGCGGCATTGAACCGGACGTAGAGGTTAAGGGACAGGCGTTCAATCAAACGCGTTTTCGGATAAACGACGCTGCATTCTATTTTGTCAGGCAGTTGGTTGCCGGCAAGATCAGCGGGCTCGAAAGCTACAAGGTTGACCGGCAGAATCATCAGTGGTCGATCGCGCCGGACGCTTTTCCGATCACCGACCGCTTGTTTGAGGCTTTCAGGGCGTACACGCTGGCGAATAAGCAGAACGCACTAACTGCCGACAACCTTGCCTCCGAGGCCGACTATGCACGGATGCGGCTGAGGATGGAGATCGCAACGGCAAATTATTCGAACGAAGCTGGCATTCAGGTGCTGCTCGAGCGCGACCCGCAGGTCCTCAAGGCCGTCGAGGTAATGCCGGAGGCTCGCGGATTCGTCGATAACAACCTTGCCTCGAAGTAAGGCTCTTGTTAGTTCAAAGTATGCGGACGAGCTTGGCGATCAGGTTCGTCCGCTCTATTTATAGGCGGTAAATCGGCACTTTCGGATTCAGGCTTTGCGGTGCGATAGAGTAAAATACTCAGAGCCCGGCTTTCTATGTATAAACAGATCGGAGTATTGACCGGCGGCGGAGACGCCCCGGGGCTAAATGCCGTTATTCGGGCGGTCGTGCGAACGGCCGTCAATGAATACGGTATGAAGGTCATCGGCATCGAGGACAGCTTTGAAGGCATACTCGGTGAAACGCGGACGGTTCAGCTAACGCCGAAAACGGTCAGCGGCATCCTGCCGAAGGGCGGAACGATCCTCGGCACCCGCAACCGCGGGAGCTTTGTGAAAATGGTTGACGGCGTGCCGGTCTTTCCGGAAATGCCGATCTCGGAAGCACTTGCGAACCTCGATATTCTCGGGATCGAAGCGTTGATCGTGCTCGGCGGCGAAGGAACGCTTGCGATCGCGGAACAATTCGATAAACGCGGCTTCCCGGTGATCGGCGTGCCGAAAACGATCGACAACGACCTGGCAGCAACGGAACTGACATTCGGTTTCATGACGGCGATCGACATTGCGACCGAGGCTCTCGACCGCCTGCACACGACCGCCGCGTCGCACGACCGCGTGATGATCCTTGAGGTGATGGGCCGCCACACGGGCTGGATCGCACTGCACGCGGGCCTTGCCGGAAGCGCGGACATAATCCTGATCCCTGAGATACCTTTCTCGTTCGACTCGGTCATCAAGAAGGTAAAGGAACGCGAGGCGAACGGATCGCGATTTACGAACATCGTCGTCGCTGAGGGTGCAAAAGAGGTCGGCGGCGGCGAGATGTATCTCGATGCAAAGCATACGCGGCTTGGCGGTGTTGGCGACTACGTTCGGCGAAAGATCGAGGAACTAACCGAAAAGGAGACGCGGTGCGTCGTGCTCGGCCACCTTCAGCGTGGCGGCAGCCCGAACGCCTTTGACCGAATGCTCGGCACGAGCTTCGGGGCGTGCGCCGTTCGAGCGCTTGCCGAGGGCGAATCAGGGAAGATGGTTGCCTTCCAGGCCTCGACTATCGTAACCGTGCCGATCTCGGAGGCGGTCGCGAACTTGAAGACCGTGCCGATCGATGGACAGCTTGTCCGGACGGCCCGCGATATCGGCATCTCGTTCGCGTCGCCGGCCGAATCGGATATGTAGCGAAAGTTTTTGAAATGGAAGAAATACGTAAAAAGATCAAGGACGAGCTTGATACGCTCGAAGAGGAACTTCACTTCAAGCTCCCGAAGGAGATCCAGAAGGCACGCGAGTTCGGCGACCTGCGTGAGAACGCGGAGTATAAGGCCGCGATGGAGCGGCAATCGATCGTCCAGGCGAGGATAATGCAGCTCCGGAAGCGGATGAGCGAGGTCGATTCGATCGACCTTTCGAAGATCCCGACCGACCGCGTCGCTTACGGCTCGGAGGTCGTGCTTTTCGAGATCGAGACCGAAGAGAAGGTTACGTACCGGCTCGTAACCTCAGAAGAAAGCGACCCGGAGAACGGTAAGATCTCGACCGTTTCGCCGATCGGGCAGGCACTGATCGGCCGGGAAGAAGGCGACGAGGTACGCGTGAAGACGCCGACCGGCTGGCGTTCATTTGAGATTACGCGATTGACGACGATCCACGAGATAGAATAGGCGAAACAATACCACCGGGTCTTTTCGTACCGGAATTGGTGCTGAACACGAGATGCTTGGTGCGAGCATAGGAAAGATACCGATCCGGATACTTGATGCGATGGTCCGCGGCCTCGCATCGCTTGGCGTGCCGCCGAATGTGTTGACGACCATCGGTGTGATGATCAACATCGGCTGCGGCGTCCTATTCGGCATGGGCGAGTTCTTTTGGGCCGGCATCGTGCTGATCGTCGCAAATGTTTTTGACATGCTGGACGGCAATGTCGCCCGGTTGACCGGAAACGTAACGAAGTTCGGCGGGTTTCTCGATTCGACGCTCGACCGGCTTTCGGACATGGTCGCGATACTTGGGATAATGGTCTTTTACGCCGGAAATACGCCGCAGCATTCGATCATCAATGTGATATTGGCCGGGGTCGCGATGATCGCATCGGTCTTGGTCAGTTATGCGACTGCCCGCTCCGAGGCACTCGGCGTAAAGGCAAACGTCGGCTTTTTGCAGCGGCCTGAGCGGATCGTGCTTTTGATAATCGGAGCACTTTCAACCTGGGACTGGAACTCGGACGTTTGGTGGTTCAACCGAATGCCGCAGGTGCTTTGGGTGCTGGCGGTCGGTTCGATCTGGACGCTGGTCCATCGGATGTATTACATCTGGAAAGAATTCAGAAAACTTGAGGGCA
>CAZGLZ010000089.1:0-8652 GCA_964526245.1 uncultured Chloracidobacterium sp. | reverse complement strand
GAAGATGTTCGAGTGGTTTGGTTCTGTGATCGAGTCGCTAACGCTGACGAACGTTTTGACGGGCGTCGGAATCTTTCTGCTTTCGCTGACGCTCAGCTTTCTTGCCATCGGCATTGTGATGGTCAAGATACCGGCGAACTATTTCAGCTCGCATTATCAGGCTGATTTCATGCCCGGGAGCCCGTGGCTGGTCCGCTGGGGCGTGGTGATTCTGAAGAACATCTTCGGCGTGTTTTTGATCTTGCTCGGCATCGCACTTTCGCTCCCCGGGGTTCCGGGGCAAGGATTCCTTACGATCTTGCTTGGGCTGATAATGCTCGATATTCCGGGCAAGCGTCCGCTTGAGGCAAAGATAATCAGCAGGCCTTCGGTACTCGGTGCGATAAACAAATTTAGGGCAAGGTGGGGAAAGCCGCCGCTTATTTTGGATTAGGGAATGGTCTTCGGTTTTCTAAAACGAAAAAAGAATACGGACCTTGAGGCAGAGCGGCGCCGCTTTCTGAGCGAGCACGGGCGGATAACCGACGGCCGGATAATCGACAGCGAACAAACGGCGGCGGGCGAGGTCGTGTTCTACACCTATTCGCTCAACGGCGTCGATTTCGAATCCTCAGAACTGCTGACGGCCGAGCAGCAGGCCGACCAACTCAAATACGCTCCCGGAGCCAAGATCGGCGTCCGCTACGACCCGAAAAACCAGGGAAATTCGATGCTCGACTAATGTCCGGATCGGAGCCTGCTTTTTCGAGTCCGATCGGGAGAGGCCGGATATGAACGATTCTGCACTTGAAAAATTCAGGAACGGCGTTATTTGGCACTATGCGAAAGACATTAGGCCGGCGTTGGAGGCAAAGGAACGAAAGGATGCCAAAGAGCACTCTAAAAAGATCGATAACCGGAGCACGAGTCGGCATTTAGGGCGAACGGTTGAGGGGTTGCGATCATGGGCAGCCGAGGTATATCTTGAATCTGCGGATCATCGGCAGGCAATAAGCTTCATACGTGAACTCTTTAGACATCGAGCTGTAAGAAGAAAACTATACTTAAGACTTAAGACGCTCGACCGAGTCGGCGCGGAACAGGAAAAGATTGCGTCTATTGTTTTTTGTTTAACGGATGTCTTGCTTCTGAGATTGTCCTCAAAGGGAATAGTTGTGCCTGCGAGTGAGAATCTCTTTGCCGAGCTGACCGAACTTGTCGTGAAATATGGTCCCGAGTCGCTGCTCGCTGACGACTGGGAGACACTACCTGAGTTTCTCGAACATGACGAATCTCGGAAATTCGGCAAGATCGAAGCGAACGCGGAATTGGAATATGCGGAGGAGTTGCACGCTCAAGCATGTGGTCTCATTGAGGATGAGAAGCCTGAGGAAGCTTTAGAACTAATTGAAAGAGCCCTTCGAATCGATGAAGCCGATGCGGCTTTTCACGACATTCGTGGGCACTGTTTCTATCAACTCAATAGGTTCCCAGAAGCTCTTGCCGAATTTGACCGTGCGATATTATTGGATTCCGAACATTACCCCAGCTATTTGAATAGAGGCTGTATTCACCATAACGTTGAGAATTACGAATTAGCGGAACTCGATTATTCAAGCAATCTAGAACGCGATACGACGATTGCCGAAGTATACCTTTACCGGGCACAGTGCCGGATCGAATTAGAGAAATATCAGGAAGCGTTGAACGATCTCGATAGGTCGATCGAGTTGGATGATGGCGAGCCTGAGGCCTTTTACGAAAGGGCCCGAGTTTTATGCACCGTCCCGGATTATATGGCAGCGTTAAGCGACATTGACGCCGCGATCGAACTGAAGCCAGACGACATCGACTATCGGGAGTTACGCTCATTTATCACGACTGAGATCGAACAAGGCTAGCAGCATTTTTCGTTTCGCGTTGGCCTGTCATCGAGTATAGGGCCTTCACAATTGTGATGAGATCAGGGGTTTATAGTACAGGTACAATACGGCTCAAAGCTAGGACTGACGCACTTTATATGTTCAAAAAGATCCTGATCGCAAATCGCGGAGAGATCGCTTGCCGGGTTATACGGGCCTGCCGCGAGATGGGCATCGGCACGGTCGCCGTTTATTCCGAGCCGGACCGCGACGCTCTTCACGTACGGATGGCGGACGAGGCGTATCACATTGGCCCGGCCGCCTCGGCGGAGAGCTATCTTCGCGGCGATAAGATCATTGATGCAGCCCGGCGTTCGGGAGCGGAGGCGATCCATCCGGGCTACGGTTTTCTTTCTGAAAATGCCGAGTTCGTTCGGCAGGTGACGGCCGCCGGGCTGACCTTCATCGGGCCGCCGCCGGAGGCGATGGAAGCGATGGGCGGGAAGATATCCGCTCGGATCATCGCGACCGAAGCCGGCGTGCCGGTCGTGCCCGGGACGAACGAACCGGTCACCAGCCACGAGAAGGCGATGGAGATTGCCCGAGAGATCGGTTTTCCCGTAATGCTCAAGGCCTCGGCCGGCGGCGGCGGAAAGGGAATGCGGCTGGTCGCGGACGAGAGCGAGCTTCGTTCGGCGCTTGATGCCGCCCGGAGCGAGGCGATGGCCAGCTTTGGCGATGAATCGGTCTTTGTTGAAAAGGCGGTCGTCAGGCCGCGGCATATCGAGATACAGGTCTTTTCGGACACGCACGGCAACCACATCTACCTCGGCGAACGCGAGTGCTCGATTCAGCGGCGGCACCAGAAGGTGATCGAAGAGGCTCCGTCGCCGATAAATTCGGCCGAGCTCAGACTGCAAATGGGCGAATGTGCCGTAATGGTCGCCCGGGCGGTCAACTACGTTGGGGCAGGCACGGTCGAGTTTCTGGTCTCGGATGTGGACCGCTCGTTCTATTTTCTCGAGATGAACACGCGGCTTCAGGTAGAACACCCCGTAACGGAGCTTGTAACGGGCGTGGACCTCGTCCGCGAGCAGATACGGGTTGCGGCAGGGTATCCGCTTTCGATCGAGCAGAAGGACGTCACGCTTCGCGGGCACGCCATCGAATGCCGCATCTATGCCGAAGACCCGGAAACGAACTTTATGCCCTCGCCCGGCGTGATCAAGCGGCTGCGCGTGCCGAGCGGGCCGGGCATCCGCGATGACGGCGGAGTTTATGAAGGCGGCGAGGTCTCGATTCACTACGACCCGATGATCTCGAAGTTTTGTGCCTATGGCCGCGACCGCATTGAGGCCATCGACCGGATGCGGCGTGCACTGCGGGAATATGAGGTGGCCGGGATAAAGACGACGCTGCCGTTCTTTCGCGAGGTGATGGAGGACGAAGAGTTCACGAGCGGCCGGCTAGATACAGGCTTTATCGGCCGCTTTAACGAACGCCGGAATCCGCCCGAACCCGACCAGGCCGAAACCGACATCGCCGCACTCGCCGCAGCCTTGGCTTACACCGGCTCAACGAAAGCCACTACACAAGCGTCCCCAACCCAACCGGGGATCAGCCGCTGGCGGCAAGCGGTGAAATAACCAACTGTCCTAGTAAACAAAAGAACGGCGGAAGTAAAACCCTCCGCCGTCTTTTCTTTTCATGCCGCTCCCGAAAGAGAGCGGGCGTTATTGCTTTGAACTACCGCGACTCGGCGACGAAGTCCACTCCGAAGAGGTCACCATCGAGCGAGACGACCCGCTGGCTTTCGCCAAAGCTCATCTTGCGGTTCCAGACCGAGACCTGATAGGTCTGCTCGACCTCGAGGCCCTCGACCGAGTAGTTGCCGAAGCTGTTGGTGTAAGCATAGGTGATCTCACCGGTCTGCAAGTTCATCACCGAGACGAGAACCTGTCCGATGCCCGTACCCTCAGCCGTCGTCACCCGACCCGAGATCGAAGCCGGAGCTGCCGTCGGGCCAACAAAAACATTGTCAAAGGTGCAGACGATCGTCTCGCCTTCCTCGGCGATGATGTTTGCCGTTGATGTCAAAAGGTTGACAGTTGTGTTCTGCAAGCCAGGAAACCCAGCCTGTCCGGTCTCTTGACAGGTTATCGCATTCAGGGACCAGTTCGTCGGCGTCCCGACCTCTGAGACCGGATATGGATTCGCAGGCCCGAATCCGTTCGTGATCAACTTCGTACCCGTCGACGGATTGTTCAACGTGTTAAGCGTGAAGAACGCATCTCCACTACCGTCGAAGTCGTACGCATTCGACTGGAAAGAGAAGTTCAGGTCTATCGGGTAGTTTTGGTTGTCAACTAAGGTCCGTTTAACGATCGTGACCTGAGCCGGAACAAAGACCGCATCCGCTGAAAGAGAACGATCCTGGTTACCACCCTGGCCGTTCAAATCGATGAGCCGCATATGATACGGCGAACCGGAGATGCCTCCCGCCGAATTTCCTTCGCCCCATTCTCCGCGCCATGCGACGTGCCCGCCCCAAGCGAGGACCGGATTTGGGACACTTGCTGTGAACGTCAACGTAATGCGGCGTTCTTCACCGCCGGCATACGGGACGTAAGCAATACTTTGAAGAGTTCCTCCCCACATCGTGAAAACACCATTGTTCGGCATTGTGGCTCGCGGTACGGGGAAATTCTGGATCTCCGGATCGACCGGAATTGTGATAGTCGTACTGTTTCCTGGAAGAAACGGATTGCAGTGTGATCCCGATACTGCGACACACGGATTTGCATTTGTCTCGGTCAGATTGTAAGTACCAAGATAGTCGATCGCGTGAACGCCGCTCTTCAAAACGTCGTAGCCGATCGTGACCGTGTGAACCGTGCCACCGGTCGGCAGATTCGAGAAGAGCATCCGGTAGGCGAGGTACTGAGTCTCTGCCCAATTTGAATTAGATGAACCGGCGTTACCCGTGACCCAACCTTCATTGCCGCCTACGACCAGGCAACCCGAACGCGGGTCGGTCGGAACCGTGCCGTTGCGGCACTGTTCAAGCGATGCTGCAGGGTTGTTGAGAAGTTCTTTTTGCGCTACCGCATCGGAACTGAAAAACGAGAACGCAGCGATAAATAATATCGCAATCCGCGTCAACGAAGACCTAAAGGGGTTGGGGAACCACATAATCTTACTCCTTAATGAAACCCATGACCACAAGCGAGTTGCTCCGAGCCCGGGAAAATATCACCGCACCGATCTCACCCAAACTAAAGTTCAGATACCTGGGGCACGGTGGAAAAACTAAAGCTATGAGATAGTGTTTAACACGTAAGTTACTCAATGTCAATGACTTTTTTGATCACGAACGGTGTGCAACCGATAGAGATCTCAAAGCCAATCTGCCAAAAACCGAGCCGCTGCAGAAAACCTCTTCGGCATCCGATCGTTGTAGATGGCAGGCCGGAAGGTGAAAATTTACAACGGTGGAATTACCCCCACTATACATCCAATAAGAACTTTCTCCACAAAAAAAATAAAACGGCGGGCAGATCGCTCTGCCCACCGCTTCGTGTTTCCCCCCAAGGAAACTCTTGGGAGTCAGTCCGGGGGTACGCCCCGAATTAGTTACGGAGCAACGAAGTCGACGCCGAAGAGGTCTTCAGTGGTCGTTACCGTTCTCTGATTGTTGATGAAGGTGTGCCGCCTGTGCGTCGCCGTCACCATATAGGTTTCTTCTGCTGTAAGATCGGCAACCGTGTAGTAACCGAAATTGTTCGTCATTGCCGAATATACTTCACCGGTCGAAAGGCTGACCACTTCAACGCGGGTGTAAGCAATACCTTCGCCTGTCGAGGTCAGAACGCGTCCCGAGATCGAAACCGGAGCCGACGACGGCCCGCTGAAAGCGTCAAAACAGAACGAGATATGGCTTACTCCAAAACCGCCGTTGTTCGGCGTAACAAAGTTGCCCGTATCGCCGATCGAGCCTGTTGGGCGATAATCATATCCGTTGGCGTTCGGACCGCCCTTTACGATCACGTAATAGATCAGTCGATCGATCTGGTTGATCGGGCTAAGCGACCACTGAGTCATCGCGGTACCCGTCGACGAGACATTAAGAAAGAGGTTGGGGTTCGGGGATAGACCGGTTGCACCAGCAGAGTAAACAACTCCGGAGCCGGGGGCAAACGCGAACGATCCGTTCGGTGAAGAGAAGTCGAGCTTCAATTCGCCAAAGTTCGGGTCGATCGTTGAACAACTTGGGTTACCAGAAAGAAAGATCGGCGAAGGTGCGATCTCAGCACGTGTCTCGATCTTGGTGCTCTTTGAATCTTCATCCGTGCTCTTGAACTGAGCGGCGGTCAAATTGACAAATACGAGTGTGCAGAGCATGAACGCTGCTGCTACCTTTGAAATTGTTCCATGGGGGAAACGCATAATTCTCTTTACTCCTTGATTGATCGATCTCCTCAGGAGACCGGGTTTGGCTTTTCTCTCTCGACCGGCCGGGGAGGTCTCCGATGAACTTCGGAGCCGGGGATTCCCGGCAGGGCTTTCGAGAAGGCCGCTAAACTGCTGAAATAAAAGCTATTACCGTTGTGTTTAACAAATTACTTTAGGTATGTCAACAAAAAATCAACATTCCAAAGTCCGGTATTCGCTAGATTCTTTTCAAATAATTTGCCCAAGAAAGCCGGAAAGCGGAACCGGTTGTGGTTGTTAGTACTACAACCCACAATATCTCGGACGTAAAATGCCTCTATTAGAGGACGCTTTTTATCGTTCCGTTTGCCTGAGTATAGTGCTATTTCAGACATTTTCCAAAAAAAGTTTGACTTATTTTTATGCAAAATGACCGATGCCGGACCCGTTCCCATAAACGCAGATCGGCCCGGAAAATGCAGAACGCCCCGGCCGAAGCCGAGGCGTTCCTATTTTTGAGAATCGGTCTGACCGAAACCGGTTATGGCCATTCGGTTCGCGGTGAAGCGACGAAATCGAGGCCGCTAATGTCTCCTTCCAGAGAGAAGGTCCGGGTAGCAGGTGCGAAGACGTGCCGCTTGCTTTCATTGACCGAGATCGAATAGAAGCCCTGGACCGGTATCCCGTCGAATACAAAGTATCCGAAGGAGTTCGTCGTCGCCGACCACTCTTCGCCCGTTGCTAGGTTTAGCAACGTTAGGCGTGAAAAGGTCAGAGCCGAGCCGTCGTCGGTAAGTACGCGGCCCATCACCGTCGCCCCGGCTGACGTCGGAGCGATCTGGCTGCTGGTGAAGGTGCAGGTGACCGATTCGCCTTCCTCGACAATGATATTCGCTGTCTTGGTGTTGAGGTCGGTCGTCGTGTTCTGGCTGTTCGGAAGGCCGCCGCCGGCAGTTTCGACGCAGTTGATCGAATTAAGCTGCCAGCCAAACTTCTGATCTTCTGTGACCGCGATCGTACTCGAGACGTTCTGAACGAAGACGTTTGCGTCCACGTAACGATCCTCGGGCGGAGCGTCGTTATCTACGAGCGTGAACGACGTTGCTCCAATATTGCTGGCCGTAAAGGTAAATGTATCGGTCGAGGCGGTCCCGCCCGTTGCCGTAAGCACCTGTTTGATTATGGTTACCGATCCGGGCGTTGGTGGCTGCGAATCGCCGAGCCAGGAGTAAAGCATCTTGTTCGGCGTAACGGTATCAAGCCCGCTGACAACGCCTGATGTCGAGTCAGCAAGAATGCGATTCTTTACGGTCGTCGGGCTTGCGGTCGGATTTGCCTGCAGATAAAGAGCTGCGGCACCCGCAACCATCGGCGAGGACATCGACGTGCCGCTCATGCCACGAATTGCCGTGTCGCTCGAATGGCCGAGCGAAGTGATGCCCGAACCCGGAGCGAAAAGATCGACACAGGTTCCCCAGTTCGAATACGAGGCCTTCGCGTCATCGCTACCCGTCGCGGCGACAACAAGTGCCGACGAAGCGCTCGATGGAGAATAGTTACAGGCGTCAAGGTTGCGATTCCCGGCGGCGACAACGTGCGTTACACCTGAAGCGACCGAGCTGTTGATGGCGCTGTCGAGCGTGCTCGAAACGGCGCTGACCCAAAGGCTCATGTTGACGACCGCCGGGTTTACGCGATTGTTCTTTACCCAGTTCACGCCGGTAATGATGTTTGAAACGAGTCCTGAGCCGCTGCACGAGAGCACGCGAACGCCGTAGACGTTTGCCTGCTTCGCAACGCCGTAGGTCGAACTTGCGACTGTTCCCGCCACGTGCGTACCGTGTCCGTGGCAGTCAATGCCGTTCTGGCCGTCGTTAACTGCGTCAAAAGCAACAGCAGCCCGTCCTCCAAAATCAACGTGGGTCGGACGGATGCCGCTATCAATCACATATACGTTCACACCTTGTCCCGTTTCGGCATAAGTAAATGCTCCGTTAAGCGGAAGGCCGCGTTGGTCGATGCGGTCAAGGCCCCAGTCCGCAGCAGACTGCACGCTACCGGCATAAGCGATCATGTCTTCTTCGACCAGCTTGACGCGCGGGTCGCGGCTGAGGCGTTCGGCGTCCTTGGCGGACATTTCGGCCGAGAAGCCCTGAACGGCGCTCTCCCAAACCTTATCGACTGCCGCGTTGTATTCGGCCGCGATATTGTGTGAAATGGCGCTCATTTCCGCTTCGGTAGAAAAACCCTGAACGGAGTCAGGCTCAAATACAACGATGTACCGCCCGGGGACGGAGTTTTCGTGCTTGATCAGTTTTTCAGACTTACCCGAGGTCTGTGGTGAGAGAACCAGGAGAGCCGACATGGCGGCTATGGCAAC
>CAZGLZ010000088.1:0-15203 GCA_964526245.1 uncultured Chloracidobacterium sp. | reverse complement strand
TCCAGACGTTCATCACATTGTCCCAGCGTGCCATCCATATCGCGTGCATCTTGCTCGCAGGTGGAAGATTTACCCAGTCTTCCTGCGCGTTCTTTGGCGAGCCGTAAGTGCCGGATTCGTAGCCGAGTTCGCGGACGCGGTCCGTCCAGCCCTTCAGGAATGCGGTCGAGGCGATGCGGCAGCCGGGCGTCTGTGCCGTCTCGTCGTAGCGTTCCATGTCGTAGTAAAGGATCGTGCCCGGCACGAGTCCCAGATTGCCGGCGTCGGTCACCGCGATCCCCGCTTCTTCGCGTCCCTGGGTTTCGGCAACCACCGGGTCAAGGCTGAATCGCGGCCGCGTAAACGTTGTGCTGGCGATACAGGGCGATTGGTAACCAACGATGGTCGGGATCAATCCCCAGCCCATCGCCTTTACCTGCTGGACCCATTGCGCGGTCAACTGCGGCTGCGAGCACCCGCGGTTGCGGCCGCTCATGTAGATATTGGCATCGTGGAACCACGAGGTGTCCCACCAGGTCTGCATCTGCTGGACCGTGCCAGCCGTGCACTTATCAAAACCGCGGTTTAGGCTGATGCGGTTCGGTCCTGTTGAACCGGCGAAAAATTTGGGAGTGTCTCTTGCCTCCGCCAGAGCCTTATCGCGGGCAACGTCGGTTTGTACCTTCAACGCTTCCGGTACCGCTTCGCTACCGGCGAATTTCAACACCGACCGTTGATAGCAGCCGGCTTTGAAACCGAGACATTCGCCGATACTTTCGAGCGTCCAAGGCCCATCGGTAATTTTGCCTTCAGTCGAATCATCACGACGGAGATCGATCTCCCGACGGGTCAACTCCCACGTACGGCCGTCATCGTCTGAACGATATTCTGCAATGCCCACGAAGTTCGATGAGGTCTGCAACCGAAAGCTGAGCATCATTGACCCGCCCGCAAGCGAGAGTTTCGCAGAAGCCGGATCGGCTTCCATGTCCTCAAAGCTCGGCAGGCCGAGCCGAGCAGTTGACCAAGTGCGGCCGCCATCGACCGATTCGACAAGCAACATTTCAGAATCATTGCCGATAACCGCAAGGAAGCGGCCTGCGTCAATGTTGACCGATGCTATTCGTTCCGTGTTTCTAAGAGTAAGCGGCAATACTTGCCAGTTTTGGCCGCCATCTTCAGTGCGGAAAATGGTGCGGTCTGTGTAAGCCAATGCCGAGCGGCCGCCAAGTGACCGAACGCCGCGGATGAGGTGACTTTCCCTACTCGGTTCCCGGGCCGAGGGCTTTGAAAGTGTCGAAAATATCTCAAGCTGGTTGAACGGAGAATCCTGGGCCGACGCGATCAATGCGGCCACGGCAAGAACGATCAGGAACGATGCAGGTAGCGTACGCAGCATATTTTTGAAGCCTCTGAGAGCCATTGGGATCACTTATGAAATTCGAAGGAATTATAGTGGATTTCGATGGCGGATTCTAGCCCTTGCGTGGCAGCTACGGCAAGTTTTACCGGGAAGCGATAATCGGTTACTTTAAACCTCAGTTTTCCAAAGCCTTTGCAATGATCCTTGGCCTCATAATTCTTTTCGTGATCACCCTCGGCGGTGCGGCCCTCACATACCTGATCGAGGATGACGAGCCGTTGCTGTGGCGGCTCGCAGCGGGGTGCGTAATTGGTTCCGCGATCTTCGGGTTTTCAGGTTTTCTACTCGGGTTCGCAATGGCAATAACACCGGCGACAGCGGCCTTTGCTCTTCTTATAACGCTCGTGCCGCTGCTTCTGTTGCTTAATCAAGGTTGCCGCAAAGCCTTTGACCGCGACCGCGTGCTTGCCCGCGGCAAGCTGCAGGGCGGGACCGGGGTAAAGTTCCTTCGGTTCTTGTATTACGCGGTGTCTCTCGGCCTGCTGGTTCTCTTTTTCGACCGGGCGATCATCATCAACGACCAAGGAATCTTCACGGGCGGTTCGAACAATCTCGGCGATCTACCGTTTCACCTCGGTGCGATATATGCCTTCACTGAGGGTGCGAGTTTTCCGCCAGACAACCCGAACTTTGCCGGGGTGAAGTTTACCTATCCGTTTCTCGCCGATCTCACGACGGCGATGTTCATGAAGCTTGGCGTCGGCGTTCGCGAAGCGATGCTGGTAAAAAATGTCGGGTGGGCATTCTCGCTGCTTGTCGTTCTAGAGCGGTTGGTACTGAAACTCGTCAACGATCGTTTGGCGGCAAAGCTTGCTCCTGTTCTGCTGTTCCTCAGCGGCGGTCTTGGGTTCGTTGTCTTTTTTGGTGACTACCTTGGCCAGACAAAAGGCCTTTTTGAGCTTCTCTGGAATCTACCTAAGGACTACACCATCGGCGACCAGTTCCGCTGGGGCAATTCGCTGACTACGCTTTTCCTGACGCAGCGAAGCCTCTTGCTCGGAATGCCGATCGCGTTGATCGCGATAGGCCTGCTGTGGCACGCTTTCTCGAAGCCGGATCGCGACGAAGTTGTAAAGGAGCCGAGGGCCAATTATTTCGCATTTCTACCGTATTTCGTTACTGGCCTAATCGCGGGAATGCTTCCGTTGATCCACGTTCACAGCCTTGCGGTTTTGTTTGTCGTTGGCGTGTTTGTGCTTTGGATGAGGCGGAAACGCTGGCCGGAGTATGTCTCTTTTGCACTAGGGACGGCGATCGTCGCGATACCGCTTCTTGCTTGGACGATGACCGGAAGCGCGACACGAACCTCAGAGTTCATCGGTTTCCATTTCGGCTGGGACAAACGGGACGATTATTTTCTTTGGTTCTGGCTAAAGAATACCGGGTTGGTCTTTCCGCTTTTGGCCGCTGGTATCTATCTGGTTTGGAATTGCTCACGCTCAGTCAGCAAAGATACAGGACCGAAAAAGAATTTGACCAAAGCCGAACGAGAGGCAGAGGCTGCTGCGGTCAAGGCAAGTCCCTCGCTGCTTCTTTTCTACATTCCCTTTGCGGTTCTTTTTGTTGTCTCAAATGTATTCAAGTTCGCACCGTGGGAATGGGACAACATCAAGATACTGATCTATTGGTACGTGATGTCGCTGCCGTTTGTTGCACTCGCGGTTGCTCGGCTCTGGCGGCGTTTGGCAGGCTGGAAGGCCGTTGCGGCAGCTGCGGTTTTGGTGCTTACAATGAGCGGCGGGCTCGATGTTTGGCGAACTCTCTCCGGACAGATCAATTATCGTGTCTTCGAACCGGACGCTGTTACGGTTGCGAATCGCATCCGGGCCTCGACTCCGCCGGATTCGATGGTGCTGAATGCTCCGACATATAACTCGGCAGTAGTCTTGAGTGGCCGTTCGTCATTCATGCGTTATGCCGGACATCTTGGCTCGCACGGCATTGACTACAAGCCACGCGAAGAGGACCTCAAGACGATCTATCGCGGCAGTCCGCAGGCCGAAGAATTGTTGAGAAAGCACGGGATCACCCACGTGCTGATTTCGGCGGAAGAAAGGAACACACTCTCGCCGAACGAGCGGTTCTTTACCCGCTTCCCGGTTATAGCGGAATCGGGACAATATCGCGTTTACAAGGTCGCGGAATAAACAAGAGCTAGCTGAACGAATGTCGATCGAAGAAACGAAAGGTGTAGAAAGAGGAGGCTTTGGATCCGATGCCACGTGGCTGCTTGGTTGTGTCGCGGTGACGGCCCTCGCCGCATTTCTGCGTTTTTATTGGCTTGCCCTGAAGCCATTTCACCACGATGAGGGCGTTAACGGATGGTTCCTGACGAATCTTTATCGCGACGGAGTTTACAAGTACGACCCCGAAAACTACCACGGCCCGACCCTCTATTACATTTCGCTCGCATTTACGAAACTTCTTGGCGGACTTGATACCGTAACGGTTCGGTGGAGCGTTGCCATCTGGGGCGTCCTCATAGTTGTTCTTGCGTTGTTTTTGAAGCGATACATTGGGCGGATTGGAGCCCTGACAGCCGCTGCGATGCTTGCTCTCTCGCCGGGGATGGTCTTCATCTCACGGTACTTTATTCACGAGATCTTTTTTGTTTTTCTGAGTCTCGCGATCGTTGTTTCGATAGTGTTCTTTATCGAGCGAAGAAAGGCCGGGCCCTTTGCCATCGGGTGGATGGCCCTGCTTCTGCTTGTCTCCTTTTTTCCGACGACGCTGAATCTCGCCAAGTCGATCTCCGCAGGTGATCCGGAAAGATTGACTTACATTGCCATTGCTGTATTCGCGGTAGAAGCCGTCCTGGTCGCTTTTGTAATTCGGATGCTCATGGTTTGGCAGGATGGCAGGCCGATCTATCTTCTTATCGCGTCAGCGTCCGCTGCACTCTTCTTCGCGACCAAAGAGACAGCCTTCATCACCCTCGGGACGATGCTGATCGCTGTCTTTTTCGTCTGGCTGTGGCGACGCATGCTGGCGGGAAAGTTGGTAAGCGGCGGCAAAGATGAACTCGACGACCCCGAACTTAATTGGACAAACTTTCGCGAAGCTCTTGGCTCGGGCATCGACCTCTGGCTCGTTATTATTGCTTCGGCACTTGCGTTCATTTACATATTTGTCCTTTTCTTCTCGTCATTCTTTACATATCCGGAGGGCGTCAGCAAAGCTTTCGAGGCGTATGCGATATGGACCAAGACCGGGAGCCGCGACCATACGGATAACGGGCTTCTCGCTTATCTCAATTGGGCAATGAAGGTCGAATCGCCGATCGTTCTCCTTTCGGCGATCGGAACAGCGATCGCGTTCTTTAAGGCACGCCATCGGTTTGCGATGTTCGCCGGACTTTGGACGCTCGGGCTGTTTCTTGCTTACACGATCATTCCTTACAAGACGCCCTGGCTTGCGCTTTCATTTCTATTGCCGGCGTGTATCATCGGCGGCTACGCAATAAATGAACTGGCCTGCTCGATGGGGTCGCTCGGCCGGATCGCGGCTATTGTCCTTGCCGGCGCATCGTTTGCGATACTCGGGTACCAAACATACGACGTAAATTTCGTTGACTACGACGCCGAAAAAGTCCCCTATGTTTATGCTCACACGCGCCGAGAGTTTCTTGACATGGTCGCTGATATCGAGCGGTTTGCTGTGGTGAGCGGAATGGGAAGCGAGACGGCCGTCGAGGTTGTCTCGCCGGATTACTGGCCGCTGGTTTGGTATCTTCGCGATTACCCGAAGGCGATCTTCCACGGCAAGTTCTTCGACACCAGGACCGCTGAAATGATAGTCGCAAAGAAGGGTGAGCAGGATGCCGAGGCCATTCGCCGTTACTCTGCGAACTACGCATATTACGCGTCATATCCACTCAGGCCTGGCGTCGAGCTTATGCTATTGGTTCGCAAGGATCTCGCCGGCCCGGAAGGGCAGGAGATGTACCGGATCGGGGCGAAATGACGCTCCTCAGATTCGGATTCTTCCCAGTTTCTCAGGCTTTTTGTCCGGATCAGGCTTAAGGTAAGGTGCCGAGTCCTGGTCGCGTTTTGCCTGTCCTTCGTTGTGCCATTTCAGCCATTGAGCAGGCGCATCGAAAGTCTCGCCGCCATGGGTCGTTAAGCGCGGGCGGATGCGGCACATGACCGGTGTATTTATTCCGACGCCCGAAATGATCGCCTGGCCTTTCGTCAACGCCGGAAGTTCGGCGAGCATTGCCCTTCCTGCTCCTTCAACCGACTGCGCGATCGTCTGCTGGTCGATGGGATTGACGATCCGCATGATGATCTGCGTCATGCATTGCGATAGAACGTCCTGATCGAGCTTTCCCGGCCGCTGCGTTATCAACCCTATCCCTACGCCAAATTTTCGACCTTCGCTCAAGATCTGTTTTAGCACGTTCGTCGAGACAACATTGGAACCGGCCGGGGCGAATCGATGGGCCTCTTCAAGTAGAGTAAACACCGGATAATCGAGTAAGTTCTCACCCGATGTCGTGTGCCCACGAACGGTCTGTTCGCGCGCCTTGTTGACCCTTCTAAGAAGAGTTCCCACTATCACTTGCTGAAGACTTTGTTCGATGTCGGAAAGGTCGAGAATGGTGATGCGGCCTGGCCGGTAAAGATCGCCAAGCTCGATATGTTCATGAGCGTGGAAAATGCTGTCGGCCTGATCGAAACGCGAGTCGAGCCGCCAAAGAAGGCCTTGGATCGATGAGACGTTACCGCCATCGCCTGCGTCTCGTTCGTCCTTGCCGTATTGCTGCCGCTGCACTTCATCCCGAAGATCGAAGTAGTTGTAAAGATACTCTTTTCGCCCCTCGGCCCTGAGCTTTTCCTGGAGCGAGCGATATGCCTGCCGGAGAAAGTGAAGCATCTTATCGGAGGTTCCGTCCGGCAGCAGATACCTTATGTCGCCTTCTGTTAGAGATGAAAATCGTACTTTTATCCGTTCCGGGGTGAAGATCTTTACCTCGGGCCGATAACCGTCTTCACCGGTGAATTGAGGGTCGCCCTGGATCGGAGCCATCGTTTGGTACTCGCCGTGCGGGTCAACAATGAGTACCGCCGCTCGGTTATAGGGACGCAGCATTTCCTCTACTAGGACACCCGCCGTGTAAGATTTTCCCGAGCCTGTTGATGCGAGAATCGCCACATGGGTCGAGACCACATCTTTGACGGAGAGAACGATCGGAACCTCGCCTGCGTCACGTGTCAACAGCGAGCCGATATGGGCCGAGCCGGCCTCGCCTTCCTGGCGAGGACTGAGGACCGAAGCAAGCGTTTCCGCCGATGCCAGGCTAATCGCATCTCCGGGGTTTGGAGGAATACGCGGATTAACGAAATCACCAAGCTTCGGGCTAAAGTAGCCGATCGTCTCGACAGTGATCTCGTAAACCTCGGGGTTGGGGTCGATGCCGAGTATCTCGGCAACCTCCGCCGGCGGTATTCCGGGCTCCGACAGGAAATCATCAGGAAGGCCGCGGATAAGCTTTCGAGATTTGACCGTTCCGATGATCCGGCGTGATTCCGCTTCGGCCACGGCCTCGTAATAAACGAATTCACCTATCCTGACGCGGCTATTGTCGCGGGTGATGAATGTGTATTCTTGAGGCAATTGGCCCGGGCCCTTTACGGTTCCGGTCAGTATGTCGGATACGGCCATAAATCTTGCGGTTCGATATTTGCAGAGGAGTATAGCAGAACGGTGGACTCTATAACCAAGACAGCGGAATTCATCGCCGAAGGTGAACATCTTGTTGCATCCTTTGGCGCGGAAAATGTCGGTCCGACCCTTATGGTGTTTGGCGGCATTCACGGCAACGAGTCGGCGGGGGTTCGGGCCGTGCAGCGGGTAGCCGAACGGATCAAGGATTCCGATCTGCGTCTTTGCGGCCGCGTTTTTCTTATCGCTGGAAACACGCGAGCCCTGCGAAAAGGCGTCCGGTTTGTTGATAGCGACCTGAATCGACACTGGGCCGACGCCAACGTGACGCGAAACGCTCCAGATTCTCAGCTTCCTCCGCAGTTTTCTGAAGATCGCGAGCAGCGAGAGTTGTTGGCGGTACTTTTGCCGGTAATTGAGTCAGCGTGTGGCGAAGTCTATGCAATTGACCTTCATTCAACATCAGCCGAGGGCGTGCCATTTGCAACCGTTGGCGACACGATGCGGAACCGCCGATTCGCTACCGGACTGCCGGTAACGATCCTGCTTGGCATCGAAGAACAGTTGGAGGGAACGCTGCTTGAATATCTTAACAACATCGGTGCTGTAACGATGGGGTTTGAGGGCGGCCAGCATTATGCTGAATCGACCGTAAGTACTCATGAATCTTTAGTTTGGCTGGCAATGGAACGTGCGGGAATCATCGCTTGGAAAGATCTCCCCGATGCGGATTATCACGCGCAGGTCGTGAAAAACGCCACGGGAACGCCGGAAATACTCGAAGTTCGTTACCGTCATGCGATCACTGAAGAGGACGGCTTTACGATGCATCCCGGTTACGAGAATTTTCAGAGGATCAGGAAGAATGAGCATCTTGCCGACGACCGAAGTGGGCCGGTTCGTGCCCGCGAGGAAGGACTGATCCTGATGCCGCTCTACCAGAAGCTCGGTGAGGACGGATTTTTTATTGGCAGGCGTATCCGGCCGTTCTGGCTTTGGCTTTCGGCATTGCTCCGGCGAATGCGGATAGCCGATCTGATGCATATCCTGCCCGGTGTGCACCCGACTGACAGGGGGCGCGAGGTACTTCGGGTAGATACGGCTGTCGCACGGTTCTTTCCGCTTCAGGTATTTCACCTGCTCGGTTTCCGAAAACTCCGTTGGACCGGTGAAAGCCTGACGGTAAGCCGCCGTAAGCACGACATCGAAAGCCCATTCAAGGAAAAGGCCTGAACTTTGTACTAAGCGGAGAAAAAGAACATGGGAGAACATACAGTTCACACCGATGCAGACGAGGCCCACCTGCGTGAGTTCACAAAGGCTGTGCTTTGCGACCTTCATGTCCTCGAGCAGATGATGGCTGCAGGCAAGTTCGAAACGGGGATCAGTCGGATCGGTGCCGAACAGGAGATGTTTCTTGTCGATTCGGCAATGCACCCGATACCGTACTCCACACAGTTGATCTCCGAGGCAGGTGATGAAAGGCTTACGACCGAGATCGGCCAGTTCAATCTGGAGGCGAATTTGACGCCGCTCGAGTTAAAGGGCGACTGCCTTAGCCGATTGGAGGCTGAGATCTCTGAGATCGTCAGTGAAGTGAGGTCGCACATAGCTGGACGCCGCGGGGATGTTGTTCTATGTGGTATTTTGCCGACTATCCAGGAATCAGATCTGGTCGAAAAGAACCTAACGCCCGGGCCGCGTTACGCTCAGTTGAACAAGGTTCTCACAGCCCTCCATGGCGAAGAACGGGTAGTTCACATTAAAGGGCTCGATGAGATCCGCCTCCACCATCAGGACACGTTTCTTGAATTTTGCAACACCAGTTTTCAGATACACCTTCAGCCAAGTATTGAGGACTTTGCCAACTCGTATAACTGGGCACAGGCAATCTCGGCGCCGGTCCTTGCTGCGGCGGTCAATTCGCCGGTTCTACTCGGCCACCGGCTGTGGCATGAAACGCGCCTTGCTCTGTTTCAGCATGCCGTTGACGAACGCTCCCCCGTCCATCAGGGCCGAAGCCGCCCCGCCCGCGTGACATTCGGCCGGAAATGGGTCGATGGATCGATCGCCGAGATCTTTCACGAGGACGTTGCCCGATTCCGGATAATCCTCACCCGTGAGATCGAGGAAAATTCGCTGGATACGTATCGCCGCGGCGGCACCCCCGAGCTCAAAGCGTGGCGGATGCATAACGGGACGGTCTGGCGATGGAACCGCCCTTGCTACGGTATTTTGGATGGCCGCCCGAGCCTCCGGATCGAAGCTCGATACTTGCCGGCCGGTCCTACAGTGCTCGACGAAGTTGCAAATGCCGCGTTCTTCCTCGGCCTTATGACGGCTCTGCCGACTGAATTTGGTGATGTTCGCGAACGCATGCGCTTTGATGAAGCAAAGACGAACTTCTTTACAGTTGCCCGATACGGGCTTCGATCTCAGATTACGTGGCTCGACGGCCGCTCGTATGCGGTTCCGCAACTGATAGTTGACGAGCTCTTGCCGCTCGCTCGTAGGGGCCTCGAGGTCGCCAAGATCGATGATGCCGATATTGACCGCTATCTCGGGACGCTCGAAGCTCGCGTTCGACACGAAACGAATGGCGCCCGGTGGACCCTTGATTCGCTTTCGAACATGGACCCGGCGGCAAAGCCAAATGTACGGATGCGGACGCTCGTCGCCGCGATGATCAGGAATCAGGAACAAAACATACCTGTCCATGAATGGCCCTTGGCCACTATCGAGAAAAGATCCGATTGGATCGACAACTTTCGCACGGCCGAACAATTCATGTCTCGCGACCTTTTTACGGTCAGGCCCAGCGATGTTATTGACCTCGCAGCGAGCCTGATGGAGTGGCGCCACGTCCGCCATGTGCCGGTGGAGGATGACCATGGTCATCTTGTTGGGCTCGTCTCGCACCGCGACCTGATCGCGATGCTTGCGTCGAACCGGGCTCGATCGGCCGATGAAATGGTTGTGGCCGACGTGATGAAGCGCGACCTTTTGACCATATCTCCTGAAACGCCTACCCTTGATGCGCTCTATCTTATGCGTGAGCGAGGGATCGGGTGTCTTCCCGTATGCAAGAACGGCAAACTCGTCGGGATGATTACCGCTCACGATTTCCTGACCGTTTCGACGCGGCTCCTTGAAGAAAGGCTGACCGACGATCAACCTTAACAAGTTGAAAAGTACCCGATCTTCCGGCTGCAATTCCAATGTAAGCCCCTGAGGCTCGGGCGTTCTGTCGAACCCTCCTAGGAGTCTGAAACCTTTCGCTGACCGATTGCGTAATTCAGTCACAATTGGTCTTATGCGTGTAAAATCAACAACCTCCGGTCTCCTTGTTCTCGTCTCAATTGTCATTTTTTCGGGCATGTTCGAAGTTTTCGGGCAAGCCAAACCGGCGATCGTCGTTCTCAACAAGAATGACAACGATCTCGCGATTGTTGATCCGGCGTCGATGAAAGTTACCGAGCGCGTTCCGGTCGGCGAAGGCCCGCACGAGGTCGTAATTTCTGATGATGGCAAAACCGCCTTCGTCGCGAACTACGGAGCGCAAACCCCGGGGAATACGCTTTCGATCATCGACATCGCCTCGGCTAAAGAACTCCGGCGCGTCGATCTCGGCCCGCTGCTCAGGCCGCACGGCATTCAGCTCATTGGCGGTAAGCTCTATTTTACTGCCGAGGTTAACCGGGCGATCGCACGATATGATCCGGCGACGAATAGGGTCGATTGGATAATGGGCACGGGACAGAACGCTTCGCACATGATCGCCGGGAGCTCGGACCAAAAAGCCTTCTACACAGCGAATATAGGGTCGGACACAGTTACGATGTTTCGATTCCAAAACGTGCCTCCAGCGGGTTCGACCATCACACAGATTGCGGTCGGAAAACAGCCCGAAGCGATCGATCTCTCGCCCGACGGTAAAGAGGTTTGGATCGGGCTCAATGCAGAGAACGCTGCCGAGATCATCGATACCGCGACAGCAAAGTCGGTTGCAAAACTCCCGCTTGGCGGAAGGCCGTATCGTGTTCGATTTACCCCGGACGGGAAGTTTGTTTTGAACACGATACTGCAGACCAAGGAGATCGTTCTTGTCGATGCTTCCTCTCGAAAAGAGGTTCGACGAATCAAGCTCGAAAGCACGCCGCTCGGAGTCGCGTTCTCCAAAGACGGCAAAACGGCATTTATAACTGCGGTGCAGCCCGATGTTGTATTGAGGGTCAACCTTGAGACCGGCGAGGTCACGGGCCGGGTCGAGACGGGCAAGGTGCCCGACGGCATTGCCGTGACGGGGATATAGGCGAAGGCAGGACCTCTTCGGCAATATTGAAATTATAATTGCCTTCAAACGCCTTTTCCGATTAAGAACGAGGATTGCCTCGAAGGAGTTTTGAATATGGCAACCCGAGTGGCCGGCATACGGCGCCGAAACATCAATTCCGCAAACCTGAGGGGCTTGAAGACCATTGTGCGTTCGCTCCTCACTGAAACACGCGGCAATCACCGCGTCCAGATCGACCCTGAAAAGGGCGTCGATTTTTACGAAACGGTCGCACATTACGAGCGAGAATTGATCAGGTCCGCACTTGAATTGACAGGTGGGCGGCAGAATCGAGCCGCGAAGCTGCTCAATCTGCGTAATAGCACCCTGAGCGCAAAGATGAAGCAGCTCGGTATCGAGCGTCAGAGCTAACGCGATCGGAGGCAAAGTAAATAGCTGCACCCTTCCCGCTCGCGGGATCTGACACATTTGTAAAGAACCGAAAAACTTGAACCGAGGTAGATTTTTATGAAAGCAGTCATATGTTTCTTGTTTGCAACCTTGATCTTTGCCTTGCCGGCAACCGGGCAGATGCCAGCGGAAAAGGCGGCTCCGCTCGCGGTCGTCGAAAAGCTCTTCGCTGAGATGGCTGCGGCAAACCCGGCAGGAATTCTCGCACTCGGCACACCGGAGAATCAGCTTGTCGCCATCCGGAAGCTGCGTGATGGAAGTTCTCGGGTCGAGGTGATAACCGGCGAGGCGTTCTCGAAAATGTTTACCAATAAGGAAGCCAACCTTCGCGAAGAAATGTACGCACCGCAGGTCGAGGTCGAGGGCGACTATGCGATGGTCTATGGCCGCTATGTGTTCTTTGTTGGCGAAAGGCTTTCTCATTGCGGCGTGAACCAATTCAATCTTGTGAAGGTCGAGGGTGTATGGAAGATCGCGAACGGAGCATCTACCATCGATCCGGGCGCCTGCACCGAAAAGGAGAAGGCGATGAAGCCCGATCCGAAAAAATGGGGGCTGCAAAAGTAGCGATGACGCGTCGTTTGGCTACAACCATCGCCGTCTTTTTCGTGTTGACGATCATCCCGGCTTCGGTCGCGGCCCAGACGAGCGCGGTACCGGCTCGCGATGTAAAGCAAGAGATACAGTCGAAGCTCGATGAGTGGCACAAAGTGGGCAAATTTCCGGGGGCGACGCTTGGCGTTGTTCTTGCTGACGGCACTTCGTTCGGGCTCGCGGTCGGCGTTTCTGATCGCGAATCGAAAAGGCCAATGCGGCCTGATGACCGGATGCCGGCCGGCAGCACGGGCAAGACATTCGCCGCGGCGCTCGCATTGCAGCTCGTAAAGGACGGGAAGCTCGGGCTTGATGACAAGATCGAGAAGTATCTTGGCAAAGAGCCTTGGTTCGCTCGACTGCCCAATGCACGCGACATCACGGTCCGCCAACTCCTTAACCACACGAGCGGGCTCGTCCGCTACGAATTCAAGAAGGAGTTCACCGACTTTCTCACCGCTAATCCTCATAAATTCTGGACTCCAGAGGAAAGACTCGCTTACCTCTTTGAGGAAAAGCCGCCGTTTGCTGCCGGCCAGGGTTGGGAGTATTCCGATACTAACTACATCGTTCTCGGAATGATCCTCGAGCGGGTGACCGGCAAGGATTTTTACGCCAATGCGAAGCGGCGGTTCATCAAGCCGCTGAAGCTCTCCAACACGATTCCGCAGGATGGGCCGAAACTTAAGAACGTCGTGCAGGGCTATGCCGGCCCGAACAATCCCTTTGGCGGTCGCGACCGAATGATCGAGAACGGTAAGTTCATCGTCAATCCGCAGCTTGAATGGACTGGCGGCGGTTGGGCATCGACCGGCGAGGACCTCGCCCGCTGGGCAAAGATGATGTACGAAGGCAAGGCCTTTGACGCTTCGCTCGTGCCGATGATGGTAGATGGCGTCCCGGCAAAGCTCGGCACGAATGTAAAATACGGACTTGGGGCGATCATTCGCCCGACGCCCGCTGGTATTACTTGGGGTCACAGCGGTTTCTTTCCGGGTTATATGACCGACATGATGTATTTCCCCGAGCACAAGATCGCCGTCGCCGTTCAGGTCAATACCAGTGTTCCGCAGGACCTCGGTAAGCCGCTCTCGCGTGTTTTGGTTGAGCTCGCCGGCGTGCTCAACATCAAGCCATAACCGTATCGATTTGCGAATTCCATGCGTTCGAATACAATAAGGGCACTTCCCGCAACTCGGAGATCGCTCATGAAAAAACTTCTTGTATCCATCCTTTCGGTGGGCTTGCTCTGCACACCCGTCTTTTCCAATGACATGAGCCGCGAGATCGATGCCGCGGCGGCGAAGTTGATGCCGAAGGTGATCGAGTGGCGCCGCCACATTCACCAGAACCCCGAGCTCGGCAATCGCGAGTTCAAGACCGCGAAGTACGTTGAGGACCACCTGCGGCGTCTTGGGATCGAGGTCCGCACCGGCGTGGCGAAGACGGGCGTTGTCGGCATTCTCAAGGGCTCGCAGCCCGGGCCGGTCATCGGGCTTCGGGCCGATATGGACGCGCTTCCGGTGACCGAACGCAACGACCTGCCGTACCGCTCGCGGGCCACCGGTGAATACAATGGACAGACCGTCGGCGTTATGCACGCCTGCGGCCACGATACGCACGTCGCGATGCTGATGGGGGCTGCCGAGGTGCTCGCTGGAATGCGGGACAAGATCAAGGGCACGGTCGTCTTCATCTTTCAGCCCGCCGAGGAAGGCCCGCCCGCGGGCGAAGAGGGCGGTGCCGAGCTGATGGTGAAAGAGGGCGTGATGGACAATCCGAAGATCGACGCCATCTTCGGCATTCATATCAATTCGCAGACGCCGGTCGGGACGATCAAGTACAAGCCTGGCTCGATCATGGCGGCCAGTGATTGGTTCGAGATCAAGGTCCGCGGGAAGCAGACCCACGGCGCATACCCCTGGGCCGGCATTGACCCGATCGCCGTCGCAACGCAGATCTACACCGGGCTGCAGATGATCGTCGCCCGGCAATCGAACCTGCCAAAGGCTCCGGTCGTTATAACCGTAGGCCGCATCAGCGGCGGCGTCCGCGAGAATATCATTCCCGAGGACCTCGTCATGGCCGGCACCATTCGCACGCTCGACAGCATGATGCAAACGGACGTCCACGAACGCATCCGCCGGACGGCGACCAGCATCGCCGAAAGCATGGGTGCGACCGTCGAGGTCAAGATCGACCGCAAGGCACCGGTCACTTACAACACGCCGGAGTTGGTCGAGATGATGCTGCCCTCGCTCCACAAGGCCGCCGGCCGCGAGAACGTCGTGCTCGGCGAGTGGGTCACGGGAGCGGAGGATTTCTCGTTCTTTCATGCGAAGACTCCGGGATTCTACTTCACCGTCGGTGGAATGCCGGCCGGCAAGGACCCGAAGGACGCCGCGCCGCACCACACGCCAGACTTCATCATCGACGACAGCCGGCTCGACGTCGGTGTAAAGGCATTTGCCAATATCGTCTTCGATTTCAAGAAGTAGGCCATCCGTAATTCCAAATTCCAGATTCCATATCCTAATCCTCTTTGGACAATTCGGGGTTTGGGATCTGGATCTTGAAGCTCCCAATGTTTTCATTTTACAGAGACTGTCTTGTGCCGAAATGGGTTTACAGGTAAATGGGAACAGATGAAACAAGACGAAGAGATGATAAGAGAGGTAGTTGAGAGGTATCGCCGGGGCTGATCTCGGCGGTGACGGACGAGGTGATCGACGAGGCGAAGGCGTGGCAGGACCGGGGGCTTGAGAGCTTCTATCTATTCGTTTACATGGACGCATTGCA
>CAZGLZ010000087.1:0-15572 GCA_964526245.1 uncultured Chloracidobacterium sp. | reverse complement strand
CAGAGGCTTGCGGAGCGGTGTTCCAAATAGTGCAAAGGCTGAACGCGGCCGCATTCGGCCGGATCGCCGGATGCAGAGCTTTTTGAATGATTTGCCGCCTCGTTAAATAGCTGCAAATGAACAGGTTAGGTAAATCGGGCAAATTGACGGGAACGAAAATAGGTCAAATTGAAGGTTGTGGCACGCAGAGTGCATAGAAGAACAGCGGCTAGCTTGATTGAATTGATCAAGACCCCGCCGCCATCTCTTCTCCGAGCGCGGTTTGCCACTGTGCTTGAAACCCTTCCGAGCGTTCCTTCAGTTGTCCTTCCTATATGAGCCCGGCCGAAACGCCGGGCTCACCCTCTTTTAAATCACGATAACCTTCGAAAAATAAAGGGCTTTTCCGGAAAGTGCTGGAAATCCTTGGGGATTCATTGTGTTCGCGGCCGCAGGATGCGCGGTTTGACGGAAAGCTTTTCAATTTGAATGATGCCGATCGCCGTTTTCGGGCGGGTTGACGAAAATTGTCACGCGGGCTCTGACAAAATTTGGATTTGTGACGAAGGGCGTCGCGTCACTTTGAACGAAATTGTTCAGGTTGAATTTCAATAGATTCCAGAAGAAAAGTTCTGCCGGAGAGTGAAGTTTGCTAAACTCGGCTGAGTGCTTAAGAGGATCAAGAGCTGGGTTCCGGACGTGCGAAGCTTGCTGCTGGCGGCGGCAGGCGGCGTTTTGCTTGTGCTCGCGTTTCCTGACTTCGAGCTCTGGTATCTGGCGTGGATCGCTCTGATCCCGCTGCTGGGAGCGGTGGAGCGGGAAAAGGGTTCATCGCGGCGGGCGTTCACGGCCGGTTGGATCTTCGGGCTCGTCTTCTTTTTCGGGACGTGCTGGTGGCTGACGTTTGCCCCGATCACCTACGCCGGTTTCCCGCCGCTGCTCGCTTACTTTCTGCTGCTGATCGTTTGCATGATCGTCGGAATATTTCCGGGGATATTTGCGGCGATCATGGCGCGGCTGCTTCGCCGGTTCGGATCAGTTGCAATGCTTGCCGCTCCGTTCGTTTGGGTGTTTACAGAATTCCTGCGTTACTGGCTGACGGGAAACAACTGGAACGCGATCGGATATTCACAGGCGTTTTCAGCAAACATTGCTTTGGCGAGCAATGGCGGGGTTCTACTCGTTGGCGGCTTGGTCGTCTTACTCAACTGCGTTTTTGCCGGTATCGTCGCCTTCCTCTACCGATTCTACATTCGAAACTTTGCAGTCGTTGCCTCAAATATTAGTAAGATCCGGCATGGGGATCGACCTGAGCCATTGGATATGGGGCAGCGGATCTCGGATAAGACGTGGAACCGAGCTGTTTTGATTCTGTTCCTTTGGTTGGTTGTTGCTTTCGGATTCCAACTATTCCGCAGCGGTGAAGAGGTTCTGGAACACTCGGAAAACCCTCAAAGGATCGGAGCGAGGGTCGTTGCGATCCAGCCGAATGTCCCGATGTCCGGGCTGACGTATGAGAAGTGGCAGGAGCTGCGGGAGCGGCATGTGCGGATGGCGGAGGAAGAACTCGGCAAACTGACAACTGACAACCGAGAACTGACAACTGTTATCTTCCCCGAATCGCCGATGAACTTTATGTACGAATCGGACCGCGAGACGCGGGAGTTCATCGATGGTTTTGCCCGGCGGAATAATGTCTCGGTGCTGTTCAATTCGGCCGAACCGAACCACGCCGACGGGAAGTTCTTTAACTCAGCGGTGCTGGTCGGGCCGCAGGGCGGCGAGGTCGCTCAATACGACAAGATCTATCTGGTGCCGTTCGGCGAGTTCGTGCCGGAGCCGCTGGCTTCGGTCGTCCCGGCATTTGTCGGGAGCTTTTCGCAGGGGCAGGACTTTGAGCTTTTGCCGATCGGCACGGGAAAGGCGGGTGTGATGATCTGCTTCGAGTCGCATTTCGGCCAACTCGGGCGTGAGTACGTCCGCGGCGGTGCCGATGCGCTGATCGAGATGACCAATGACGGATATCTCGGGCCGACCCCGGTGCTCCGGCAGCATCTGGCAAACGCCGTCTTCCGGGCGGTGGAAACGAACCGGCCGCTGCTCCGGGTGACCAATGTCGGCATTACGGCATACATCGACGAACGCGGCGAGGTCCGCGACCCGGCACCCGTTTACCGGGAAGACACGCGGGTCTGGACCTTCGCAACCTCCGACGGCTCGCAGACGTTCTATGTAAAATACGGCGATTGGTTCGCGTGGTTGTGTACAATTATCACCGTTGGGTTGATGGGATATGCGTTTCGGGGACGGAAAAGATCGACGGTTTAGTCGGGCGTTGGCGTTAGTCGTCGTGGCACTTGCAGCTTACCTGGCGGCATTTGTGGCAGTTCGAGCGAGCTCTTCGAGGGAGGAGTGCGGCATCGAAAGAGTAGATCTTTCCGAGATGACCCGAACGGCCTTCCGACCGTTCGTTAACTTAGACAAACAGCTCAACCAACGAGTTGTTTACACCTCTGAAGAAGATCCGTACCGCATTGCTAAACATTATTTTTGCGGGGAATAGTCATTCCGCTCTGCGTCCTCTGCGTTAAACTATCGTGAATGGAACTTACAGACCTCCAACAAAAACTCGACGTGATCAAAGACTAGGTCTAAGGCGATAGTTGATCTTAAAACGGGCGTCGTTCCCAAGAGAGAGGACATAGGTGGGAGTTCGTTTTTGGTGGATAAGGACTGGGTCGACGATGTTACCCGCCTATGCCTAGCTGGTTCGAAATTGAAACTCTGATCTTCACATTAACGATCGAGCGGATATTCGGTTTTATGCTCGGACACTCTTCCGCTGGTAGCTGGTAGAAAGCATGAAAATGGAAAGACTTATTCCGATGCTGCCGGTGGCGAATATCGCACGTAGCGTCGAATTTTACGGGAAGCTCGGGTTCGAGGTTGAGAACCGCAATGACGAATGGCGGTGGGCGATGCTGAGGTTCGGCGAGTGCCGGCTGATGATCGACCAATCGATCAACCCGCACCCGGGAATGCCGCGGACCGGCGTGCTCTATCTTTATCCGAGCGACATCGTAGGCTATCATGCTCAGGTACGCGCGAATGGGATCGACATCCCGAACCTCGAAACGACCTTTTACGGGCTGACCGAGTTTCGGCTCGACGACCCGGACGGAAACCGGCTATGGATCGGACAAAATACAGCCTCGACCGCCGGGCAAGACGCTTGAAAGCGAACATAATGGAACTACAGGAACTAAGATCAAAATACGACGAGATTAAAGAGAAGGTCCTCCAACTCGGGAGGTATCTTTGACGCACCCGCCAAGCAAAAAGAACTAGCAGAATTAGAAGAGAGGATCTCGGCACCGGGCTTTTGGGATGACCAGGCCGCGGCCCAGCGGACCGTCCAGCAGCGGAGCCGCGTGGAGAAAGCTCTCGGCCAGCAGGAAGCGTTCGAGACCGGCATTTCGGATGCGGAAGTGCTTTTCGAATTTGCCGAGACGGACGAAGCCTCGGCGGGCGAGCTTGCCGAGTTGATCGAGCGGCTCGAGCGCGAAGTGAACGCAGCCGAGACCGAAAGCCTGCTCGCGGGCGAGACCGACGCGAACAATGCGATCTGCTCGATCCAGGCCGGAGCCGGCGGTACGGATGCCCAGGACTTTGCACAGATGCTGCTCCGGATGTATATCCGATGGGCGGAGCGGCGCGGTTTCAAGGTCGAGTTGCTCGACGAACAGGCGGGAAGCGAAGCCGGGATCAAGTCGGCGACGTTTCGGGTTGAGGGTGATTATGCCTATGGGTTGCTCGCGGCCGAAGCGGGGGTTCATCGGCTGGTCCGCATTTCACCGTTCAATTCGGGCGGCAGCCGCGAGACCTCGTTCGCTTCGATGTTCGTCTCGCCGGAGATCGACGAGAACATCGAGGTGAACATCGAGGACAAGGACCTCCGCGTCGATACTTACCGCTCGTCCGGAGCCGGCGGCCAGCACGTAAATGTCACCGACAGCGCCGTGAGGATAACTCACTTGCCCACCGGAATTGTGGTAACCTGCCAGAATCAGCGGTCGCAGCTCCAGAACCGGATGGTGGCGATGCAGGTGCTGCGGTCAAAGCTCTACGAGCTCGAGCTCGAAAAGCGACGGTCGGACGCAGCCGAACTCGAATCGACCAAGATGGACATTTCATTCGGGTCGCAGATACGCAACTACGTTCTGCATCCGTATCGGCTCGTGAAGGACACGCGGACGAAGTTCGAGGTGACCGATGTCGATTCGGTGCTCGACGGGGCGATAGACGAGTTCATCAAGGAATTTCTGCTTTTCAAAAAGGGCATCAAGAGCCCGGCAACTACGGATTAGCGCAATCGGCAAATGAAGGTCTGCCCGACGTGCAAAAAGGAATATGGCGACGACGAGATGAACTACTGTCTCGCCGACGGCTCGACGCTCGTTAAGAAGCTTGGGGCGAAGCCGCAGGAGCGTTCGCGGCTTAATGAGGTCGTTGCCGTTGGGTTGGTCGCCCTGGCCGTGCTCGTTTTTCTTAGCCTTGTCACCGGAAGCCCGGACGACCGTTCGATCATTTCTACCGGACATGGCCAGGGCCGCCCGACGCAGAATTGGATCGGCGTGGTCGGGGCGAATCTCTCCGCGATCTTGATCAGTGCCGTCGGGCTTACGGCTTATTTCCTTCCGCCGCTGCTTGTCTTTATCGCCTGGCGGTTGTTCCGCTCGGTGGGCCTCCGGCCGACGGTCGCTCGCGGCATCGGCTATGCGATGATCGTGCTGGCCGTCTCGGGGCTCGGCTATATGATCGAGCCGAGCTATGGCGGTGTGCTCGGCGGGGCATTTCCGTTCCTCGCGGCAAAGCTGATCGGGACGACCGGCACGCTGATCGTCCTCGTCGCGATGCTCGTCGCCTCGCTTCTGCTGATCTCAAACTTTTCGATCGAATGGCTGGTCTCGACGTTCGAACTGCCGATACAGAACCTCAAGACCCGAATTCGCGAGTGGTTCGAGCGGCGGCGGCTCAAGCGCGTTCAGCGGCACGATGCCGCACTCGAGCGGGCACAGCGGCGCCGCGAGCTTCGCGAACATCCGATCGCCGCGGAACCGCCGACGGTGCCGATACCGGACACGATAATCGCCGAGCCGGTCCCGGCAACGATCGTTGAGAAGCCGGCGAAGAAGACGCGGGCGATGAAGACCGAGGAACGCATCGAGGCTGCCGAGGCCGTTGATGAGGCGGAGCAGAAGCCTGCCGAAGAGAAAAAGGCGGAAGAGAAGCCGGAGGAGAAAAAGGTCGTCGGAAAAGAGGGCTATTCGCTGCCGAGTTCTGAATTGCTCAATCCGGCGCCGCCACGCATTGCACACAACGACGCACGGCTTCGCGACCTTGCCGTTTTGATCGGCGAGAAATCACGCGAGTTCAACGTTGCCGGAACGGTCAGCCGCTATTCGCCGGGGCCGGTCGTAACGACCTTTCAGTTCAAGCCGGATGCGGGCGTCAAATACGCACGCGTGACGAACCTTGCGGACGATCTTTGCCTTGCGCTCGAGGCCGAATCGATCCGGATCGACCGCATTCCGGGCACGGCACATGTCGGCATCGAGGTGCCGAACCAGGATCGCGAAACGATATTTCTCCGCGACGTTATCGAATCGCCGCAGTTCCGGAAGTCAACATCGCCGCTGACCATCGCACTCGGCAAGACCATATCGGGCGAGAATTACGTTACCGATCTTGCAAAGATGCCGCACCTGCTGATCGCCGGTGCGACAGGTGCGGGAAAATCGGTCGGGGTGAATTCGCTCGTCGTTTCGATGCTTTACAAGGCGACGCCCGAGGACGTGCTCTTCATAATGGTCGATCCGAAGCGGCTCGAGCTCGGGCTTTATGCCGACATCCCGCATCTGCGGAATCCGATCATTACCGAGCCCAAAGAGGCCGCGAACGCGCTTCAATGGGCCGTTCGCGAAATGGAGAACCGCTACAAGCGGCTGGCCGGCTACGCGGTCCGAAATATCGAGGGCTATAACGCCGAGGCCAAGCGGCGAAACGCGGCCAAGCAGTTTGACGAAGACGGCAATCCGCACGAGAAACTGCCGTACATCGTCATCATCATCGACGAGCTTGCCGACCTGATGATGGTCGCCGGCAAGCAGGTCGAGACGTACATTACGCGGCTTGCCCAGATGGCACGAGCGGTCGGCATTCACCTCGTGCTCGCGACCCAGCGGCCTTCGGTGGACGTTATTACGGGGCTGATCAAGGCGAACTTTCCGGCACGCATCTCGTTCCGCGTTTCGTCAAAGGTCGATAGCCGGACGATCATCGACGGCAATGGTGCCGAGTCGCTCCTCGGCCGCGGCGATATGCTTTTCTTGCCGCCGGCGACGTCGCAGGTCATCCGCGTTCACGGAGCATATGTCGATGAAAAGGAGATCGCCCGGATCGTCGAGCACGTTAAGACCTACGGCCCGCCTGTTTATGACCCCACCGTAACGAAGAGCGAAGAGGAAATGGCGGCCGAGGCAGGTGAACACCCCGCAACTGCCGACCCGCTTTTCTGGGATGCGCTGAAGGTGGTCGTAAATGCAAAACGGGGTTCGACGTCGCTGCTGCAACGGCATCTGAAGATCGGCTATGGCCGGGCAGCCGGTATTCTCGATGCGATGGTCGCGAGGGGCTACGTCGGCGAAATGGACGGTGCCGCACGTGCCCGCCCGGTTCTGCCAAAGGCGTTCGAAGAGCTTTCCGAAATGATGGAAATGAAAGAGGGGATGTGACGCATCTCTGCTCTCTCTGCGAAATTCTCAGCGGACTCTGCGTTAAAAGGGTTTTGAACGCGGAGACCGCAGGGAACGCTGAGGATGGCCTGGATAGGTCCGACATTTCTCTGTGGTGAGAGCATTGAAGAGGCCGTAAGAAGCTTTTCCACACAATCTGTGGAAAAGCGGCGGATTTCGGCGATGTTAAATCGTTCAAGTCTTTGTAACATCGCGACTTTTAGCATTTTGCACATCGTTTCAGCACGCCGGAGAATGTCGTTTTCAGGATCGAAAAGCGGACGTTATAGAACCACAGTGAAGACCGCATTGCTGCTTATCGCGGTGCTCGCTGCGGGTTGTGCTGAAAGCGGCATGAACGCCGAAACGGCATATAAACTCGAGCCCGCACCGGCCGCTCCCTCGCACGAAACCATTAACATAAATACTGCCGGCCGGGACGAACTCCGCCGTATCCCGAACATCGGCGAGGGGCTTGCGATGGAGATCATCCGCCACCGAAGCGAGCACGGCCCATTTCGCCGGCCGGAAAGCCTGATGCTCGTTCGCGGCATCGGCGACAAGCGTTTCCGCGAGATCCGGCACCTAATCAGAATTGACTAACCGAGAGCCCACACCCACGCGAAGCTTTACCCGACATCCGCTCCTTTGGCTTGCGGCAGCGTTCGCATTTGGGGCGGCGGTGGGCGGTAATTTTTCCGCGATAGGGCCGCTATATTTTGCGGCGGCGAGCGTCCTGCTGGCCGCTCTCGCTTTCGCGTTTCGTGAGCGCTCGGCCGCGACCGCTCTTCTTCTCGCAGCATTCGTTTCGGCAGGAGCATTCGGCTACATCTATGAGGCGGCGTCGATTTCGGCGGTGCGGGTAAAGGCGATCTATGACCTCGGCATCGTACCGCAGGCCGATCCGGTCGCCGTCCGCGGGCAGCTTGTCCGTGCGGTCGAGGTCGGGCCTTCAACGGCGGTGCTTCGAATTGCAGCGACGGAGATGACTCACCGCGGCGAGGCAATGGCGACCGAGGGCGATGTTCGGGCGTTCGTTCCGGTCGATTCGGACGAGGCACGCAGCGACCTCGAACCGCTCGGGCTCCGGCAGGGCGACGAGGTGATCATCGAATGCGGGCTCGACCGCGACGAGCGATTTTTGAATCCGGGCGTCGCGCGTCGGCCGGAACTGCTCGACCGGCAGGGCATCGACGCGGCGTGTACGCTCAAGAGCCCGCTACTGATCGAACGCGTTGCGAAAGGCGGCGGCATCGCGGCCACGGTCCTTGCGGCACGCGGTGCGGCCATTGAGCGAACGGCCGAGCTTTTCAGCCCCCAGACGGCCGGGATACTAGCCGCGGCGATGTTCGGCGACCGTTACTTTCTGGACCGCGAAACGGCGGAGATCTTCCGCGAGGGTGGGACGTTTCACGTGCTCGTCATCTCGGGCCTTCATATCACCTTTATTGCCGGGCTGCTGCTTTATTTCACGAGCCGGTTCGTCCGGTCGCGGGTGCGGCAGGCGACGATCGTTTTGCCGGCGATCTGGATCTTTTCCTTCGCCGTCGGGATGGAAAAGCCGGTCACACGAGCGGCACTGATGTTTAGCTTTGTCCTCATTGGGCGGGCGATGGGGCAGTCGGGCTCGATGCTCAATGCCGCCGGTGCCTGCTCGCTCGTGCTGCTCGCCTGGCGGCCGAGCGATGTCTTCGACCCCTCGTTGCTGCTGACCTTTGCCAGCGTTTTCGGGATAATCGCGACGGCCGTTCCGCTGATCGAAAAGCTCAGGGCGATCGGCGGCTGGCGGCCAACGCAGGAAACGCCGTTTCCGCCTTCGGTGCCCGGCGTTGTACGGCGGTTTTGTGAAGCTCTTTACTGGAGCGATGCGGGCTGGCGGATCGAAAGCAGCCGGAACGTCTGGCGGACATCGCTCTTCAAGCGGCCGCTCGTGGCGGGCGGCGTATGGGAGCGAATACGCCCAACGGTGCGTTTTGTTTTCGAGGCGGTCGTAGTTTCGGCATCGGTGCAGCTTTGGCTGCTGCCGTTGATGGCCGTCTATTTTCACCGGATACCGGTCGCGGGGATCGTGCTGAACATCTGGACCGGCGGGCTGGTCGCGGCGATGGGAATTCTGGCGGTGCCGGCACTATCGCTTGGGAGCATCGCCGATGTTCTCGCGATGCCGTTCGTTGCCGCGGCCGAGGCGGCATCAGCAGCGGCGGTCTGGGGCTCGCGGGCGGTGCTCGGAGTCGGGCTCGGCGGCATGCGGATGCCGGTGTATTCGGGAGCGGGCGTCGCGATCTATTTCCTTTATCTTGTCCCTGTCGCCGCCCTCGCCGTGATGCTTTTTCGCTGGGACCCTTTCCGTATCAAGCCTGACGCAAAACTGCGAATTACCTCAAAAAGAGGGCTCGTCGCGGCGGCCGTCTTGATAATGCTGGGGCTCGCATCTTTGATCATCTTCACGCCTTTCGCGGCTCCGGATCCGGATGGCAGGCTGCGGGTCGATCTGCTCGACGTCGGGCAAGGCGATGCGGCCCTCATTACATTTCCGAACGGCGAGACGATGCTGATAGATGCCGGCGGGCAAGTCGATTACCGAACCGATGCGGAGGGCGACGAGGACTTTGAGCCGGACAGGGCACGGATCGGCGAGATGGTGGTTTCAGAGTTTCTTTGGGAACGCGGGCTTTCGCACGTGGACCATATCGTCGCTTCGCACGCGGACAGCGACCACCTGCAGGGCCTGATAGATGTGGCAAGAAATTTTTCGGTCGGCCGGGCTTATTTTGCCGAGGCTCAGGGCGAAACCGAAGAATCGCAAATGCTTTACGCGATCCTTGCCGAACGCGGCGTCGCGGCCGAGCGGCTCGTGGATGGCGAAGCGATGACGGTCGGCGGAGTTCGCGTTGACGTTCTTTATCCGGCAGCGAACGCCTCACCAAGCTTGGCGGAAAACGACCGATCCTTGGTGCTGATGCTGACCGTTGGCGAACGGCGGTTTCTTTTCACCGGCGACATCGAAGCCGAGGCCGAACGGCTTTTGATCGAAAGCGGGGCCGATCTTGCCGCCGACGTCGTCAAGGTGCCGCACCACGGAAGCCGGACGTCCTCGACCGAGGCGTTCGTCCGTGGCGTTCGACCGCGGTTCGCCGTTATTCCGGTCGGACGGCGTTCGAGGTTCCGGCACCCCGATCCGCAGGTCGTCGAACGCTGGAACGCGGCCGGAGCCGAAACGCTGACCACCGGAAGCCGCGGAACTATCACTTTCGAAACCGACGGACAGGGAATCGAAGTCTCTGCTTTCGTGAAATAAAAAATGCCCGCGGCCGTGTTTTGCACCGCAGGCATTCTTGTTTTGTTTTGCGGTCGGCTTACATCGCCGGCGATTCGAACATAAAGGCAAGCCTCCATGCATCGCCTTCCTTCACATAGACCGCAGATTGATAGAGCGGGCCGTTCTTTTGTCCGTCGCAGGAGCCATCGGCGGCGCCTTTTAGCGTCAGGATCTCGACCGTAGGCGAGATCGCGGTCGCGACAGCGTCGGTGATCTCGGCCTTCGTCACGCCCTCGCACTTCATCGTTTCGGTCCAGACCTTGATCGCGTCGGCCTTGGTGGCGACGTACGTGCCCATCGGATCGACGAACGAAGCGGTTGCGGCCATGTTGTCGTTGAACCACTTCGCGTCTTTTGCCTTCCAGGCGTCCCAACCGCCCTGATGCATCTTCTTGAGTGCATCGGTGTTCGGGCCGGCGGCCGGCTTCGCGGCATCCGCCGAAGCTTCCTCTTTCTTCTCACCCGAGGCTGCAGGCGGAGGGGCTGGGGGATTCTTCGGGTCGATTATCGGGGTTTCAGCGTGGAATGCTGCCTTCCAGTCCGAGCCGTCGCGGACCCAAATGGTCGCCGCACGGGTCGGGCTCGGGACCTTCTCGGTCTTGCCATCCATCGTGCAGGTTCCGTCAAAGTTGCTCTTATAGACCATAACGTAAGCGTCATCATTGAGCTTGGCCATCTGCGCATCCTCATGCGACCAAGACTTTGCCTCGCACTTCACCGAGCCGATCATCTTCATCTCATCAGCCTTGCCGTAGCGCTTGCCGCCGTTGTAGCCAACAAACTTGTCGGAAAGCATCTTGTCGAAATGGGCGGTATCGCCTTTGGTAAAGGCTTCATAGGCTTTTTTCTCCATTTCAAGGAAGGCCTCCTTGGTCGGTGCCGCCGGTTTGGCTGCCGTTGCGTTTCCGGCGTTTGCGTTGTTCGTAGTGTTGCCGGTGTTTGCGGCCGGGCCGCCGCATGCCGAGAGGAAAGCCAGCGAAGCGGCGATGATGAATGTGAATAGTTTCATTTTAGTTGCCTCCAAGTGTTTCGGTTCGAACAAATACAGGGACGTTCGAGATTGCCGACGGTTTGATCATCCGAGCGGCCACGTTTTGCAGGAGCGAACTTTCGGTGAGAGGCAATCTGTGAGGCGGATTCAGCGGGAAATATGACACAAGTGGCCGGCTGATGCAACGGCGGAAAAAATAAAGACCCGGAGGTTTGCTTTACGCAAACCCTCCGGGCGTTGCTTCAGTTGTCCTGTATGTGAAGAGATTAACCCACAATTAGGCGGCAGTCAAGAAAAAGTTAAAGTAAAACATTAACAAACATGTTTAACACTAATGCTTAAAGTGACGGACCCCGGTGAATGCCATCACAATGCCGTGTTCGTTGGCGGCGTCGATCGATTCTTCGTCCTTGACCGAGCCGCCCGGCTGAATTATCGCCGCGACGCCCATTCTTGCGGCCTCGTCAACATTATCGCGGAACGGGAAAAAGGCGTCCGAACCGAGCACCGAGCCCTCTACCGGAAGGCTGAAGCGTTCAGCCCGCATTGCGGCGATGCGGACGGAATCGACGCGGTTCATTTGCCCGGCACCGACGCCGATGGTGCGGCCGCCCGCAGCGAGGACGATCGCATTGGACTTCACATGCTTACAGACGGTCCAGGCGAAGAGCATTTCGTGGACCTCGTCGTCGGTCGGCTTGCGGCTCGTGACGATGCGGAGCATGTCTTCGGTGAGCCGGTGCGAATCCGTTTGTTGGACGAGCATTCCGCCGGTGATCTGGCGTACCTCAAGTCCGGTCGCTCCCATTTCCGGGTGAACGCGAAGTACGCGGAGGTTCTTCTTGGTCTCAAAAACGTCGAGTGCCTGCGGTGAGAAATCCGGGGCGACGACCACCTCGGTAAAGACCTTGATGACGGCCTCGGCCGCATCGGCATCGACCGTCCGGTTAAACGCGACGATGCCGCCGAATGCCGAGACCGGATCGGTCGCGAGTGCGCGTTCGTAAGCCTCGAGGTTGGTCAAGCCGAGCCCGACGCCGGAAGGATTTGTGTGTTTGATGATCGCGACGGCGAGGTCGTCGAAGTCCTGCACAAGGTTCCATGCGGCCTCGGCATCGACGTAGTTGTTGTACGACATCTCCTTGCCGAGAAGCTGCTCGGCGTTGGCGATGCCGCCATCGTTGCCGGTGGTGTAGAGGGCTCCTTTCTGGTGCGGGTTTTCACCGTAGCGAAGGTCGGTGACCTTATCGAGAATGCTGTCGAGCGTCGGCGGGAGCGGGTTGCTGAGGTCGTATTCTTCGCCTTCGTCGTCATCAGTATCGATGAACATCATATCACCGAGCGGGTTGAGCTGCTCGAGCTGCTCGAGCTCATCGTCCGAAAGCTGCTCGGCCAGGTAGGACGAAATGGCGAGGTCGTAGCTTGCCGTCCGGGTATAGGCGAGCGTTGCCAGCCGCTTTCGTGTTTCCATTGAGAGCGAGCCGTCGTTCTCCTTCATCTCGGCGACGAGGTCGGGATAGAGACGCGGATCGGTCACGACCGCAACGCTCCGCCAGTTCTTTGACGCCGAGCGGATCATCGCCGGGCCGCCGATGTCGATATTTTCGATGGCCTCCTCGAGCGAAACGCCTTCCTTGGCGATGGTCTCTTCAAAGGGATAAAGATTGACGACGACGAGGTCGATAGGCTCGATGCCGTGCTGCTCCATCGCGGCGACGTGCTCGGCGCTGTCGCGGAGGGCGAGGAATGCTCCATGGATCTTCGGGTGGAGCGTTTTGACGCGGCCGTCCATCATCTCAGGAAAGCCGGTCACTTCGCTGACATCGGTCACGGCGACGCCGCTTTCGCGAAGCGAGCGGGCGGTTCCGCCTGTCGAGAGGATCTCGACGCCGTTCAACTGAAGATATTGGGCAAGCTCAACGATGCCCGCTTTATCCGAAACGCTTATTAGTGCTCGTTTGATCTTAACGTTACCTGACATTTGATCTCCCTCTGGAATGAATAAAAACTACACTCTACCACTTGGGTTATGCGGAGCGGAAATTCGGAGGGTTTGCGAGCTGTTTGAAATACAAAAGCGGCCGGGAAAGGCCGCCGATTGAAGCATGTATATGACCTGCGAGCGTCGAGGGCTCAGAATAATTGCTACCCGATGCCCCGCCGTTTCTTAGAAAAAGAACCGGCCGAAGAACAGAATGCTCAGCACGACTGCGAGGACGTAGACTACAATTTTAATGACACTCATACTATCCTTGGAAATGTGATAAAGAGCCCGTCAAAGTACCTTGCAAACTATAAGTCTATGCCTGCACGCGGTGAAGTGTCAACGAGGTTAAGGCTCAACAAGGCTGTAGTTTGGGCATTTCCGTTAATTTTACAAATTTTTACATTTGCCGCTGCGCAAGGCTCTGACGTCGAAATTAGGCTCGATATCGAAGGGAAACGGCCGACGATAACCGGCAGTTTTGCCCCGAGCGACGAGCAAAGGGCGAAGAACAACATTTCGTTCGTGCTCTCTACAGCGGGAGTTGAAAGCTTGGGCGAGCGGATCGGCAACGTCCGGGCTTTCGATGCGGATGGGGCCGAGCTTTCGCTTCGGACTCTGGTTCCCGGAGAATATCTCGCACCGCGACCGCCGGTTCGATGGAGCTACGATATCGATCTACGACCACCGGCGAATCGTCTCGGCTCGCCGCATGTCTCGTGGCTCGGAATGGCGGGCGGATTTTTGATGCTTGGCGATCTGCTGCCTTTTGAGGGCAGGCGAGAGCGGTCGGCCCGTGTGAAGGTAATTCTTCCCCGCGGATGGCGAACGGTTTCGGTCCATCCGACGGAGGCGGACGGCTCGCTAAAGATTGATGACGTTTCGCGGGCCGTGATCGCCGTCGTAAGAGAGAATACTCAGCCGATCACATTTCGTTCGAAACGCGGGGCCGCCTATGAAATGCTTATCACCGGCGAGTGGCAGTTTTCGCGAGCCGATGCCGAGGCAATGCTCGGCCAGATCGCGGAGGAATACGAAAAGCTTTTCGACGCGAGGCCGGCGGAACGCGTTCTGATCAACGTTGTACCCTTTCCGCAGGGCGGTGGAGTTGGCGATTGGGCGGCTGAGACTCGGGGTTCAACGGTGACGATAGTCTCCGGTGGCACGCCCTTCGCCACGCAATCGCCGCAGAGGCTTCACGAGCAGCTTCGGCACGAATTGTTTCATCTTTGGCTGCCGAATGGCGTACGGCTTACGGGCAGTTACGATTGGTTCTACGAGGGAGCAGCGCTTTACGTTTCGCTGAAGACCGGTGCGAGGGTCGGGCGGATCACGTTCGCGAACTTCCTGGAAACGCTCTCGCAGGCGGCCGCGATCGACGCCCGAATGCCCGCCGGCTCGCTTCTCGATGCCTCTGCCGGACGCTGGCGCGGAAACACGACCGGCGTTTACGCCCGCGGCATCCTGACGGCCTTTGCGCTCGATGTCGCGATGCAGGACGCAAGCCGCGGCAAGCGCTCGATGGACGGATTCGTCCGCCGCCTTTTTGTGGAGAACCGCGAACGCGAAGCGGACGGCAACGCGACGATCCTTCGGATGCTGGGCGAAATGCCGGAAACAACGCCGATCGCCGAACGGCACATCAAAGGAAGCGATCGGCTCGATATGGCAAAGATCGGCCTCGCGGCAGGTGTTGTATGGGAAGGCCGGCGATTCACGCTCACCGAAAAACCAACCGGCCGGCAAAGGGCGATACTTCGCGATTTGGGTTATAATAGCGAACGCAGAAGACCGAGATATCAGAATGAGAAGTAAAGCAGCATTCATCGTTCTTGCCATCGTGATCGCGGCAACTCAGCCGGCGTGCAGCCTTTTGGATTCGACCGTCAATACGTTCTCAAAAGCGGTCGGGCTTTCGGATACGGCGATCGTAATCGCGAAGACGGCGCAGATACGGACCTCGTATGCGGTGGTCGCGGCCGACCTGCTTGAGGTTAAGCGCGGCGACCGGCTCGATGTCCTTGACCAGATGGAGTTCGAAAAGGTCATCTGGTACCGCGTCCGCGCCCGCGACGAAGAAAACACCGAGGGCTGGATCGAGGCACAGAACGTCATCACCAATGAGGTGATGGAAAGGTCGCAAAAGCTCGCCGAGCAGTTCAAGGAACTCCCGCCGCAGGCGGCAGGCAAGCTGCGGGCGGCCTCGAACCTACGGCTCGGGCCGGAGATGAATGCGGAGAACGTGCTCTTCCGGCTTTCGAACGGCTCGAACTTCGAGATCATGGACTGGAACTTTGTTCCCAAACAGCAGATCGCAGAAGGCGACGATGCATCAGGCGCCCGGCCGTCGGGCGAGGTCGATGAGGACATCGCCGCCGCGAAAGAAGCGAATGAGCCGGAAAAGCTCGATGAGAAATACGACATCTGGTATTTGGTGAAGCTTGACCCCTCGGTCTCGCCGGCTCCGGCGGGTTGGCTTTTCGGCAGGCAGGTCGAACTGGACAT
>CAZGLZ010000086.1:0-15953 GCA_964526245.1 uncultured Chloracidobacterium sp. | reverse complement strand
TTTACAATACTTTACGTTATCGGAGATTTTTATACGAAATCGTGGATTTTGCAATAGTTATGCACCACGACGGCCCCGCGAGGTGAATCAAAATGACTGAAAAAACCGACTCCGCCGGCACACTTGCGGGCTTTGCCGTTGCAGCCGCAACGCTCCTGACGATTGGGTTCAATTGGCTCGCTGCGGCCGGAATGGTCGGCGGCGTAACACCTGCGGAGATCTCTGCCAAGTATCCGACCGCTGTTACTCCAGCCGGCTATGCGTTCTCGATCTGGAGCCTCATCTATCTCGGACTGATCGCCTATAGCGTCTATCAGCTAAGCTCGAACGCCAGCCCGCAGGCACGTTCAATTCGATGGCTTTACGTCGTTACGTGTTTGCTGAATTGCGGCTGGATCTATTTCTGGCACCACGATTTCATCGCCGTCTGCCTCGGCCTTATCGCCGGGCTTGCCTTTACGCTTTTCCTGATCAACCGGAAGCTGAAGGACGTTTCGACGACGCGGGACTTCTGGCTCACGAAGGCACCCTTCGGGCTCTATTTCGGTTGGGTGACGGCGGCAACGCTCGTCAATCTTGCGATCCTGCTGGCGAGCCGAAATGTCGAAACCGGGACGCTCTTCGCCGTCGGGTTGATACTCGTTGCCGGAACATTCGGCATCCTTTTCCGAGTAACGCTTCGCAACTATATTTACCCTCTGGCGATCGCCTGGGCCGTTACGGCTATCTCGGTAAAGCAGAGCGGACAAACCGCGATCGTCGCGACCGGTGCATTCGTCGTCATCGCCTGCCTGATCGCAACTCTCAGTTTCGTCGTCAGCCTTCCCTCGACCGATCATCCCCGCGACGGAGCGAAATGAGTACCGCTGCAATCAACCGAGGGAAGATCTGCGTTTCGCTCTGCGCGAAAACGGCCGGCGAACTCGCTGAAAAGATTGAACGGGCCTCACCGCTCGCAGACATCATCGAGGTCCGCTTTGATTGCTTGGAACCGGAGCGGCTTGAAGAATGTCTGGACATCGCTCTCTCGGCAAGAGCTGAAGTTCTAGCTACCTTTCGGCCAAAGGGCGAAGGCGGTTTTCGCGATATCAGCGATGATGAAAGGATCGACTTTTGGAATCAGGGCAATGAACTCGGATTTTGGGGAGCCGACCTCGAAGAAGACCGGATCGAAGAGTCGTTCGACTGGCTCTGGAACAATCGCATCGTCTCTTTCCACGACTTTTCGGGCACGCCGTCGAACCTCGAAACCACTTACGAACGTCTTGCCGCGACCGGAGCTAATATCATCAAGATCGCAGTTCAAGTGAATCAGATAACCGACGCGATCCCGCTTTGGAAACTGCTCGAACGCGCCAATGCCGATAACAAACAGCTTGTCCCGATAGCGATGGGCGAAGCCGGCAAATGGACCCGTATTCTCGGCCTGGCCCACGGCTCGCCGCTCGCCTACGCATCGCTTGAAGATACGAGCAAGACGGCACCGGGACAGTTCACTGCCGCCGACCTGATCGATGTTTACCGTGTGAAAGAACTCTCACGCGAAAGCAGAGTTTTTGGCCTCATCGCAGGAGATACGAGCTATTCGATGTCGCCGTATATTCAAAATGCCGCGATTGCCATAGCTGGGTTCGACGCCGTATTCGTGCCATTGCAAATTGCCGACATTGAAGAGTTTTTCCAGCGGATGGTCCGCGAAGGCTCGCGCGAGGTCGACCTGAATTTCCGCGGCTTTGCCGTCACCAATCCGCACAAACAAGCTGTCATGCCGTTGTTGGATTCGGTAGATGAAACCGCCAAGGCCATCGGTGCGGTCAACACGATTTTTCACGATTTGGGCAAATGGGTCGGCACGAACACCGATGCTGAAGGCTTCATCGCTCCGCTCAAGGAGCGATATGGTTCGCTTAGCGGTGCGAATGTTGCCGTGATCGGAGCCGGCGGAGCCGCCCGGGCATGCATTTATGCTCTGCGGCGGGAAGGTGCGAATGTCACCGTGCTCGCCCGCGACCCGGAAAAGGCAAAGCCGCTTGCCGAGAAGTTCGGGGCAAAGGTCATGAAACTTGACGGCAATTCGGTCCTTGGAAAGCCCGATGTTCTCGTCAACACGACCCCACTCGGAACCCGCGGAGAACAGGAGAACACGACCCCCATCGGAGCCGAAAACCTGGCTGGCGTAAAGCTCGTGTACGACCTGACGTATAATCCTCGAGAGACGCGGCTTTTGAAAGAAGCTCGGGAAGCCGGTTGCGAGACGCTCGATGGCCTCGAAATGCTCATCCGTCAGGCAGCCGCTCAGTTCAAGATCTGGTCCGGGCTTGAGGCTGATACGGCGGCGATGCGGACGGCGGCGATAAAGAGATTGGAAAGATGATCGATCAACCAGAACCGATAGCGCTAAATTGCCCAAACTGCGGCGGTGCAGTGATGAGCGACCGCTCAGCATGTGAATTCTGCCGCTCGCGGCTGAAGACGGTCGGTTGCCCGAGTTGTCTTGGCCTGATGTTTCTTGGAGCGGAATTCTGCTCAAATTGCGGAAAGAAAGCCTCCGCCGCGGTCATCATCGAGGAAAAAGCCGCAGGCGATTGCCCTCGGTGCCGAAGGCCTCTTCAGTTGGTTGAGATCGATGCCGTACGGATCCGCGAGTGCGGCCGGTGCGGCGGATTCTGGTCCGCGACGGAGACGTTCGAGGAGCTTTGTTCTAACAGCGAACAGCAGGCCTCGGTGCTCGGCTTCATCGGCAGCGACGCCCATCCGCACGCACATCCGGCGACCATCTCATACGTTCCCTGCCCAGATTGCGGCGAGCTGATGAACCGCAGCAACTTCGCCCGTTCGTCCGGCGTCATCATCGACATCTGTAAGCAGCACGGTGTTTGGTTCGATGCCGATGAATTGCCGAAGATCATCGCCTTTATCAACAAGGGCGGGCTCTCGCGGCAGCGTGAAAAGGAAAAGATCGCCATCGAAGACGAACGACGGAAACTCCGCGACGACCAGCGCCGCATGGCCGCGATCGAACGCCGAGCCGGCGTAGCGAAATACGATGACGAGCTTGAGAACTCGCGGTTCGGCAAGATCGTCAGCCGGCTCTTCGACCTTTAGATGAACGAACGCTACAGCCGCCAGATATTGTTTCGCGAGATCGGCCGCGAGGGTCAGAAGCGGCTGCTCGCTTCGCGGGTGCTCGTCGTCGGCTGCGGAGCTCTCGGCGCTTCGCATGCTGAGATGCTCTCGCGAGCAGGCGTTGGAAAATTGCGGATAGTTGATCGTGATTTCGTCGAATTCACCAACCTTCAACGCCAAACTCTCTTCAGCGAATCCGACGCGGCCGAGCGTTTGCCGAAAGCAATTGCGGCCAAACGACGGATCGCCGAGATCAACTCTGAGATCGAGGTCGAGGCGATCGTCGCGGACGTGAACAATTCAAACATCGAGGCCTTGATCGCCGGCTGCGATATCGTCCTCGACGGCACCGATAACTTCCAGGTCCGCTACTTGGTGAACGATGCCTGTGTAAAGCACGAACTGCCTTGGATATATGGCGCCGCAGTTTCGAGCTACGGGACAACGATGACCATCCGCCCGGGCGAAACGCCGTGTCTCCGCTGTATTTTTGAGGAAATGCCGGATGCGGGCAGTGCGCCGACATGCGACACGGCCGGTGTAATAATGCCGATCATCGCCAGCATTTCCGCCATTCAGGTCGCCGAAGCCGTCAAGCTCCTCGTCGGCGACACCGCATCGCTTCACCGCTCTCTCGTGCAAATCGACATCTGGCAAAACGACTGGCGAAAGATAAAACTCGCCGGCCCGAACGATGATTGCATCTGCTGCGTGCGGAAGCGGTTCGAATTTCTCGACGCCGAGGCACAGGAATTTGCCGCCGTCCTCTGCGGCCGCGACGCCGTCCAGATCGCCCCACCGCGCCCCACCGAGATCGACCTCCCTGCTCTTGCCGCCCGGCTTTCGGCCCTCGGCGAAGTGAAACAGAACGAATATTTGCTGCGGTTCAGCATCAAAGAACAAGAGATCACCGTCTTCCGCGACGGCCGTGCGATTGTGAAAGGAACCGATGACCCCGCGCAGGCCCGCTCGCTGTATGCACGCTATTTAGGCACCTGAGCGGGTGAGTCACATTTCGGATCGTTTTCGCGTCTTATCGTTGAGGGAGTCTTATGAACGAACGAAATCGGGTTGTTATCATCGGCGGCGGGTTCGGCGGGCTTTGGGCGGCGAAGGCTTTGGCGAATAAACCGGTCGAGGTGACACTCATCGACCGCAAGAATCACCACGTTTTTCAGCCGTTGCTTTATCAGGTGGCGACGGCCGTGCTCTCGCCCGGCGAGATCGCCTCGCCGATTCGGCGGATACTCCACCACGCAAAGAACATCGAAGTGATCCTCGGCGAAGCTGTCGATTTCGATAAAGAGAATAACGCCGTCAGGCTCGATGACGGAACCGAGGTTACGTTCGACTATCTCATCGTTGCCGCCGGTGCCCGGCACGCTTATTTCGGCCGTGATGAATGGGAGACCTGGGCCCCGGGCCTCAAGACGCTTGAGGACGCGGTCGAGATCCGCCGGCGTGTGCTGCTCGCGTTCGAGCTTGCCGAACGAAAAGCGGCCCTTTCCGGCGTACAGGAAGAGCTTACCTTCGCGGTCGTTGGTGCCGGGCCAACCGGTGTCGAACTCGCCGGTGCCATCGCCGGCATTGCCCGGCAAGCCTTGAACAAAGACTTCAAAGCGATCGATACATCGAAGGCCCGCGTTGTGCTATTCGAAGGCTCCGACCGCGTACTCGGCACCTTTGCGAGCGATCTTTCGGAAAGCGCAAAGCAGCAGCTCGAAGAACTCGGCGTCGAGGTCCGTTTGAACAGCTTTGTCACCGAGATCGAGCCCGGAAAGCTGAAGGTCGGCGACGAGTGGTTCGAGTGCGATGTCGTGCTTTGGGCGACGGGCGTTGCGGCATCGCCTCTTGGCTCTCGGCTCGGTGTCGAAACCGACCGTGCGGGCCGCGTCAAGGTAGAGCCCGATCTCTCGATCCCGGGCCATCCGAACATTTTCGTCATCGGCGACATGGTTCATCTGCTCCAGGAAAACGGCGAACCCGTACCGGGCGTTAGCCCCGCCGCTATGCAGATGGGCTCGGCGACCTCCGAAAACATCCTCGCCGAGATAAAAGGCAAACCACGAAAGAACTTCGTTTACGTCGATAAAGGCTCGATGGCCACCATCGGCCGCAGCCGGGCGATCGCACAGGTTTTCGGGATGAAGTTCCGCGGCTTCGTCGCCTGGCTGATGTGGCTATTTCTCCACGTGGTTTTTCTGATCGGCTTCCGCAACCGCCTGTTCGTATTGATGGGCTGGTTCTGGGCCTATTTGACCCGCGAGCGTAGCGCCCGGCTGATCACCGGCGACGCGAACGAACTCCGCGACGCCTTGATGTTCATGGAGGGCGAAGAGGCCGTAAAGCTCCTAGAAAAGCTTGCAGCGAAGGAAACTTCGGCCGGGCCGAAAGAGCCGGCCTGACCGCAAGGCGAAAATTACTGTGACTTATCTCCCCGATTTGCTTATACTTGGAGCAATTCGAATTTTCGCTTCTTTAACACCACCCTGATGATCAAAAACCTCTGCTTCGCTCTTGCGGCAACGTTCCTTTTCTCTTCTGTTTCTCCGGCAAATGTGCCGACGCTTTGGTCCGTTAACTCGCGTGCCGATGTGCTCAAAGGCGAGCCGAATGGCGTTTCGGTCGGCCCGAACGGCGAACTGACGCTTGCGCCTCGCCTGACCGAGGCGTTCAGCACCGGCCAGCCTTACATTTGGTCAACTGCGGCAGATGCCGCGGGCAATTTGTACATCGGAACGGGCGGCGAGGGCCGCGTTTTTCGCGTAACGCCGGCCGGTGCGGGTTCGCTATTTGCCGACCTCGGTGAGCAGAACGTGACCGCCATTGCCATCGGCCGCGGCGGCGAGGTCTTTGCAGCCACCTCGCCCGACGGCAAGGTTTACCGAATCAACGCCGCCGGAACTGCCGAGGTCTTTTTTGAGCCCAACGAGAAATACATTTGGTCGCTGGCGGTGATGAACGACGGCAGCCTTGCCGTTGCGACCGGCGAGAACGGGAAGATCTTTCGCGTCCGCTCGGCGGGAGCCGCGGCCGCATCTTCGCTATTTTACGATTCAAGCGAGTTGCATATCATCTCGCTAGCGGCCGATGCGCAAGGAAACCTGATCGCTGGGACGGATTCGAACGGGCTCGTCCTTCGCATCGACCAAAGCGGGCGAGCTTTCGCATTGCTCGATTCGCCGCTCCGCGAGGTCCACTCGGTCGCCGTCGGGCGAGATGGCTCGATCTATGCCCTCGCGATCAGCGAATCGGTCTCGACCGCAACGCCGGCCGCTGCGCCGACACCCGAACCGCGAACCGTTACAGCCGAAAAGGCTTCGCCGACGGCTCAGCCGACGCCGGAGAAGAGCCGCTACGATCTTTCCGCGGCAAAATCGGCCGTGTATCGGATCGCGGCAAATGGCGCGAATGAGATCATCTGGTCCTCCGGCACGGTGGTCGGTTTTTCGCTGCTGCCGCTTTCCGGCGGTGGCGGCGTTCATCTCGGCACATCCGACAAGGGCCGCATCTATACGATCTCGGATTCAGCTAACGAGCAGCTCACCGTTCAGACGGGAGCCGGACAGGTCAGCACGTTGCTTCAAGCGGGCAATACCGTGATCGCCGGCGGCAGCAATCAGGGTGTTCTCTACCGGCTCGGGCCGGACACCGTAGCTCAGGGCACTTATGAGTCGCCCGTTCTTGACGCTCGTTCGTCGGCAGATTGGGGCCGCATCTGGTGGCGTTCGGAAGGAAACGTTGCGATCGAGACCCGCAGCGGGAACACCGAAGAACCGGGCGAGACGTGGACCGCGTGGGAACCCGTTCGCGGTGAAACGACCGCGGGGAACGTAAACAGCCCGCCCGCAAGGTTCATCCAATGGCGTGCGACACTCCGCTCGGGAACTCCGGCCGCCGCACTCCGCGAGGTGACTCTCGCATTCGTTCCGGCGAACATCGCCCCAGAGATCACTTCACTCACGGGACTTCCGGCCAATGTCGGCCTCGCACCGAACCCGCCGATCCAGATCGATCCGAACATCGAGACCTCTGGTATGGACCCGGCCATCTTTGGCATCCCGAATCAGGCTCCGCCGCCGCGTCGCGTTTATCAGAAAGGAGCCGCCGCCTTTCAATGGACTGCCGAGGACCGCAACGGCGACACGCTTGTTTACGACGTTTATCTTAAGGAGGTCCGCGACCGCGATTTCGTCAAGATCCGTTCCGGCATTGCCGAAAATTTCATCACCATCGACGGAACAAGCCTTGCCGATGGGCGATACCTGATCAAGGTCGTTGCCCGTGATTCGGTGCAGAATTCGGCCTCCCGAGTACTCTCCGGCGAACGCCTGAGCGAGCCTTTCGACGTAGATAACACTCAGCCGCGGGTCACTGTCACCGGCCAGCCGACGATCGCGAACGGGCGGGCACGTGTTATCTTTGCAGCAGTCGATGGAGCAGGTTATCTTGTCAAGGCGGAAGCAAGCATCGACGGCGGGCCGTGGATGCCGGTCTCGGCCGAAGATGGCCTGACCGACGGGCCGAATGAGCGCTTCATCGTCGAAACGGCGGTGCCCGCAACCGGAGTTTCGTCGGTCGTGCTTCGTGTTTTCGATTCGGCGGGGAATATCGGGAACGCCCGAGCATTGATCAACCGACAGTAAAATCAGTCTCTACCCGGAGGAGAACATGGCAAATATAGAAGTTGGAAGTGCCGCCGTCTGCGGCATCTGCGGCAAGGACACAATGGTTACGCAAATTTCCGAACGCGAAGGAACGCTGGCTTATGACTTGAAATGCTGGCACCGGAACGCGTTCTGTCCCGAGTGCGGAAAGCTCGTCCGCGATGCGAGCGATACGGTCCAAAAGGTCGTGCCGCATTGCGAAGACTGCAACGGGCCGTATTACACCGATGACGAAGACGACGAATGATCGTTAGTCGCGTTTCGGCAGCGTCATCGTCTCGCCTTCCTTGTTGACCTCAAGGCGACGAGTCGTCCCCTCGACCACGCTCGGCGGAGCTAGTTCGCCCGTTCGGTAACGCGACTCTGGCGAGACAAATTCGGTCGAAGCCGGCGGAAGTTCGGCATTCGTGCTCCGGGCACTGTTAAGAACCGGAACACTTTCGCTTGCCTTGAGCGCTGTCCGCTGCTCCATCTTCTTCGATTTGAGCAGGTCCGAAATACCCTTGCCCAAAAATGTGAATGCCGGAAAGAGCATCGCCCACCACCATGCCTTACCGCTCGCGACACCGGTCGTTTGAAGCACGATTGCGACGATCAGAAACCCGATGCCGCTTATGATCGCCTTTACCGCATCTCCATAAACCTCGGCCGGATCGCTCCGGCGGCGTTCTTCTTCCGGTGTAGTCGCCGCAAATCCAAGTGAGGAATCAAGATCCATCCCTAACCCGAGGTCGTCCGACTTTGACATTCCGGTCAACGCTTTCGAAACAACGCCGATGTCAACTCCGCAGCTTCGGCAAAACTTGCCGTCCTCAGGGTTCTTGGTTCCGCACTTTGGACAAAACATAAATCAGTCGTCAGTCGTCAGTCGTCAGTCGTCAGTTTTCAGTTGTCGGCCTCACTCTGACCGGCATGTTCGCGTTGGCGGCGGGCCTCGAAAAGTATAACGCCTGCAGCGACCGAAACGTTCAGGCTATCTATCTTTCCATACATCGGTATCTTGACCAAAATGTCGCAGTTCTCCGTAACCAGCCGATGGAGCCCGCTGCCCTCCGCTCCAAGCACGAGAGCCGTCGGCTGCGTCCAGTCCCATTCGGTATAATCCTTCTCCGCCTCGCCCGCTGTTCCGACGACCCATATCTCACGCTCCTTGAGTTCCTCGATCGCCCGGTTCAGGTTACCGACCTTCGCGAGCTTCATAAATTCCGTCGCACCGGCAGCCGACTTCGCGACCGTATCGGTCATTCCCACCGCTCTTCGTTCGGGAATGACCACGCCGTCCGCTCCTGCACATTCAGCCGTCCTGATAACAGCACCTAGATTTCGTGGGTCCTCAACTCCATCGAGCAGGACCAGAAGTTCGGGCCTTTCGGCCGCGTCAAGAACATCATCCAGCGTGAAATAACTGACCTCTTCGACGAAAGCAACAACGCCTTGATGGTTCGCTCCTTTTGGAACTATCGCGTCCATCGTCCGCCGCGGAACGGTCTCGATCGGGACGCGCTTTTCGCGGGCAAGACCGGCCAGGTCGGCAAGCCGGGCCTCGCGGCCGCCTTCGGTAAACTTGATCGCGATGACCTGCCGCTTCCCCGAGCGCAGAAGTTCCGTTACCGGCAGCACGCCGTAAACGACAGCACTTTCGCTCTCTTTGCGGCTCGCTCTTGGTTCCCTTACCGGCTCACGACGAAATTTTTTCATAGAAGATGATTCCGCATCCGGGAATACTTTGTGAACTGGTTGAGGTTATCGAAAACGTCCGAGGCCTGTCGGCTCAGCCGCCCAAGGCCGCTTCGGTGAATCCCCTGAGCTTCGCGGTGGAAATCCGGCTCCCAGACCGGGTCGAGCAAATCCCGCAGGTCGTTGTAACCGGTGTCGAGAACGATCCCGGCCCGCAACTCCTTGATCGTTTCGGCCAGAAGCTCGATATTCTCGCTGGCGAACATCGTCTTCGCATCGCCGAGACATGAAAAATCAAAACCGCTCGTCCGGATGCGAAATCCCCGCTCATCGCCCATGACATAAAACTCGAGCATTTTCTCGTCTCGCTGATCCTTCGATTCCTCGGGCTTTTTGGAATCGGCCTTTCCGCGCTTACTCCGTTCGCTCGTCGTCGATCGTGATACGGCATGACGCCCCGCGACGAGCAGCCGGATATCATCAACCGAAGCTTCGAAAACTGCCGTTGTGTTGAAATCGAACATCCGCAGCCGATCCGCTATGAACTCGATACCGCGTATCCGCCGCGGCGGTGTCTTAACGTCGAGTTCGGTGTCCGTTATCGTAGCGCACTGGAAACCGAATCGAGTCAGATGCCCGCTCAGCGTAATGGCGAGTTCCATCGTCCGCACTCTTGCAACAGGAAACGGAACGCCGGCCGCTACGATCTTCCCTACCTCATCGACGCTGCGGCCGAGCACCGCCGCCGCGGACCGAGCTTCGCCGCTTGCTCCCGGCAATATGATCACGCTGAACCCATTCTCATGAGGCTCCGGCGGCGAAAGATCTATCCTTCCTGCGTCGCCTCCGGCTGACAAGTTCTCGAGCGCCGCCGCGCAATAAAGACAGTTTACGCGCGTCGGTGCGTTCGGTTTGCCGCACTTCTGGCAGGCCAACATCTCCGCCGGAGAAAATCCGGACGGGGCGGCAAATTGGTCGTGAAAACTCGTCGGATCTTGCATCGAAATGCTGTGAACGGGCGGTATTTTAGCATGTTTGGACCCGCGATTGCTTGACGAAGCACGCCCGGAGTAGCAAACTGTCTGAAGGCCGGTTCATGGACGTTAAGTTGTTGATCACGAAGATCAGAGTAGTTGTTTATTGCTGAATTAGAGGCCTTTTGCCTCGCTTTACCGTTAAACGTCTTTAAGAAACCTGTTTGTGGGCAGTTTGTAAGATCAGATCGTTCGCTTCGCGGTCTCCTCGACTTTCCCCTGTGAACCCCGCCTAAACAATTAGCCACCTGGGGAGGCATACATGCAGTTTGATACGCCTGCGAATTCCTCGTGGAAATTTGGCCATCGCGGACGCGTTGCCGTTTTTATCGACGGCAATAACCTCTTTCACGCAGCCAGGTTTCACACGATAGACATTGATTACAACAAGCTTCTTCGAGTCCTGCTCGGCGATGGACGGTTACTTCGTGCTTTCTTCTACACCGGCGTTGATGCCGGTGCCGAACGCCAGCAGGGCTTTCTGCTCTGGATGCGGCGCAATGGTTTTCGCGTTATCCAAAAGGAACTGAAGACCTTTTACGACGGCACACGAAAAGCGAATCTCGACGTCGAGATCGCCGTGGACATGCTAAGCCTCGCCGGCCGTTACGACACCGCCGTTCTGGTCTCGGGCGATGAGGATTTCGTCTATGCCGTAAATGCGGTCGCCTATAAGGGCTGCCGCGTTGAGGTCGCTGGTTTTCGTTCGAATACGGCTCCGCGGCTGATTGACGTTGCCGATTTCTTCATCGATCTTGGCGAGATCGCGGACCTGATTCGAAAGGACGGCTCCTCGGCCGAGGATTTCGACGTCAGCTACCGCGGGCCTGTCGAGGCTCCGGCTCACGTTTCGCGTCCGCACGGCCGGGCCCGAGCGAGCTCCGGCAGCGAACTCGACGAGAGCACCGCACCCGATATCAGATATGAAGTGCCGGAGTTCGTCCGGATCAACGACGAGCAATGAAGCTTTTCACGGTTGACGAGGCCAATGAGATGCTTCCGCGGATAAGGATGAAGCTCCAGATGATCCGCGAACTGCACACCGGCCTCAATGAATACAAAGAGCAGGCAAAGGCTGCGGCTGCGGCCTCGGACCGCGGCGGCGGAATGATCGGTGGTTCGGCGTACGTTAAGACGCTTTATGAGATCGGGAAACTGACCACCGAGATCACCGATACCGGTGTTCAGGTCAAGGATTATTCCCGCGGCCTGATCGATTTTCCGTCGGTTCGCGAGGGACGAATCGTTCTTCTTTGCTGGCAGCTTGGCGAACCCGACGAGATCGAATGGTGGCACGAGATCGAGGACGGTTTTGCCGGTCGCCAACAGCTCTGAACCCATTAAATCCCTGTTAACGGCGCTTTTTTGACGCGTTTTCCACATTTGGCTGTGGAAAACACGAAAAGTCGTGTTATTTGAGCACTTTAGTATTGACGAGTTAAAGTTTTATCTGATAACATCCACTTAATTTTTTTGCGGTTCCGCGCAAGCCCCTAGCCGAAAACAAAGTAACGACTTATGAAGTGCCCCGTTTGCAAACGTGAACTTGCACCGACACTCTCGATTTGCTTTACCTGCGGAGCAATGGTTAACGACTCGGTCCGCGAGGAACTCGAGACAAAGATCGGCCGGGTCTCAGGCCCGCTCGAAAAGAAGGCCGTCCCTCCGCCGGTTGCCCTTCACGAAAACGGAACCCCTGCACCGGCAAAACGCCCGATAGAGTCTCCGGCTGTTCCCGCACCTGCTGCGACCGCAAAACCCAAGACCAGCTTCCTCGCACCGAAAACGACGAGCAAGACGCTCGTGGACTTTCAGCCGAAAGCACCGACGCTTCCCGATTGGCGCCTTCAGGTGCAGAACGCCGTTCGCAAGAGGAACGGCAGCGAAACGACCGAGGCCGAACACACGGGAGATGCACAGATCGCCAAGCTGCCGCCGCCGGCTGCCCGCGAACCAAAACCGATCGCCGCAGTAGCCGAGACGTCATCGCCCGCGAATCCTACATTGGCAAAGGCCCTGCAACGTATCGAAGCCTCGCGGCAAACCTATATGCCCGGTTCGGCAGGTGCCGCAGCTGTGGCCCGTAAGCCGATAGCCGCACGCCCCGCACCGCCGCCAGTTTCGGCTCCGGTGCAGAAAAGCTACCCGTTCGATGTTGTCCAACCGAAGCCAACGGTGATGCCCGCCCGCCAGGCTGAACCCGTCGCGGCTCCTGCAGTTGCACCGGCAAAGCCGAAACTTGTCTCCTCGCTGAGGATCGAGAAAAAGAAATACGATACGAACAAGCTTCCGCCTATCCCGCAGCCTGCGGAACTTTCGTCGAGCTTCGATTCGATCGCTGCCGCTCCGGCGGTTCCGGCGGCAACACATACGACCTTCGTCCCCGAACGCGAAGAGGTGCTCTCGCCTGATGAGATCGAAATGAACCGTGCGTTCGAGACCGAGTCCGAGCCTGACGTCTTCGACGACATCCCGCCATTCGGAATGCGGTTTGCCGCGGGGCTTTTCGACGTTCTCGCCAGCGCATTCGGAACCGTTGTTATTCTTTCGCCGCTTCTTTTTGGCCAAAATGCCGTTTATAGCCTCTCGCTCGGCATCGGCTTTGCGGCGGTCTTTGCGGCGTTTCTTTTCCTCTACCTAACGGCATCGCTCGCCCTTCGCGGCAAGTCTCTCGGCATGTGGATGTTCTCGCTCGAACTGATCGACGCCGAGCACAATTCCTACCCGACCGCACATCAGGCTGCCGTACACTCGGCGGTCTACGTGCTTTCGCTCGCACTGCTCGGGCTTGGGTTCTTGACCATTGCCTTCGACGAGGAAAAGCGTGCCATCCACGACATAATCTCCGGTACGATCATGGTCAAGCAGGCCTAGTCATGCTTGGCTCTCTGCTCCACACGAATTAAACTTCCACGGTGGAACTTCGTTTCATTTCTGCTGTTTGTGAGGAGCTAAAGGCGGTTGCCCTTGGCTCCGTCTTTCGCCGCACCTTCCAACTCGGCGAGCACACTTTGGTGTTCGATCTCGGGGCGGCGGACGGCAGATATCTATTTGTCGAGGCCGGTCCTGCACGCCCGCGGCTCTACCTTGCCGAGCGAACCAAGAGAGAACTTGAACGCGCCTCGACAGCGACGGGAGCGTTCGCCCAATACTTGCGAAAGCATCTCGCCAACGCACGGGTCACGAACATCGAACAACTACCGGACGAACGCGTCGTTCGCATCGATCTCGAACACGTCACTGACGCCGGGCTTTCCGAGGAATGGTCACTGGTCTTCCAACTGACGGGCCGTTCGGCAAACATTTTTCTGCTCGATGGCAATGGCTCGGTTGCAATGTCGCTCCGCGAGGACCGGACCGAAGGACGAAGGGCGGGAGACAGCTACAGTCCGCCCGAACGCACGACTCCGCTAACAGCGTCAGACGAGGGCGAGACCCCCGCGATCGACGGTTCGGTCTCGAAATGGCTTGAGGTCCATTTTTCCGAGGTAGAAGCAGAGGCCGAGTTCCGTTCGCTTGCGGAATCCGCACGCCGCCGAGTTCGGTCTGAGATCGGACGGCGGACAAAGCTGGCCGCAAATCTCCGTGCGGATCTCGAGCAGCACGGTGACGCCGAGACATGGAAAAAGTACGGCGACCTTCTGCTCGCAAACACTGCTACGGCAACGCGTAATGAGACTGGTTTCGTCGTAATGGATTTCTTCGATGACGCGACCCCGGCGATCGAGATCCCGCATCTCGATCAAAAGACGCCCGCAGAAGCGGCAGAGAAATATTTTCGCCGATATACCAAGGCGAGAAATGCCCGGGATGAGATTGCCAATAGGCTCGCCGCTGCCGAGTCTGAACTCGGTTCGCTACAAGCCGAGCTTGCCGAGATCGAAACTGCGATCGAGGCCCGCGACGAGGAGTTCCTGCGTTCAAGGCCGTCGGCGAAGCCGCAACGTCAAAAGCAGGCGAGAAAGCATGAACGATCAGATCACACCCGGACCTACGCCCGCGAGTTCGTTTCGTCGGATGGTTTTGAGATCCTGGTCGGCAAACGTTCTAAGGATAACGACTACCTGACCTTTCGGATCGCCCGTTCGCTCGATACCTGGCTCCACGCCGCCGATTATCCGGGTTCCCATGTCGTTATCCGGGCCGCAGGCAAAAAGGAGATCCCGCAGCGAACGCTTCTGGAGGCCGCCCAGCTTGCCGCCTTTTACAGCCAAGCGAAAGGCCACCCGAAGGCGGCCGTTCACTACACACAACGAAAGTTTGTGAACAAACCAAAAGGAGCGGCTCCCGGGCTTGTCCGCCTGGCGAGCTTCAAGACACTTCTCGTCGAGCCGAAGATAACGGCCAGGCAAAAAGAGCCTACTCGTTAACGAGCGTCGCCACGGTCTCCTTCATTTTCTGTATCTCCGTCGGGCTCGCTCCCTTGAAGACCCCACGCATCCGGCCCTCGCGGTCAACTACGACGCTCAGCGGAACACCGGCGAATTTGGCTACGCGGGCGTAGTCGTCGGTCGTCTGATTGTTGATCCTGACGAGCTCGTAGTTGAGGTTCATTGTCCCGGCGAACTCCTTCATCCGGCCGAAATCCTCCGGCGCCATATCGTCGTTGCCGACATTCAGCCCGATGACCTGAAAGCCCTTATCGCGATATTGGTCCTGAAGCTTTACGAGCTCCGGCATCTCGACCTTGCACGGCACGCACCAGATGGCCCAGAGATTCAACAAAAGCACCTTGCCCTTGCGGTCCTCGACCGTGAATGTGGAGCCGCCGTCTGCTTCCATCGGAGCCTTCGCAAGAGCCGAGTCGAGCATCGGGTATTCCGACTTTGCTCCCTCGGGCCATGTCATGTTCGGCTTCTTGTCTCCGTTTGCCGTTCCGTTCGCTGCAGTATCTGCCGAGCCCGATGTGCCGCAGGCCGCAAGCGAACCCACCGCAATGACCACAACCGCTGAAAATGCGAAAGCCTTGAGAACTTCTCTTTTAATCATTTCAAATCCTTTAATCTAAGTGCGATCAATGATGAAAAAACCAATATCAAAAACATTAACATCAGAACCAATTGGTTCAAAACATCGCTCATCCATGGGTGGAGGAATGTGATGTAGCCGCTGAGATCTGACGGCACTCTCTTTATCTCCGGCACCTTCAGCCGTTCGCCGAGCGGGTCCGGCTCGCCGGGAGCAATACCATCGGGCCCGAGCCGCTTGTAGTTCTCGATATCCCTCTCAGCTTTTTCGATAAGCTTATCGTTCTCGGTTTCAATGAACTTATAAAGCCCTTGCCCCTTCGTCGGCCCGTTGATGTCGGCGCCTGCTTCTTCAAGCGTATCGAGCGTCGAGAATCGCTTCATCGTATCGAACGACCAAGACGACGGCATCGTCAGACCTACCACTTTACTAATGCCCGCCGGAACGCCGACTATTCCCGAGAAAAGTATTTGCGGGACGA
>CAZGLZ010000085.1:0-16003 GCA_964526245.1 uncultured Chloracidobacterium sp. | reverse complement strand
CGCCCGGAAAGACAATGGTTGGTTTATGAAGACGATCTGAGGACGATCAATGAAGGTTTAAGGTATGCGTACTGTGCCTTTCCGAGCGTTCCTTCCGTTTATGAAAACTTCTGAACTTTCTAACGTTCTTAACCCTCGCCGGGTTCCATTTATTCCACCTTTATACGCGTCGCCGGTTTCCTTTTCGTATCACGGCCCGCCGCGTGCCCTCATTAAAATAGACGCCAATACCGCCATCGGCAGGACACCGAACCATCGGATTCGCTCCCACAAGTCTATACGGCTGATTACTAATTGGTTATAATCTGGCTAAATAACTTTCGCGGAGGTTTCAAATGGACCCACTTGCCGGATTTGGATTGATCTTTCTCATCTTCTTAGGCATTGCCTTTCTTACGATAGCGTGGCGGACGATAAAGATCGTGCCGCAATCGAGCGTTTTGCTCATCGAAAGGCTCGGCCGTTTTCACCGGACGGCACAGAGCGGCCTGAACATCATCATTCCGTTCTTTGAGTCGCCCCGAGCGGTCTATTGGACCAACGTCCGGCCCGGGCTGACGTCCATCGACCTCCGCGAGCAATACATCGACCTTCCGCCGCAGCCGGTCATCACCCGCGACAACGTTACGATCAACGTCGATTCGGTCGTCTATTGGCAGATCATCGACCCGGCCAAAGCCGTTTATGAGGTTGCGGACCTCGTCGGCGGTATCGTTCAGTTGACCATCACCGGAATGCGTTCCGTCATGGGCGAGATGGACCTTGACCATACGCTTTCTTCGCGTGAGCAGATCAATTCAAAGCTCCGGCTGATCCTCGACGAAGCGACGGACAAATGGGGCGTTAAGGTCACCCGCGTTGACGTCAAGAACATCAATCCGCCCGAAGACGTCCGCATCACGATGGAAAAGCAGATGACCGCCGAGCGGAACCGTCGTGCCCTCATCCTGCAGGCCGAGGGCGACAAGCAGGCTGCGATCACGCGTGCCGAGGGCGAAAAGCAGGCCGCCGTTACGCGCTCCGAGGGTAACAAGCAATCCGCCATCCTCGATGCCGAAGGAGCCGCCCAGGCAAGACTCGTAGCGGCAAACGCCGAAGCACAGGCGATCAAGCAGATAGCAGGAGTTATCGGCAGTTCCGATCAGACGGCACAGTACCTGATCACCGCCCGCTACATCGAATCGCTTCGCGATATGACCCGGACGCAGAACTCCAAGGTCATCTTCATGCCGATGGAGACCACGGCGATGCTCTCGAGCGTCGGAATGCTCAAGGAGGTCTTTGCCGAAACCGGCGAAAAGAAGGAAGAGCTTCCCCCGACACCGCGGACGCCGCGTGAGCTGAACCGCTAGGCACGAATCCGCTGCCCCGCGGCGGGCGAAGTGATGAGAGTAATGCTAAAGATCATTTTGGTTTTGGTGGCGGTCGGTGCGGCGGGTCTTGTGGCCGCCGCCTATAAGTACGGATTTATCTTTAATCCCTCGCCGTCCGAGCCTGTTAAGGAGAAAGGAATGTACGAATTTACGATGAAGGACATCGACGGCAATGATGTCAGCCTTGAAAAGTACAAAGGCAATGTTGTTATGCTGGTCAACGTCGCGAGCCGCTGCGGGCTGACGCCTCAATATGAAGGGCTTCAGGCCATTTACGACAAATACAAGGATCGCGGCTTCACGGTCCTTGGTTTCCCGGCCAACAATTTCATGGGCCAGGAACCCGGCACCGAAGCCGAGATCAAAGAATTTTGCTCGCTTAATTACAACGTCGGCTTCCCAATGTTCTCGAAAATATCGGTCAAGGGCACGGACCAGCACCCGCTCTACCGCTTCCTGACGCATCCGGAGACGAACCCGGGCTTTGACGGCGACATCACCTGGAATTTCGAAAAGTTCCTCGCCGACCGCGATGGCAAGATCATTGCGCGGTTCTCGCCGCGGACGGTACCGACCGATGCCGAAGTGATCGAAAAGCTCGAGGCCGCCCTCGCAAAGTGATCACCCGCCAAGCGGAAACCGCTCGATAGCCAGATATTGGGAGCCGGCAGGCGAAAACCGGCTCTCATAAAGCACCATCTCCCGAACCTCGAACTCCATAGCCAAAAAGTCTACACCCAGAAACGCCTCGACCAGCGGCCCGACGCCTTTGCCCGAACGGATCCGTGCGAGCGTTAAGTGCGGCTTGAAGCTCAGCCGCTCCGCCTTCAGGCCGGCTGCAGCGGAATCCGCCTCGATCTCCGCATTCAAATGCCGCAGTTTTCCTTCGTCGTCGTTGATCGAAAGGAACAGCACTTTGGTCCCGAAGGTTCCCGGATCGCCAAACTCGATGCTGAACCGCTCTGCTGCTGCCGCCGCAGATCTTGCAACATTCGCGATCGCCGATAGCCTAGCCTCTTCAACCTCGCCATAGAACCGCAGCGTTATGTGCAGGTTCTCCGCCCGGACCCAACTGACGCGGGCACCCGGAAACTGCCGCCGCACACCAGCGGAATGTCTCGCCGCCGCCTCCCGAACCGCAGCCGGCACATCGACCGCCAAAAACACCCGCTTCACGCCCATCTCGCCTCGCTTAGCCGCACCCCGCGATTTTATTACATCACCGCGGCTCATCACACCCACGCCCGTCCTAGATCGTAATTCCCAGTCACAATAACACGGCGATCTCCGCTCCCGCCGTGTCCGAGGCCCGACCGTAAGGGAGGGCTCTTGGGAACCTCGTGTCAGTAGCCCGACCGTGAGGGAGGGCTCATCTAAATACGGAATTCGGAATGCGGAATTCGGAGTTTAGAATGCAATAGCCCCCGCTTCAGCAAGGGCTCCGTTGCAGAAGCCCGCGCGTCAGCAAGGGCGTACGTAGAAAGATGAAGTATGAATGATGAACGATGAATCCGGAACTCACAGGCAGAAACCCGACCTGTTGGGAGGGTGTCTCCTTAAGGATGAAGGATGAAGGATGAAGACGGAATTCACTGCCGAGTCTCCACTCCTTGATTAGAAGGTGAGCTTTCGGAATTCGAAACCCGGCGTTCCAAACTTCGCAACTTTCGCAACTCTCCACAACTTCCATATCATCCATATCTTCCATATCTCACGCATCGCTGTTCACTTTGGTTTACGAGCCGAGGAAAATGGCAGTGGAGGTTAGTAAATCGTGAATCATAATTCGTCAATGGTTCTTAGTGCAGAAACTTTGCGGCGCCTTTGCCGCTTTGCGGCTTAGCGGGAGTTTGGCTTCTAAACGCAGAGACCACCCGGATCGCAGAGGGCGGATATTTGTAGCGACCAGCTCTAAGCCATTAGCCGTTAGCTGTTAGCCGGAGACCAACGCCCAAAGACCCAAGTCCAAAGATCGAAGCTCAAAGCCCAATGTCCACTTTTAACCAATTTACAATGGTCCAATTAACAATTGACAATGCGAGAGAATGCCAAAGATCAAAGACCCAATCCCTGCCGCGTGTTCCGGATGTCCCAGGTGTCCCATTTGTCCCACATGTTCGCGTTGTTCGCGATGTTTCCAATGTTTCCGTTGTTTCCGTTGTTCGCGGCGTTTCCGCGAACGCGCGATGCCCTCAGAAAAACAGAACAAAAACAAATGCGGAATGCCGTGTCGGAGGCCCGCGCGTCAGCAAGGGCTCATCTTCGAGTTCGGAATCGGGAAAACCGGGACTCGCAACTTTCTATCACCCTGTCCGCCGAAGCGGCGTCCCCCCCTCCTTATCAAAGAGGGGAGCTTTCGGAATCCGGACCAGCAATCGGCCGGCTGAAGCCGGGACTCAAAACACCAGATCGTTTCACGTGTTTCAAGTGCTTCAGGCGTTTCATTTCTTTCATCCGTTTCAACCGTTTCAGAAACGTGCGGTCTCCACAAAAAATGAAACGCAGGAGGTCACGGGTTATCTTTAATGAACTTTTCAAACTTGGCTTTATCCGGATGATCGGGAACCTTGGCGAGAAACTTCTTGTACTCGGCAGCGGCGAGGGCCGGAGCCTTGGCGAGTTGGTAGAGATGGGCGAGTTGGAGATGCAATTCGGCCATTCCCCGCGGGTCGAGCTCGATCGCTTTGTTCAGAGCCTCAGCGCCAAGCGTTCCTTGCTTAGCGAGAAGATAAGCCTCGCCGAGCAGTTGATAAACGCGGGCATTCTTGGGCTCAAGCGTGGCTGCGTGTTTGAAGATCTCGATCGCCGCGGCGTACTGCTTCTGTGCGGTGCGGATCCGCCCGGCGGTCAGCCACGCCGGAGCATACTCGACCTTAAGCTCAAGCGAACGGCGGACAGCGGCGTCAGCCTCGCCAAGCATTTTCCGTTCAAGCAAGACACCCGCAAGCAAGCCCCAGCCAACGAAGTCCTTGGCGTCTTCCTTGACTACGGCCTCCAACGCCTTTGTCGCGGCCGCGAGGTCCTTCGCCGCTTCGGCCTCGGCCGCCTGCTTGTAGAATGGAGCCGTACGCTCATTTCGCGGATAAAGATATTTCGAGGATATGACGCCGGTTCTCTCGGCGTTCGATCCATCGCCAACCGAAACTTCAAAGTCCTCACGCACTTGGGGCGGGCCGAAAGACGCCACCTGGCGACGGGCGACCTCAACGCCATCGACATCAACGACCAACATCCCATCGCTGCGGTTCGTCAGCCTGAAGCAGTAATTACCCGATCGCCCGAGCGTGATCCTTTCAGGAGATTGGCTACGGTTAGAGTAAGTCACAGCGATCTTTGGCACCTTTCCGGTGGGCGGCGAACCGACAACCCGGACCCGGCCATAAACATATGGAGCCGTCAGCCGTGGGGCATCGAGCGTTGCCATGTAACCAAATTCGCCGCAGATGTCGTCAACCTGGGCCCTTGTTTCGACCGCTCCTGCAAGCGCAAGAAATCCGATACACGCAACGATACGATATCGAAGAAATTGCTTTGCAGTTGCGACAATTTGGCCCATCTCGGGCATTATACATCCGTTGGGAGCCAGGCAAAGCATAGAAGTGTCGCGGCTCACAGTAAAGGAGGATCAAACACGATGAAAGAACATGTCGCCGTTGTTTTCAATGGCTTCCTGAACCTGCAAAACCTCGAAAAGCTCGAACTCGTGAATGCTATCAACGAGTATTTCGACTCGAACGACCGCGAGGCGATCCGCAAGGCCGCGGACGAGCGATACGCTTCGATCGACCGCAGTTCAAAGGGCTTCCAGTGCAAATGTTGCGGGACGAAGGGTTGACACCTCCGCGGTTTCAGAAAATACTTTTGAGAATAATGGCTGACATTTTTAGATTGACGGAACGTCCGAATGCTGATGTTTTCTACTCACGCGGCGACCGAAATGACCCGCGGCTTGGCGATGTTGTCGGACGCGAGGAGAAAGATTTTGACAGTGCCGACATCGTGATAATTGGTTGCCCGCAGGATGAAGGCGTAAGAAGAAGCGGAGGCCGCGAGGGAGCCGCAGGTGCTCCGGAAGCGATCCGCCGGCAGTTCTACCAGTTGACGACATTCAACGTGAACAACCGCGTCTTTGACCTCGGTGACGTGCGGATCGGCGATACGCTCGAAGAGACCCACGCGACCCATTGCGAGGTCGCCAAGACGGTGCTCGAAGCCGGCAAGCGGCTGATCGTGCTCGGCGGCGGCGGGGACATTTCGTACCCGGACGGCATGGCGATGGCCGAGGCATTCGGGGCCGAGAATTGGATCGCGGTAAACGTAGATTCGCACATCGATGTCCGCTCAGACGAGCCGCGAAACAGCGGCACGCAATTTCGCCAGTTGCTCGATGAAGGCCACCTGGACCCGAAATATTTTTACGAGGTCGGTTTCCAGAGCCACTTTTGCTCGCCGGTTTATTACGACTACATTCGAAAGCTCGGCGTCCATCGTATCAGTCTCGAACTGCTCAGGTCGCGGGCCGGCGCCGATACTGAGATCAAAGAGCAGATCCGCCTGAACTTCATCAAGCATAGCTCTAGCATCTCGGCGTTCTTCGGTTTTGACATGTCTGCCGTCCGCGCTGCCGATGCTCCCGGAGCCTCGGCCCCTTCCCCGCTCGGACTGCGAGCCGGAGAGTTCATTCAATTGGTAAAGTATGCGGCTTCGCTCGCAAACACGAAGCTGGTCGAATTCAGCGAAGTGAACCCAAACTTTGACCACGACGGCCGAACGACGAAGCTCGTTGCGATCGGAATGCACCGATTCTGTACGGGGTCAGCTGCCTAGGCGATGGAGAACGAGATCTTTTATGAAGTGACGGTTACGGTCGAAAGCCCGAACAGAGTCGGTTTCGAGGATTATATGACCCGCCGGCATATTCCGGATGTGCTCGCGACCGGATGCTTTGCACGGGCATTTTTTGTCTCCGATGGGGCCGGAAGATACCGGACGACATATGTAGCGGCCGGCCAAGCTGCCCTCGATCGATATTTGAATGAATTCGCCTCGGGGCTCCGGGATGATTTTGCGGCTCATTTTTCGTCGGGAGTTTCAGTTGAACGGCAGGTTTGGCATTCGCTCGAGGAGTTTATTGAGGACGCTAAATAGACGACACAGTTTTCCGTTTGAAGCAAATTGTGAATGTTGGCACGGACTCTTGACAGGAAATCGCCTGTTTGGCATTCTTTAGGTTCGCTTTCATTTGGGCGAAACGTAGGCACTTAGCTCAGTGGTAGAGCACTACCTTGACACGGTAGGGGTCAGCAGTTCAACTCTGCTAGTGCCTACCATTTAATATTTTCGATAAGATGCTTTCGAAGAACTTTGCTGTTTTATTGACTACTACGACGCACCGCTAATGGTGCGATGACGGAAGGCACTCGCCGATCTTCAGGCTGTGTTCCTTCCTTTTGGCAAAGTCGCTCTTATCGGATCTGATCTTGTTTAAGTAGTAGCGGTTGTAGGAACAATGCTCGGACCCCAGCCTTCCGGGGTTCGATGACGGATCCTACAAGTAATGAGTGAACTGAACATCCAATTTGGTGATGCCGTGAGGACGATCCCTTCGCCGGCGACAGTCGCGGATGCTATTAAGGCATTTGACCGCGACCTATTGAAACGCGCCCTCGCAGCAAAGGTGAACGGCGAAGAGGTCGATCTCAATCGGTCACTCGATGCGTCCGATGAGGTTATTTCGATCGAACCTGTAACTGTTGATTCCCTAGACGGGCTTGAGGTGATAAGGCACTCGACGGCTCATTTGCTCGCGGCGGCCATTCTCGATCTTTTCCCCGGAACGAAGCTCGGTGTCGGGCCTGCCTTGATGGAAGACCCGCGCTACGGCTTTTTCTACGATATTATCGCCCCGCGAATGTTGAGCGATGACGATCTGCCGATGATCGAGAAGCGGATGCGCGAAATGGCGAAGCGCAACCTGCCGTATCGCAGAGAGGACGTGGACAAGGCGAAGATTCTTGACATTTTCAAGGAACGCGAAGAGCCGCTTAAATGCGAGCTTATCGATGAAAAGGTTGATGGCACTGCCAGTATTTACTACATCGACAATTCACCGTTCATCGATTTCTGTCTCGGGCCTCACGTTCCGCACACGGGCAAGCTCAAAGCGTTCAAGTTGCTTGCTATCTCCGGAGCATATTGGAAAGGTGATTCGGAGCGAGAGCAGATGCAGCGTATTTATGGAACTGCCTTTGCCACGCAGGAGGAGCTCGATGCTTGGGTCAAGCAGCGTGAAGAGGCAGAGAAACGCGACCACCGCAAGCTGGGAAAGGAACTCGACCTTTTCTCGATCCAGGAAGACTACGGCCAGGGGCTGATCTTTTTCCATCCGAAGGGCGGTATTGTCCGCAAAGAGATGGAGGATTATCTTCGCGACGAACTCGTTAAGCGTGGTTACGGGATGGTCTTTACGCCGCACATCGCGAAGCGCCAGCTTTGGCAGACCTCCGGTCACGAAGAAAACTACGCGGATAACCTGTTCGAGCCGGTCGGCCTTCCGGAGTGGTTCAAAGAGGAGACGGAGTTCCGGCTGAAGCCGATGAACTGCCCGTTCCATATCGGAATCTACAAATCGCACCGGCGTTCGTACCGCGAACTGCCGCTTCGATACGCCGAACTTGGCACTGTATATCGAGCGGAACTTTCAGGAACTCTCCATGGGCTCATGCGAGTCCGCGGCTTTACGCAGGACGATGCTCACATTTTCTGCACGCCCTCGCAGATCGTTGACGAGATCGGTGATTGCGTGGATTTCGCTTACGACGTCTTCCGTACGTTCGGCTTCGAGAAGTTCAAGGTCGAACTTTCAGTCCGCGGTAGCGCGGATAACAAGGGCTATCTTGGATCGGACAAGGACTGGCTCGACGCCGAAGAGGCACTCGTTAAAGCCTTGAATGCTCGCACTATCCCATACGAACGGATCGAAGGCGAGGCAGCGTTTTACGGACCGAAGATCGATATCAAGGTTGAGGATTCGATCGGGCGGATGTGGCAGTTGACGACGGTTCAATTCGACTTCAATTTGCCGGAACGTTTCGAGCTTGAGTATATCGGAGAGGACAACCTTCCCCATCGTCCAGTGATGGTGCACCGGGCACTTTTCGGCTCGGTCGAGCGATTTTTTGGCGTCCTGGTCGAGCACTTCGCCGGTGCATTCCCACTTTGGCTCGCTCCGGTGCAGGTCGCGGTGCTGCCGATCACGGATCGCATAAACGAATACGCTTCTGAGGTCGCCGAAGAGCTTCGTTCTGGCGGATTCCGTGTCGAGGCCAATCTGCGTTCTGATAAGATAGGCGCAAAAATAAGAGAAGCACAATTGCAGAAGGTACCATTCATGCTTGTTCTCGGCGACAAGGAACTCGAAGAAAAGAAGATCGCGGTTCGCGAGCGTAAGCAGGGAGACATCGGACAGATGTCTTTAGAAGAGTTCAAAGAGATGATCACGCAGCAACGAGTAACGCGGGCTCTCTAGCGAACGAATTAGACCACAGGAGGCAAATATCGCAAGGAGATTTGGTGGACGTAATTTCAGGCCGCGGCAGCGGGAACCGCTTCATCGCACAAATGAGCGGATCAGGGTGCCTGCGGTGCGTGTCGTGACGGACGACGGCGAGACGCTCGGGGTGATGGATACCCGGGATGCGATTCAGGAAGCTCGAAAACGCGGCGTTGACCTGGTTGAGATCGCCGCGAACGCAAAGCCGCCTGTTTGCAAATTGATCGATTACGGCAAGTTCCTTTACGAACAGAAGAAGCGTGCTCACGAGGCAAAGAAGAAGCAGGTAACGGTTCAGGTCAAGGAGATAAAATTCCGGCCCGGCACTGACGATCACGATTACGGCTACCGAATGAAGCATGCCCGCGAATGGCTTGAGGATGGCGATAAAGTAAGAGCTGCCATCGCATTTCGCGGACGCGAGATGTCTCACCGCGAACTTGGTGCAAAGATCCTTGCAAAGCTGACCCAAGATCTTGCCGACCTTGCAGATGTCGAAGTTGCACCAAAGATGGAAGGGTACCAAATGTTCACGATCTTTAACCCGAAAAAGTCAAAGGTCGCAGACAAGAAGACCCCAAATGAGAAGCTGCATAAGACTGACGAGCCATTGAAAGACAAGCAGGCTCGATCAGGGAAGGACGAACAGAACGAGGATCTGGAACCGATCGATGGGATCTTTTAGATTTTTCGATAGATAGTTTAGGAGAAGAAAAGTAATGCCGAAGCTAAAAACACACAAGGGCGCCGCAAAGCGATTTCGCTCGACCGCAACTGGCAAGTTCAAGCGGGGACATTCGCATGCGCGTCACATATTGACGAAGAAGACGAATAAACGAAAGCGTAATCTCGACATCGACACGATAGTGTCCGAGGGTGACCAGAAGCGGGTCGAAAGGATGCTGCCCTACGGACGAGACTAATCAATTTTGGATCATAGAACTTGGCTCTCAAGTTGTTCTGCGAAAGCGTCGAAGAGGTAATCCCGCAATCCGCAATTTGAGTTCGCCATCGGAGGAATTATGCCTAGAGCAAAACGTGGTAATAAGCGTCTTGAGAAACGCAAAAAAATATTGGCCTTAGCCAAAGGCTATCGTGGAACAAAGTCGAAGCTTTACCGTTCGGCTAAGGAGTCGGTTGAACGCGGGCTTAACTTTGCCTATACAGGCCGCAAACTGAAGAAGCGCGACTTTCGCAAGCTTTGGATCGTCCGCATCAATGCGGCATGCCGCCTGAACGACATCAAGTATTCGCAATTCGTGCACGGCTTGAATCTCGCGGGCATCGAGCTTGACCGCAAAGCACTTGCCGATATCGCGGTGAAACAGCCCGAAGCCTTTGCGGCAATTGCCGGCAAAGCGAAGGACGCCATAAACAGTAAAGCCCAAGCAGCAGCGTAGGCCTGTTTCGATAAGAATTTGGCGCTTTGGCTTAGGCCGAAGCGCCTTTTCCTATTCCGAGTTCTTCTTTCGCCTCGGCGAATTTTTCGACAGCAAAGTCGAGATCCGCTTTCGAGTGGGCGGCCGAAACTTGCGTTCTGATCCTCGCCTTCCCTTTCGGAACGACCGGGAACGAAAACGGGATCACGTAAACGCCTTTCTCAAGCAGTGCCTCCGCCATTTTCACCGCTGGCTGAGCATCGCCGAACATCACCGGAACGATCGGGTGCTCACCAGGCAGAACCTCAAGGCCAATGGATGCAATCTTCTCGCGGAAGTACCGTGTGTTCTCCATCAGCTTGTCGCGGCGTTCGGTAGACCCCTGCAGCATGTCGATCGCCGCGATCGACGCGGCAACGATCGGCGGGGCGACCGAATTCGAGAACAGATACGGTCGTGAACGCTGCCGTAGTAGTTCAACGATCTCTTTCTTGCCGCTCGTGTAGCCGCCGCTTGCTCCGCCGAGTGCTTTGCCGAGAGTTCCCGTGATGACGTCCACGCGGTCCATCACGCCGCAGTGCTCGTGAGTTCCCTTTCCGTGAGTACCCATGAACCCTACTGCGTGCGAATCATCGACCATAACGAGTGCGTCGTGCTTTTCGGCAAGATCGCAGATCTCATCGAGCCTGGCGATGTAACCATCCATCGAGAACACGCCATCGGTCGCGATCATTTTGAAACGCGTGGACCTCGCCTCCTCAAGCTTGGACTCAAGGTCTGCCATGTCGCTGTTCTTGTAGCGGAACCTCTGTGCCTTGCAGAGCCTGATACCGTCGATAATGCTGGCGTGATTGAGTTCATCCGAGATAATGGCATCCTCTTCACCTAGGAGCGTCTCAAAAAGTCCGCCGTTCGCATCAAAACAGCTGGTGTAAAGAATGGTGTCCTCGGTTCCCAGAAACTCGCTGATCTTACGCTCAAGTTCCTTGTGGATCGCCTGCGTTCCGCAAATGAATCGCACCGACGACAGGCCGTAGCCCCATTCGTCGAGCGATCTTCTTGCGGCGTCGACTATAGCCGGATGATCGCTCAGCCCAAGATAGTTGTTCGCGCACATGTTGAGGACCTCGCGGCCGTTCACTTCGATATGAGCGTCCTGTGCCCCCTCGATCACACGCTCGTTCTTGTAGAGCCCTGCTTCTTTGATGTCGTTCAGGGTAGCTTCCAGATGTTCTTTCATCTTGCCGTACATATTCTCTTTTCGTATGAAGCGACTCCAGACCGGCCATTTTGCGTAATCGATTGACGAGCGACCGCGGCGGCTGTCACATCAAAGAATACCAAAAAACATTGCTTTCACCGACCATTGTCAAAGTCACTATTGAATACCGGTGTGTCTATCGCATGCAGCTACGCTTGCGAATGCAACTACCTTTACCTCTCGATGCTGAGTCGCTCGCGGTGATTTTGGTAAGATAAAAAAAGCGATGATTAAAATTCTGAGGGTCATTTTTGCATTAGTGCTTGCCGGGCTCGTAGCGACCGGGGTAGGCGTATATTGGCTTTTTTCGTCGCTGAGTTCAAAGGCCGAGCATACCAAGGCCAATGACGTTATCACAATTGAACGCGGCACCGCGCCGAGTACGATAATCGATCGCCTCGCCGATGAAGGCATCGTTCGCTCGCCGTTCGCCCTTAAGCTTTACCTCCGGACGGCCGGCGACGCGTCAAAGCTCCAGGCTGGCGAGTATCGGTTTGCATCGCCGATCTCGCCGCTCGAAGTACTCAAAACACTTGAGAAAGGCACGACCGCAACGAAGCGGCTGACCATTCCTGAGGGCTTCACCCGCTATGACATCGCCAAGCGACTCGCCGAGCAATTCCCCGGCGAACCGGCGATGAACGAAAGCGAGATCCTTGCCCTAATGAACGATACGACGCTGATCCGCGACCTCGACCCCGACGCCCGCAACCTCGAGGGCTATTTATACCCGGCGACTTATGAACTGCCGCCTGATGCCTCGCCGCGTATCATAATTCCGAGGCTTGTCGAGCAGTTTCGCAAGACGTGGAAGCCGGAATGGACCGAGCGGGCAAAGGCTCTCGGCCGCACGCCGCATGAGATCGTCACCATCGCTTCGCTGATCGAGACTGAATCGCCGGTCGAAGCCGAACGCCCGATCGTCGCTTCGGTCATCTATAACCGCATCAATCGCAACATTCCGCTCGGTATCGACCAAACGGTGGTTTATGTCGCGAAGATGCAGAACCGATGGGATGGCACGATTCACAAGAGCGACATCGAGGCCGATTCGCCTTACAACACGCGAAAGTATGGCGGAATCCCGCCCGGCCCGATATCGTCGGTCTCAGCCTCAGCGATCGAGGCGGCTCTGAACCCGGCCCAGACAAACTACATATTTTATGTTCTCGATGTCGGGAAGAACGATGGCTCGCACCACTTCTACGCGTCCGCCGCCGAATTCGAGAAAGGCAAAGCGGTTTATCAACGATGGCTAGAGGAGCAGCGAAGACTAAAGCGCGTGCAGGAGGGTAATAATGCGAATTCGCAGCCTTAGGAGACCCCTAAAGCAATTATGAATGTTTTGATGTATGAAGAGTAATTTGAGCTATATTTCGAGGGCAGAACAGATCCTGATTGCGAATTTCGCTTTACTAATGGTTTTGCTCGTTTTTGGACAGTTTGTCTCCGACATAATAAACATTTACGACTTGGACGTTCGCCTAAAACAGTATCTCCTTGGAGAAGAACAAAGCGACACGGAACTTATCGGTTTTAGCGAGCCGAACAACACAATCGGTGGTTTCCATCTTATGTCGATGTTAGTGTTTTTCGCTTTGATTCGGGGCCGGAAACTGTACACTGCGTTTGTATTGGTCGTAACCTACATAATCACTCTGCTCTACTCTCACTATTTGAGATTTCGCGACATTGAGTCGGCACTCATGGGATGGAAGGCTGATTCTTTCAATTTGGTAGTCTTGGCATTTCTGCTTGTTTTGGTTGTTTGGATCACATCAATCGGATTCAGATCCGTTTTGCTAGCCAAACGGAGCCCAAAACTCAATTAGTAATTTTAGATGATAAAACTCCTTGCATTAGATCTTGACGGCACGGTGCTCGATTCACAGGGCAGAGTGCCGGAGGCGAATCGTCTCGCGATACGTGCGGCAGAAGACGCAGGCGTGCTGGTTACCATTGCGACGGGCCGTAGGTTCCGCGACGCACGGCACGTTGGTCAGCACCTTGAGCTTAACGCCCCGCTCGTAACACACAACGGCGCATTGCTTAAATTCGCCGATTCGCTCGAAACCGTCGAGGCTTCCCTTCTTCAGACTGACATTGCACTTGAGATCGTCCGCGCAGGTAAGAAGTATGGCGGCGATGCCCTAGTGAGCGCTGACCCGCACGGAAACGGCACGATGATCTATGACCGCGTATCGCACGACAACGAGCCGCTCCAGAAATACATTCTCTGGGCCGAAACGATGCACGGCAACGAGGCCGAGGAAGCCGTGCATCACGTAAGTTCTCTTGAGGACGCACTTCCTGACCATCAGGTAATCCATATCTCGTTCTCAGGCGGCTGCGACGCGATGGCAAAGCTCGAAGCTCTGCTTAGAACCGAACTTGGCGACACGGTTACGCTCCTCGCGACGGTCTATCCGAAGCTCGACTTCACCCTGCTCGACATTCTTCCGAGCCACGCCTCAAAGGGCATCGGTGTTCAGAAGCTAGCCGAACGGCACGGCATTGGGCACGAGGGCGTGATGGCGATAGGCGACAACTTCAACGACCTTGAGATGCTTGAATACGCCGGCACGCCGGTGGTAATGGGAAATGCAGATCGGCAACTCCTCGAACGCAAGGGCGTACACCGCACAGCCGACAACAACAATGCTGGAGTCGCAGAGGCGATCAGGAAGTTCATCCTTGAGCAGTGAGCACTCAATTCGCATTTAGCTTTCAATCGTGGTAGCTTTTTTATTTGTATTTATTCACATCAGGAGAGTTAAATGAGTAACAGGATCGCAGTTATAGAGACAAATAGAGGCACAATCAAGTTTGAGCTTTTGGAGCAGGATGCCCCGAAGACGACCGAGAATTTCCGCCTGCTTGCCGAGCGGAATTATTACGACAGTGTAATTTTCCATCGCGTGATCAAGAATTTTATGATCCAGGGTGGCGACCCGCTTGGCGAAGGCTACGGCGGTGAATCGGCATGGGGCGGGCGATTTGATGACGAGATCGACCGGATGTCAGATCTCTACGCCGGGGTTTATGAACGCGGAACGGTCGCGATGGCAAACGCCGGCCCAAACACCAACGGCTCGCAATTCTTCATTATGCACATCGATTATCCGCTTCCGCCGAGCTACACGAAGTTCGGCAAGGTTGTCGAGGGGCAGGATGTGGTTAACGCAATCGCGGAAGTAGCGACCAATGAACGCGACAAACCGCTCGAACCGGTCGTGATGAACCGCGTATATATCGAAGAAGCAGCCAACTGATGCGGGCTCTGATCCAAAGGGTTTCGGGATCTTCTGTAGCGGTTAACGGCGAAACGGTCGGGAAGATCGGGCGAGGCCTGCTAGTGCTCCTTGGGGTCGGTAAAGATGACCGTGAAACAGACGCAGATCTTCTTGCAGATAAGGTCGCCAATCTCCGGATTTTTGACGATGAAGCGGGAAAGATGAACCTTTCGATCCTTGAAGTTCAAGGCGAAGTTTTAGCGGTCTCGCAGTTCACGCTTTTTGCCGATTCCCGCCGCGGGCGGCGCCCGTCATATATTGACGCGGCACCACCCGAAGAAGCGAATCGCTTGTACGAGTACTTCATGGATCGCCTAAGGAGCAATGGCGTTAGTGTCCAAGCCGGCCGTTTTCAGGCTATGATGGACGTGGAGCTTGTTAACAACGGCCCGGTCACCATTTGGCTCGACACCGACGAGTTAAAATCGAAGAAATGATCAGAAGAACGATTGGAACTACATTAGCACTTTCCATCAGCCTTTTTTTTGCCCCTGGGTGCGGTACCACCCCAACCGCGAGCAACGCGACAAACGCTTCAGTTAAGACAGGTGTTAAGCCGGTTGCGGACCCCGAAATCGCAGTGATCGAGATGGAGAACCAAGGAGCCTACGGGACGATAAAGATCGAATTGTATTCAAACATCGCGCCCAAGATGGTCGAACGGTTCAAGGAACTCGCCCGCGAGGGATTTTACGACGGTACCACCTTCCACCGGGTGAACGACAGCGTCATTCAGGGTGGCGACCCAAACTCGAAGGACGCCGACCCGCGAAATGATGGCCAAGGCGGGTCGTCAAAAGCGGACGTCCCCGCTGAGTTTTCGGACATCGAATACAATACGGGAATAGTCGGCGCGGCACGCAGCCAGGACGTTAACTCGGCAAACTCACAGTTTTTCATCACCTTGAAGCGGGAGACCGCTTTCGATCGGCGTTATACCATCTTCGGTAAGGTGATCGACGGAATGAACAATGCCCGCATTATCGCTGGTGTGCAACCAAAGGACTTTGAAAGGCCCGTCGAGGACGTAAGGATCAAAACTATCAGGATTGAACCTCGCGAATAGCTTTGTGCTATACTTTCGTTTTCCGCTCGCGTAGCTCAGTGGATAGAGCGCTTCCCTCCGGAGGAAGAAGTCGCAGGTT
>CAZGLZ010000084.1:0-16182 GCA_964526245.1 uncultured Chloracidobacterium sp. | reverse complement strand
AAAAATTCGTCGTCTGCTCGTCCGTCCCGCCGGAGACCTCTATCTTAGAAAGCTCCTTGTTCCACGCCGCCTTCGCCTCCGCCCGCACCTTGTCAAAATCCCAGTGCGGCAGCTCGGCCTCGAGATTCTTGCGGGCTCCCTCGATGGAGACGTAAGATATGGCAACTTTAAGAAGTACCGGTTCTCCGTCAGTTGTGTCGAACCAAAACGTAGAAGTAAGGTTTTTGCCTTCAAGTTCCGGCCGATAGTGGAGTTCCATCGAACCGTTTTCATATGGCTGGCCATGTTTGAAGGGCTTTGAGAATTCAGCGACGAAATATACGACTTGATTCTTTGCCCAAGAACTTGATTGGCGAAAGCCTTCAACTTTGCTGTTATCAACAATTCGAATCTTCGACGTAACAACTCTGTCCCGCCAAAACAAATCGAGATTTACGAAGGACTTGTCGGATCTCGGAAACGTATAACGATGAAGTCCGACTCTTTTTGTAGCCGTAAGTTCTGCGAAAATTCCTCCTTGATCTAATTTTACGGAGTAATAACCGGGTTCGGCCTTCTCATTCCTGTGTGAAAATTTCGATGCCACATCAAGTTGAAAAAGCCCCTCGCCCGTCTTTTTGAACTCGGGAGCCTGGTGTGTCGGCATGAACAAAATGTCCGCGCCATCCGGGATACCGGTGCCGGAGAGGTGCGTGTGCGAAAAGCCGTAGATGATGTCGTCGGAATAATGATAGCCGGAGGAGCCGTCCCAGTTGTCGATGCGGGTGTCGGGCGAGAGCTGCACCATCCCGAAGGGCAGCGTCGCCCCGGGAAACGTATGCCCATGCCCGCCGGTGCCGATGAAGGGATTGACCCACCGCGTGTAGTCTCGCGTCTGGGCGGTGAGCAGCGAGCAGTAAGCGGTGAGCAGTATCAGAAAACAACCGCCGAGACGCTGAGACGCTGAGAAAATCGTTGAGCTTCGCTTTTTCATTCTGACTTCTGGTTTCTGACTTCTGACTTCTTTCCTAGTGCACAAATTCGCCGCCCCAGGCCTGGGTCAGGCCGCGGCCTTTAATGCCCCAGCGGAAGCGGAATGACGAATCGCCGCCGCGGTGGTTGTAACGGATCGACATTTTATGCAGCCCGGCCTTGAGCGGCACGATCGCCGAGCGGATCTTGCGGTCTTTGGTGCCGGCGTCGTCGAGTATTTTACTATCGCCAAGCACAACGGTCGCGTCCCATGTGGAATCGACCTGAAACTCATAAACGCCGTCCTCAGGCACACGGAAATAGCCGTCAAATGTCACCATAAACGGTTTTTTGAGATCCGCTCGCTGAGCGAATTGATTGAGCGAGGTAGAACGCGTCTCGCCGACGATCGGCGACGGCCCGCCCTCGAACGAAGAGTCCGAGGTCGTGAAGTTGAAACTCAATCCCGGCTTCGCCGCCGTGGTCACATCCGGCTCACGCATCTTCCCGCGAACGATCGTTGCGGCATAGACGACGCTTTTGCGGCCGGCGGCGTTGACGACGATGGTCTTCAGCGTTTTCACTTCGTCCTCGCCGAGCCGGACCTCGATCGGCCTTGAGTAAACCGGCGAGCGTTCGTCGGGCGTCGTGCCGTCCGTGGTGTAATGCACTCGCGTTCCGGCCGCGGGCTGTAGCTCTATCGAAACGCGATCGCTTTCCGTAATGACATTCTGCAAACCGCCGGGCTCGGGGATGCGGTAATTCACGCCTTGTTTATCTAGCCGAGGCAGGATCGCATTCAGCCGCCGCTGAAAATCGGCGAAGTCGCGATCCTCCTTTTTTGACCAAAGTACCTCGCTCAAGGCGAGCAACCGCGGGAATGCCATGTATTCGATGTGCTCCGGCGTTTTCATATACTCGGTCCAGATGTTCGCCTGGCCGCCGATCACATACTTCGCTTCGTCGGCCGTGAGCTCGGGCGGAATGGGCTCGAAGCTGTAAACCTTTGCGAGCGGAACGTAGCTGCCGATGTTGAGCGGTTCGTAGGCCGGGTCGCCCTGGCCGTAATCGAAATAGACAAAATCGGTCGGCGTCATTATCACGTCGTGGCCGGACTTTGCCGCAGCGATGCCGCCGCGCATTCCGCGCCAACTCATCACGGTCGCATTCGGTGCAAGGCCGCCGTCAAGTATCTCGTCCCAGCCGATCATCTTCTTGCCGCGTTTGTTCAGGTGGCGTTCGATGCGGCGGATGAAATAGCTCTGCACCTCGTATTCGTCCTTGAGGTTCTCTCGCCGTTTTAGCTCCTGCACGAACTCGGATTCCTTCCAATGATCTTTCAGCACCTCGTCGCCGCCGATGTGAATGTAGGGCGAATCAGGGAACAGAGCGATGGTCTCGTCGAGCACGTCCTCTAGGAACTTGAACGTCTCTTCGGTCGGGCAAAATACTTCCTTAAAAATGCCCCACGTCGTCTGCACCTTGTATTCGTAATCGGCCTTGCAGCCAAATTGCGGATAGGCCGCGAGCGCCGCCGAGGCATGGCCGGGAAGTTCGATCTCCGGGATAACGGTGATGTGCCGCTCCTTGGCGTAGGCGACTACCTCCTTGATCTGCTCCTGCGTGTAAAAGCCGCCGTGCGGAATGCCGTCACCGATGTATGGCGAGAAGTTGCGGTCCAACATCGTCTCCGGCCGCTTCGATCCGACCTCGGTCAGCCTCGGATATTTCTTGATCTCGATCCGCCAACCCTGATCTTCCGTCAAATGCCAGTGAAAATAATTGAACTTATACTGCGCCATCTGGTCGATGAACTTCTTAACAAACTCCACCGGCTGAAAATGCCGCGCAACATCAAGATGCATCCCGCGGTATTTGAAGCGAGGAGCATCGAAGATAGTCGTCGCCGAAATCTTTACATCCTTCGTGCCGTGCAAAGGAAGCAACTGAATAAATGTCTGAAGACCATAGAAAAGAGTGGCATCACTAGAACCGCGAAACTCAACAAACTCCCGGGCAACTTTCAGCCCGTATCCTTCTTCTGCGCCGTAAACTTTAGGTGCGGCTTTCTCGATTATGATTGCGTTCTTGTATTTCTTGTTCAGCTCATAGACGTCATCAACAACTTGCAAACGATAGCCAAATCGATCGACGATATGCTGATTGAGGAGTTCGGCGAACTTTCGCTCGGATTCATGGCTCACATAGATCTTAGTAGAACGCCTCAGGTCGAACGATCCGTTTCCTCTCCTCACATCGACAGGTTGGGGAATGATACTGACCTCACCCGACTGAGCCACAGCGAACGGCACACCTAACACCAAAAAAGCGACAGCAACAAAGAAGCGTTTCATAATCTTGTATTCAATTAAACGACTGGAACGTCAAAGCGATTTCAGCAATTCTGCCAATTCCTTCGGGATCTCGCAATTAAATGACAGCCGCTCGCCCGTTTTGGGATGTGTGAATGTAAGCCTTTCGGCGTGGAGAAAGAACCGGCCGAGTTTTTCGACGGCCTTCTTTATCTCCGGATCGGCAATCGTGTTGTCGCGGCCTTCGTTGTAGGTGGCGTCGCCGACGACCGGGTGATTTATCGAGGCGAGGTGGACTCGGATCTGATGCGTCCGGCCGGTCTTGATGGCGACTTCGAGCAGTGTGAATTTCTCGAACCGCTGCCGTACTTTCCAAATTGAGATCGCCTCGCGGCCATTGGCGGCAACGGTCATCTTTGTCCGGTGCCAACGGTCGCGGGCAATGGGGCGGTCGATCGTGCCGGAGTTCTCACGCGGGCTGCCGTGGACAAGAGCGACGTAGCTCTTCTCGACCGTCCGGCCACGAAACTGCTCGGCAAGCGCCTCGTGCGTCTCATCATCTTTGGCGACGAGGATCAGGCCGGAAGTGTCTTTGTCTAATCTGTGGACTATGCCGACTCGGTCATTCATTGCGGAAGCCTTCACGTTAGTAAGGGCGTCGCTGCCAATTTGCTTGATACGCCCTTGCTCACGCGCAGGCTTCTGCAAACGGAAATGCCACGCGACAGCGTTTGCGAGCGTTCCGTTGGACACGCCCGCTCCGGGGTGGACGACCATCCCGGCCGGTTTGTTGATGACCGCAAGGTAGTCATCCTCGTAAACGATATCGAGCGGGATATCCTCAGGCTCGAACCGCGACGTCGGCTCCTCCGTCAGGTCAAGATCGATCTCATCGCCGGCGTTCAACTTGTACGAAGGCTTTGCCGTCTTCCCATTGACGAGCACATCGCCGTCCGTGATCAACCGCTGCAGCCGCGAGCGCGACCAGCCTTCGACCTGCGACGCAAGATACGCATCTAGCCGAACGCCCGCGTCATCCGCTCCCGCCGAGAACACGAGTGAATTGTCGTCCTTGTTTTCTACGGCGTTTTCGGTCATCGGAGAGCCTTAATTTCTTCCAATTCACAATCGGTCAATTGCCAATTGACAATGCGGCGCCCGGAATTGGGAATTGTAAATTGTGCCATTGGAAATTGGTTCGGCTACAGGTCTTTTTCCGTTCGTTGTCGGTAGCGGAAAACGAAGAAGGCGATCGATGCTGCGGCGACAACCAGGCTGACTATCTGCGAGGTTGATAGGCCGGTCATCGCCGTTAGGCCGAAAAGCTCGCCCCGCGGATCGTCGCGGATGAATTCGATAAGGAACCGGAAGATCGCGTAGATGATGCCGTAGGCGATCAGCACCTGGCCGTCAAATTTCTTGCGGCGGTGCAGCCATACAAGCAGGGCAAAGACCGCAAGCATCGTAAAACTTTCGATGAGCTGCGTCGGGTGCAGGTGGACGTTATTTGCGATCGGGACGCCCGTGTATTCGTGGCCTTTTTCGGTGAAATGAACGCCCCACCAATTGGTCGTCGGCTTTCCCCAGCAGCAGCCGGCGGCAAAGCAACCCTGCCTCCCAAATGCCTGGCCAAGTGCGACCGCGGGTGCAAAGGCATCGGCAACCTTCCAGAAGGGCAGTTTGTACCATCGGATCAGGATCGCGACCGCCAGGAACCCGCCGATCAAGCCACCGTAATAAACCCCGCCCGAGCGCAGAAAATCGAGGGTGAAAAGCTGGACGTTGTCTTCAACGAAGAAGAGAAGTATCTTTGAACCGAGCAACCCGCCAAGCAGCGTCCAGAGGCCGAGGTCGTAGATCCGCTCCCGCGGCAACCCGTCGCGCTCTGCAAGACGCGACGCCGCAAAGAGCGCGACGAGCATCCCCGCCGCCAGCCAAACGCCATAGCTCGTTACGGGAAAATCACCGATTCGGAACAACTCTGGATACATTGTCTTCTGCCTTCTTGCTTCTTAGAGCGAATACCTCATTACGATCTCTCCGTCCGCAATCTCGCCGGTCCGCTCAAAGCCGACACTTTGGTAAAGCCCCTCCGCGGCTTCGTTACCGGGAACAAGGCTCAAGTAGATCGCGCCGCATTCCGGCAGAGCTTGAATCTTTTCGATCAAGGCCAGAACCGCGGCACGCCCGTAGCCATTTCCTTGGTGGGCGGCGTCGACCATCAGCCTGACGATCCAGTATTTGCCCGTCTCCGGGTCGCGGCCGTAGAGGGCGAACCCGACTAGTTCGTCATCCGAATAGACCGCGGCCGGTATCAGGTATGGATAGACCTTTGACTCGGCGATCGAATTAACGTTCCGCGCAACAAAGCGTTCCTGGCCAGGTCCGACATCAAGAGCTATGACGCGGCGGTAATTATTCTCATCAACCGGACGAAGTGTGACGCTCATTTTCTTGGTTCGGCCTCGGGGGCTTCGGTTATCCTTTTTTTGCTCCAAACCATATCAAGTATCAAGAGCCCGGCGCCGATGACGATCGCCATATCCGCGACGTTGAACGTCGGGTAGTGCCACGAGTCGAACTGCACATCGATAAAATCGACCACGAACCCGAGCCGGATGCGGTCGGTCACGTTGCCGATTATCCCCGCAAGCAATAGTGCCAGGGCCCCGAGCACGCGGTCGTCCGAGCGGGGTGTCCGCCAAAAAAAGTAGAGCACCAAAACGCCCGCAAATACCGCCACGGCCGAGAGCCCCCAGCGGCCAACGTCGCCGTGATCGTCCAGCATCGAGAACGCCACGCCCGTGTTCTGGGCATAGGCGAAATTAAGAAATCCCGGAATGACCGAAATATCTTCCCCAAACCGAAGTCGGCTGACGGCCCAGGCCTTCGTCGTCTGGTCGATCATAAAAACCCCGCCGGTTATGACGAGGTAAGCAAGCTTCCACAAAAAGTCTGTTTTATTCACCTTGTGTTCTTTGGCTCGGCGTAAAAGACCTTGCTGACGATCCTCCACTCACCGTCGATCTTGAGCAGCGACATGAAATCGACGAACCTGACGTTCGGGTAGTCGAGTATGATCTTTGCCGTCGCTGCCGTTCCGGCTATCTCAATTCCTTCTATGCTCCGACGCCTGTCCTTCTCATCGGCTGCGGGCTTGCCCGAGGCTCCGGCGATGTACTCAGCGAATGTCCGCGAAGTGAACTTGCCGTCGCGAACCCAGACCATGCTGCCCTCCGTATGAAAGGCCTTTCGGAAGTATTCGCCCTGGCCGGTCTCGTGTCCTTTGATGTAGTTCATCAGCGGGACGCGCACCGCATCTTTCTCTTCCGTTTGGGCGGCCGCCGCCGAGACAAACACCGCAAAAACGATAATAGTAGCTGAAATAGCGTGTTTCATAGCTGAACTCCTCTTTATTCAAAATAGGGACGTTCAGAACTACGATTCGGCCGCACGCACGGTTTCATTTTCGCTCATTCCGTGTATGGAAACACGGCTTTCGGTGCGCGGTACCGCCTCCACCAGTCGGCATAGCAGACGTCCGTGCAGCCGATCGCATGCGTAGTCACCCGCCATCGCGAGCCGGTCTTTCGCACGAGGGCAAAGAAATTGTTCTCAAAGAAGTCTGCCTCTTCCGCCCAAGCCGTTCCGCGGAGGTCAGGCTGGCCGCCATCGGGCGATTGCAGCGTTCCACCGACGAATGCCCAGGAACCCTGCACCCGAAAGTTGTTGGTCACAAAGACGATCTTCTGCTTCATGTCGCGCTCGACCGGTACGCGGATGGCATCGAGGATCGCTTTACGCTCAGCGGAACCACGTTCGGGCTCATAAACGTTCTGCGCAAAAGCCGAAACCGCCAGCAACATCAAAACTGAAAGCGAAATAACGAGTCTTTTCATTCTAATATCTCCTAGGCGGCCGCGGCCGTTTCGATCTCCTTCAAAGCTTCGCTGCACCGCTCGCAAACGGTCGGGTAGTTCTTAAATTCGCCGACCCGCGTCGAGTAGTTCCAGCATCGCTCGCACTTCTCGCCGTCGGCCTTTTCGATCTTGACGGCGAACGGTTCGCCCTCGTGGACCTCCACTTGCGAAACGATAAAGATGTATCGAAGCTCGGTGAAATGATCAAGCAGGAACATCGTCGTCGGTTTGTCGGTGGTCAGGATCACCTTTGCCTCGAGCGATGAGCCGATCTGCTTTTCGTTCCTCGCGGCCTCAAGCGCTTTTAGCACTTCATCGCGGATCGCAAAGATGCGTTCCCACCGCGAGAGCAGTTCCGCTTCCGCCGCTTCGTCCAGACGCGTTGCGGCTGGAAATTCGGCCATATGGACCGAAGCCTCACGCTCGCCGGGCAGATTTTCCCACGCCTCGTCGCTGGTAAAAGCGAGCAGCGGTGCCATCAGCCGGCAAAGCGAATCGGCGATGCGGTAGAGCGCCGTCTGTGCCGAGCGCCGCTCTATCGACCGCGGTGCAAAGATGTACAGCCGGTCCTTGATGATATCAAAGTAACGGGCTGAGAGCGTGACCGTACAGAAATTGTAAAGCGCTCCGTAGGCCGCCTGAAAGTCGTAGTCCGTGTAGCCTTTCAGCACCTTTGCCGCAACAATTTCAAGGCTCGCGAGAGCCCAGCGGTCGATCTCAAGCATCTCCACCTCGGCGACCGAATCCGCCGCCGGGTCGAATCCGTCAAGATTCCCTAGGGCGTAGCGAAGCGTGTTCCGCATCTTGCGATACGCATCGACCACCCGCGAAAGGATCTCGTCCGAGCAGCGGACGTCCTCGGTGTAATCGACCGCCGCCGCCCAAAGCCGCAGGATCTCCGCACCTGATTTGTCGATGATCTCCTGCGGAGCCGTCACATTGCCGACCGATTTCGATTGCTTCTTGCCCTCGCCGTCAACGACCCAGCCGTGCGTGATCACCTGCCGATATGGTGCCGATCCGTGGGCCGCGATGCCGCAGCTCATCGACGAATTGAACCAGCCGCGGTATTGGTCGCCGCCCTCAAGATAAACATCCGCCGGGAAACGCAGCGTCTCGCCGCGTGTCTCAAGCACGGCGACGCACGACGAGCCCGAGTCGAACCAGACGTCGAGAATGTCCGTCTCTTTGCGGAACTCCGTGCCGCCGCACTTCAAGCAGGTAAAGCCCTCGGGCAGCAGTTCGCTCTCCGGCCGCGCGTACCAGGCGTCAGCCGTTTCTTTAGCGAAAATGTCCGCGACGTGGTCAACGATTTTCGGGTCGGCGACCGTTTCCTCGCACCCGCTGCAGTAAAAGACCGGGATCGGGACGCCCCACGACCGCTGCCGCGAAACGCACCAATCCGGCCGCCCCTTGAACATATTCGCCATCCGGCCTTCGCCCCACGCCGGATGCCATTTCACCTTCCCGATCTCGGCAAGTGCAGCCGCACGAAGCGGTTTGTCATCCGAGCCGGCTGAAGCCGGTACTCCAAACTTCTCGTCCATCGAGATGAACCACTGCGGCGTCGCCCGGAAGATGACCGGGTTCTTGCATCGCCAGCAGTGAGGATACCGGTGCTGATACTTCTCCGAATGGAGCAGCATCCCGCTTTCGTTGACAAACTCGACGATCTTCGGGTTCGCGTCAAAGATATTCATCCCGCCGAAGTGCTCGACCTCGGCGATGAACCGCCCGGCCGCATCCACCGGATTGTAGATCTCAAGCCCGTACGCCTTGCCGATGTGAAAGTCGTCCGCTCCGTGGCCCGGTGCCGTGTGCACGAGTCCGGTGCCGGACTTGGCCGAGCCCTTGCTTTCAAACCGCACGTCGAGTTCGGTTTCGGCATCGGCCTCGCCAAGCGTTACGTGCTCGCCGTTCATTACCAGCGAGGTGCGGTCGAGCCATGCATGTTTTGCCTCGAGCCGGTCGAGCTTTGAGCCCTTGAAGCGGGCGAGTTCCGCTGAGTTCGTAAAGCTGCACGTCTCTGCCAGCGAGCCCTTCAGCTCCGAAGCGACGATATAGACCTCGTCACCGACCTCGACCGCGGAGTAATCAAATTCAGGATGGACAGCGATACCGAGATTTGCCGGCAGCGTCCAGGGCGTGGTCGTCCAGATGACGAAGAACACCTTCTTCCCTGCAAGGGCGGGGTCGATCGAGGCCGGATCGGACCTAAGCGGAAACTTCACATAGACCGAAGGCGAGGTGTGCTCTTTATATTCGACCTCGGCCTCGGCGAGCGCCGTCTGGTCATGGATGCACCAATAAACCGGCCGCAGGCCCTTATAAACATAACCGCGCTCAAGGAAACGCCCGAAGAGCCTTGCCGTCGCCGATTCGTACTCGGCGGACATCGTCAGATACGGGTTCTCCCAATCGCCAAGGATCCCAAGCCGCTGAAAGTCGCGCGTCTGGTTGTTCATCGCCGTCGAGGCGTGCTCGCGGCAGATACGCCGAAAGGTCGAAACGGGAATGTCCGCCTTGTTCTTGCCCTTTTCGGCCAGCTTTCGCTCGACGTGCGTCTCGATCGGCAGCCCGTGGCAGTCGTAACCCGGAACATACGGCGCATCAAAGCCCATCATCGAACGGCTCTTGACAACGAAGTCCTTGAGTATCTTGTTGAGCGCCGTGCCGATGTGGATATCGGCGTTCGCATAGGGCGGGCCATCGTGGAGAATGAACTTCTCCCGGCCGCGTCGCGCCTCGGCGATGCGTTCGTAAAGCCCGGCCTCCTTCCACTTCTTGAGCCGGGCCGGCTCGCTCTGCCCAAGATTCGCCTTTTGCGAAAAATTCGTCTTCGGCAGGTTAACGGTCTTTTTTAGATCTAAACTTTCGGTCATTGTAAAAATCAAAAAGCCCCAAGCTTTTCATAAGCTTGGGACCCCTCATAAGCAAACTTTTGCCGCCGCTCAACTTAGGTTGAACCTGAGTCCCATGATTGGAAATATAATGGGCGATGGCCTCCGCATAACAACGCTTAGATTAGCATACAGATCGCGTGAATTTCTAGACCGGAAATAGAAAGTCGAAGAGCCGCATTCTTCTCGACGAAACCGGTCTTTGAATCATTCCTCTTCGATGGTCACAAGCAGCGGGTATTCGCGGGACTTGGCGAGGTTCATAGCCTTTTGCTGCTTCATATAGGCGACCTCGTAGGGGTAAACGCCGGCGACGCCCAGGCCGTTGTAGTGAACGCTAAGCATGATTTCCATCGCCTCGGGGCGGGCCTTTTTGAAGACGTGTTCGAGCACAAAAACGACGAACTCCATCGTGGTGAAGTCGTCGTTGTGGAGCAGCACCTTGAAAAGCTTCGGCTTTTCGAGCTTTGCCCGCCGCTCGGTCAGCAACTCGCCGTCATGTTCCGGAAATTCTGCCATTTTGCCGCCGCATCGATCCAATTGCGGAAAAATAATTATAGACACGGCGGGTAAATTCTGCTAACTTTCGAATGCGCTGTTTACTTAGTATTCAATTTTTGCATTCTTGGGCGGTCGGCCCGCTGAAAAAGCGGCCTCATTCCGATATTGTCTGGAACCGAATCCGCCACCTAGATGAAACGCTCACCGCTTATCAAACGCGGCCCGCGAGCTGCGGCTCCCGGCATCGCAAAGGACCGCCGCGAGGCGCCCTCGCGTGAAGAGCTAGACGCGCTCTTTTCCTCGATCGGGCAAAAACTCCGCGAAGGGCTTTCGAGCGAAGCCGAGCGGATCGTCGTCGAGGCGATCGCCGCTTACCCGCACACGGACGACGACCTGGCGAGCCTCAAGCGGCTCCATTCTTTTACGCTTGAGACCGTCGGCCGCTATAAGGAATCGCTCGAAGCGATCCGCCCTTACGAGGACCGCGAAAATCTCGACCGCCTCAGCCGCGAGATCCGCATCCGGGTGATGACGCAGCTCGCCATCGCCTACAACAATCTCGGCGACCACCCGAAGGCCGTTACGCTCCTCAAGGAAACGCTTGAAACTGCAAAGGCCGAAGAGCTGACGCAGCTCAATGGCCAGATCCACATCGGCCTTGCCCGCGTTTACCGCAAGCTCAACGAATCAAACATCTGCCGCGACCACGCCAATGCCGCACTCGAGCCGCTCCGTGCGGCGGGCGATTGGCTCGGAATGGCCGAGGCCTATCGTGAGATAGCGATCAGCTACCATCAGGAAGGCAACAGCGAAGAGGCCCTGCAGTATTTCGACCTTGGCATCAAGATCATCGGCGACCGCTCGGCTCCCTTCATGCTCGGAAAGCTCTATACCGATATGTCCGGCGCCTATTCATTTCTGCGGCGGGCCCAAGAGGGCATCGAATGCCTTGAGCGATCGATCACCTTTTTCGATCAGACCGAGCACGTTCTTAACTCTGTCATCGCCTACAACAACCTCGGGATGCATCTGATGCATGTCGGCGATTGGAACCGTGCGGAGGAGCGGATCAAGCGGGCTCTTGACCTCGCCATCGAGTCGAACCACGCCCACATCGCCGGAATTCTTGACAGCCTCGGTGAGATGAAGATCCTCCGCGGAGACCTCCGCGAGGCTCGGAGCCTTCTGTCGCAGGCTGTGATTGCCGCCCGCGAGCACAAACGTGAATGGTACGAGGCACAGGCACTCCGCAATCTTTCGCGGTGCTTGCTAGCCGAGGGCGAAAATGAAAAAGCGGCCGCGACCGCCCGCGAAACCATCGAACTTAGCGGCCGGATCGGCGACAAACATTACGCGAAGATGGCGGGCCTTGTCCTTGCCGAGGCGATGCTTCGGCTTGAACGCACTGCCGAGTTTGAGAACGCCATCGCGATGGTCGAAGCGAGCGACCCCGAGTCCGATTTTTACGTCTTCGGAAACGTCCAGCGAATACGCGGTTTGGCGTCGGCAAGTGCGGGCGACATCGAAATGGCAGTTCACCATTTCAACCGCTCGCTGACTATCTTTGAGACCGCAAACGACACTTACCACATCGCCGAGGCTCATCTTCTGCTTGCCGAATACCTGCCGCCCGACCGCAACGAGCAGGCGATGCGCCACCTTGAGGCGGCAAAGGACATCTTCAAAAAGCTCGGGCTCGATGAACGCCTCAAACATGCAGAGTCGATAGCCGCAGCGAGAAAAACGCTGCCTACGAGATCCGAGCCCGCCCGTTCAAATTCGGTCGTCTCTCAGCTCTTGATGGTTCGGCTTGCCGAGGCGACCGCGTCGCGTGAACTCCTCTTCCGCGAGTTGATGGCCGTTCTGCAGCAGGAGACTTCGGCGAAAAAGATCGTGATCGCCGAAATGAACGATAAGAAGCGGCTGCGGCCCTTCATCACGCACGGCATCGCCCCCTCGGACAGCGCCGAACTCGTCGCTCATTACGAAAAATCGGAGAACGCCGGCACCGCGAAGGCCTTCGAGCGTTCGAAGAACGTCGCTGTTCTTGACCTAAAACCGTCCGGAGCTCCGGCTGCCGCCGTCTTGATAAGCCCCGCCGCCTCGGCAAAGCTCTCGGACGGCAGCCCGCTTCAGCCGTTGATTAAGGTGGTCGAGCTCGGGCTTGACGTCATCGACCTTCGTTCCCGCGAGCGTTCGCGGCCGGCCGAGCAGGAAACGGGCTCGAATGCCTCGACGGGCGTTATGCCCGGCTTTATTCATTCATCGCCCGCGATGACCTCACTCGTTGAGGAGATCTACAAGATCCGTTCGTCGGACGTGACCGTGCTCGTCACCGGCGAATCCGGCACCGGTAAGGAACTTGTATCGCGGGCGATCCATACGCTTTCAAGCCGCAAGGACAAGGTATTCATTCCCTTTAACTGCACGGCCGTGCCGAAAGAGCTAGCCGAAGGCCACCTCTTTGGTTACAAACGCGGAGCATTTACGGGAGCCGTGACAGATTCGCCGGGCATCATCCGCTCGGCGGATGGCGGTACGCTTTTTCTCGATGAGATCGGCGACCTGCCGCTCGACGTTCAGCCAAAGCTGCTGCGATTTCTCCAGGAAGGCGAGGTTCAGCCGATCGGCGAGAAACGGCCGATCAAGGTCGATGTCCGCGTCATCGCCGCGACCAATATGCCGCTTGAGGAAAAGGTTGCCGAGGGCAGCTTCCGCGAGGATCTTTACTATCGGCTCAACGTCATTCGCCTACGGGTTCCGCCTCTTCGCGAGCGCCGCTCGGAGATACCGCCGATGGTGAATTACTACATCAGCCACTACTCCGAAAAGTTCAATAAACGCGATGTGACGTTTACGCCGCAGACGGTCGACCTCCTAATGGTCTGCAATTGGGAAGGAAATGTTCGCCAGCTCTGCAACGAGATCCAGCGGATAGTCGCTCGTGCCGAGGACGGAGACGTTATAACGCCCGAGCACCTTTCGCCCGAACTTCGGCGTTCGGCTAAACCGATAACGACCTTCGGCGAGCCCGCCGCCGAGGCAAAGCCGATCACGTCATTCAACAGCCCAATAATGCCTTTCGCCAATCTTTCGACCGGCACGACGCTCGAGGAAGCAGTCGGCGAGCTTGAAATGCAAATGATCAAGGCCGCCCTTTCACGCCACAACTGGAACATCTCCCGCGTTGCGAACGAACTCGGCCTGACCCGCCGCGGGCTTTATCTCAAGCTCTCACGCTACGGCATCGAGAAAGCCGCCTAGTCGGTAACTCAGGAAAGCTTTCTTAGACGTTCGACCGCGTCGATGGTCGCGGCGACCACTCTTTCAACCTCTTCCTCCGTATTGAACCTGCCGAGCGAAAAGCGGATCGAGCCCATCGCTCGCGAATAGGGAATGTCCATCGCCTTAAGCACGGCCGAGGCTTCCTGCGTCTCAGCATTGCAGGCCGAACCGGTCGAAACGCAGATGCCCGCTTCATCAAGCAAGGCGAGGATCGATTCGCCATTCGTTTCGGCAAATGAGGTGTTCGCGGTGTTTGGAAGCCGTTCGCCGGGCGCACCGTTGCGAAAGGCGTTCGGAACGCGGCGGAGAAGTTCGCTTTCAAGCCGGTCGCGGAGCTTCGATATCTGTTCCATCGGTGTGAGGTCCGCCGCAAGCCTTGCCGCCGCTCCCATTCCGACGATCTGATGAACGGCTTCCGTCCCGGCACGGCGGCCGCCTTCCTGCCCGCCGCCGACCGCAATACCCGGAAGCGCGACGCCCCTGCGGATATAAAGGGCACCAACACCCTTCGGCCCGTGGAACTTATGGGCCGAGATCGAAAAGAGATCGATCGCTGTCTGTTTTAGGCCGATCGAGACCTTCCCCGCGGCGTTCACGCCATCCGAATGGATCAGCGCGTCCGAGCGTTCGCGGACAGCGGCTGCGATCTCCGCGATCGGGAAGACGACGCCGGTTTCGTTGTTCGCCGTCATCACCGAAACGACCGCTGTATCCGGGCGCAGGCTTTCGAGCAACGCATCTACGTCCAACCGTCCTTCTCCTTCAACTCCGATTCGCGACACTTCGTAGCCGTCAAGTTCAAGCCGGTCGCAGAGCTTCCGAACGGCCTCGTGCTCGACCGCCGTCGTTACGATATGCCGCCGCCCGGGCATTGCCCTAAGGGCACCGAGAATGGCCCAGTTGTCGCTTTCCGTCCCGCCCGAGGTGAAAATGATCTCATCCGCAGCAGCAGCCCCGATAAGCCCGGCGACGCTTTCCCTTGCATCGGTCATCGCTTGCCTGACCGCTCGCCCGACATGGTGCGAGGATGACGGATTGCCGAAATGCCCTCCAAGAAATGGAGCCATCGCCTCGGCAACCTCCGGGAACGGCCGCGTTGTCGCGTTGTTGTCAAAATAGATGGTCTCTTGCATTGTGATACGAAACGCGGGCAAGCCCGCCTGCCCGCTTTCAACATTTGCCGGTTGTCCTTACAATTAAAGCAGACGTGGGAGCCTACTTAAAAATTACCGAACCGAACGGCGACATGCGCGAGTTTCGCCTGCTGCCCGGTGCACTTGCAACTATCGGCAGGTCAAAGGACAACGATATTGTTCTAAATGACCGCCGTGTTTCCCGAAAACACGCTCATATCGTGGCCGAAGGTTCGGGATATAAACTGATCGATGGATTCATTGATAATGGCCAGCTGTCCCGCAGTGTCAATCACGTTTTCGTCAATGGCTCGCCGATGCTCGAGAAAGTGCTCGAACCGGGCGACTCGATAATGATCGGTGAATCACGGCTTGTTTATGGCGACACCGTTGCCGACGCCAGCGTCGAGCCCGCTCTTGTCGCTCCGCGTTCCGTTCTCGTCAACCAGAGTGTTGCCCGGGGCGGCTCGGAGACTGCCCCGACGGTTGTTGATATGCCCGGCGGCGTTGCTTTTGGAGACGAACCGCTAGGCCAAACGCAGCTTCTTATCTCGGCAAAGGAGATCATCGGACGGCAATCGCACCTCTCAATGGAAAGTGCGATGGCGACGCCCGATGAGATCAAGGACCTTCGCCGAAAGGCAAAGATGCTTGAGCTTCTCTACGAGATGAGCAAGACGCTCGGCAGCGTCTTTGACCTCGGCGATGTATTCGGAAAGGCGACGGACCTCATCTTCCGCGGAACGCCGGCCGACCGCGTCGTCGCCCTACTAGCGGATGAAACGCTCGATGGCCGCATCCTCGACTTTAGCCTCAATCCCGTCGCCGTAAAGACCCGCGACGACAAGATCGCCAAGCTGACCGAGAACATGACCGTCAGCCGCACCATCACGCAGAAGGTGATGCGCGACCGCGTCGCTCTGCTCTCGCAGGACGCCCGGGCCGATGAGCAGTTTTCGGGAGCTGAGTCGATAGTCTCACAGGGCGTCCGCTCGACCATCTGCGCTCCGCTGATAACCGAAAACAACGTCCACGGCGTGATCTACGCCGACCGGCTCGATCCCTTCGCCGCGTTTACCAAGGACCACCTTGAGATGATCGGTGCCGTCGCCGCCCAGGCCGCGATGACGGTCGAGACCGTTAAGGCACACAACCGGCTTGCCCGCGAAGAGGTCGCCCG
>CAZGLZ010000083.1:11778-16224 GCA_964526245.1 uncultured Chloracidobacterium sp. | reverse complement strand
TCGATCTGCTTCATCTATCGGGTGATCACACGGGAATGATTCAAAGCCAGTTGCGCTTGTCGAGTTCGTTCGCTTCTCCGAGGTCTTCGGCAGGCTCGGCCGGCTGTATTTCGGCGGGCTGAGTCTCCGGGTGAAAGGAGCTTGCGTCCACCTCTTTGACCGCCGGTGCTTCGATCGCGGCCGGCCGTGACGGAGCGATTCGCGGTTCGCTCTTTTTTTCGCCGGCCTCTGCCTCTATCGCATCAAGGTCGAACGCTTTAACTTCGCTTTCAAGGTCAACCTCGCGTTCCCAGGTCGAGCGGAACTCACCTGCCGTATTGCGAAGGTCGGCCATCATCTTTCCGATCTTCCGTGCATATTCGGGCAGCTTACGCGGACCGAGAAAAATGAGCGCGACGATGCCGATGAGGATCAACTCCTGGGTTCCGATAGATTGGAAAATGAAGAGCAGCACCGTTCAATAAACTCCGGTCAGATGACCTCTATCAGCTTTGTGCCAAGCGGCCCGACCCGGCCGATAACATACGCACCGGCGACCATCGCCGTGTATTCCTCGGCCCTTTCGGCCGGGAGGCTGATCAACAGCCCGCCGGCCGTTTGCGGGTCGTAAAGCGCACTCTGCACTATTCCCGAGACCGATTCCTCAAACCTGATCGTGTCACCAACGTAATCGCGGTTGTTGCGGTCGCCGCGTGTCAGCATTCCCTGTTCGATAAGCTCAAGCGTCCCGGGCAATAGCGGCACGGCCGACGACTCTATTGTAAATGTAACACCACTCGCCTTTGCCATCTCATACGCATGGCCGAGAAGTCCGAAACCCGTAACATCCGTACAGCCATTCGCGCCGATCTCGGTCATTGCTTTAGACGCTGCGGCCGCCGATGTTGTCATCGCCGCAATACAGGCCTCCATCGATTCCTGGCTCGCCACACCCCGTTTTACGGCAGTATTGATCGCCCCGGTGCCGATCGGTTTCGTCAAGATCAAAGCGTCGCCCGGCATCGCTCCGGCATTTGTGATCACCTTATCGGGATGCACAAAGCCCGTCACTGCATAGCCGAACTTCATCTCCTGGTCATCGACCGAATGGCCGCCGATCACAACGACGCCGGCCTCGTTCATCGCCATTTGCCCGCCGAGCAGTATCCGGCCAAGGACGTCCCAATCGCCCTTTTGCGGATAGCAAACAACGGATAGCGCAGTTACCGGACGGCCGCCCATTGCGTAAACATCGCTGAGTGCATTGACTGCCGCGACGCGGCCATAAACCTCTGGGTCGTCAGCTACGGGAGTGAAAAAATCGACCGTTTGGACCAGTGCAAGGTCGTCCGAAAGGCGAAAAACGCCCGCATCGTCGGAATTCTCAAAACCGACGATCACATTTTCGGTTGGTTGTAACGGAAGCTTGCTCAAAACTTGAGCAAGGTCGCCCGGGGCGAGTTTAGCCACTCAACCCGCACAGGAGACCATTTCCGTTAGACGCTTGGTCATCGGTCTTTCATTCCTCCTTTCATCATATTCGCGGCGATAAAGCTCGTAGCTACAGAAGTTACACGGCCCCAGCCCTCTTGTCGCGTTCGCCCATAAGTAGCGAATAGAGGCGGTCAAGATCCTCGGCACTATAATATTCGATCTCGATCTTGCCTGAGTTTCCCTTTCCGCTTGGGCGGATCTTTACGTTCGTCCCTAGCGAACGCATCAGCTTTGTCTCTGCATGCCGGACGTTCGGGTCTGTGGTCTGTGTAACTTGTTTATTTACAATAGTTACACGGCTTTCCGCGGCGGCTCGCTTGACCGTCCGCTCGGCCTCGCGAACCGACATTTGCTTTTCCATGATCGAACGGGCAGTTCGTATCTGAATCGCTTTGTCATCCGTGAGAAGAAGCGCTCGGCCATGGCCCGCGGTCAGCTTGCCCTCTTCGATAAGCTTTTGGATCTCCTCCGGGAGTTTCAGGAGCCGCATCGAAGTGGCGATCAGCGACCGCTCCTTTCCGACCCGTTCAGATAGCTGTTCCTGCGTAAGTCCAATGGTATCAATGAGTTTGCGGTACGCGTTGGCCTCTTCGATCGGGTTTAGCTCTTCCCGCTGAATATTCTCGATAAGGGCGATCTCAAGGATCTTATCGTCAGAGACCTCCTTGATCACGACCGGAACTTTGTGCAGGCCGGCACGCTGAGCCGCCCGCCATCGCCGCTCGCCGGCAACGATCTGATATCGGCTCCCGGCCCGGCGGACAACGATCGGCTGTACTATCCCGTTAGCGGCGATCGAACTTGCAAGCTCATCGAGAGCCTTCGCATCAAAGCGCGTCCTCGGTTGCTCGGGGTTGCCCGAGATCCGCGAGACCTCGATCTCCTTTACGCCGGCGGACGAATCCGGGGCTTCAATGACCGCCGCAGAGCTCTCGGCCGGTTCGCCGAGCAGAGCGCTGAGCCCACGGCCAAGCGGTTTTCTAGCCATGTTCGATTATCTCCTTCGTCAATTGAAAATAGCTCTCGGCGCCCCGCGACTTCGGGTCGTAAAGCAGTATCGGCTTCCCAAAACTCGGTGCCTCGGCCAGCCGGACATTCCGAGGGATCACCGTCCGAAGCACCTGCGGCCCGTAAAAATCCCGAAGGTCTTTCGCCACCGCCGTTGAAAGATTCGTCCTCTCGTCGTACATCGTGAGCAGCAACCCTTCGATCTTCAGCCCGGGATTAAGCTCGCGTTTTAGCCTGGAGAGAGTCTCGAAAAGCTCCGTAACACCCTCGAGGGCGAAATATTCGGTCTGGATCGGCACCAAGAGCGAATCCGCCGCGGTCAGGCCGTTGACCGTCAAGATTCCGAGCGAAGGCGGGCAATCGATGATTATGTAGTGAAAATACTCGCGAATCGATTCGAGCAAGCCCTTTAGGATATTCGCCCGGTTCTTGTCATCCGCAAATTCGATCTCAATCCCGGCGAGGTTCTTGTGCGAGGGCAGGACCCAGAGCTTCTCGATCTCCGTCGGCACGACCGATTCCCGAACGGAGTTGCCGGAGATCATCGCATCGTAAAGCGAGCGGCGGTTCGGAAGTTTTTCAATGCCCGAGCCCGAGGTCGCATTTCCCTGCGGGTCGGCATCTACAAGCAACACCTTCTTGCCCGCCAGTGCGAGGCCCGCGGCGAGGTTTATCGCGGTCGTGGTCTTACCCACGCCGCCTTTTTGATTGGCGATCGCAATGATCTTTCCCATTTTTGGCGAATTCAGCGAGTTTTCAGGCAAATTTGTACTGAAAGTGTTCGTGAAGCTTGATTTTAGGATATGAGCGGGTCAAATCAAACCCGTCAGGCCAGAAATTGTGGAACGTACCACAAAATTTCGGCCGCGGTGTGGAACGTTCCACGATCCACTAGTTTCGATCGGTTCCGCTCGGCTGTGCAGCCGTCAGGTGAACCAGGACCGTCGAGAGTGCAGCAGGCGTCAATCCCGAGATCGAACGCACCTGAGCAAACGTCCGCGGCTGTGCCCGCTCGAGCCGCTCGACCATCTCATTAGAAAGTCCGCTGATCTCGGCAAACCTGAAGCTCTCCGGGACCTTTAAGGCGTCATGGTGATTGACGCGCTCGGTCGCGGCTTTCTGTTTTTCAATGTATCCCGAATACAATGAATCGGCCAAGGCGGTTTCGAGCTCGCTTTCCTTTACCTCAAGCCGGATCTCGGCAGGAAGCAGCCGATGGACGAGGTCCGGCTTAACGCCCTGCCGCATTGCAAGCTGCGAAAGCGTGAACGAATCGCCGAGGTCGGCACCGAGCAATTGAGCGGTCGCGGCGTATTCGACCGAAGACCGCTTGAACCTCGTGCCATCGAGGGCGTTCCGCAGCCTAGCCAACCGGTCGCGCTTTTGGTTAAACCGCTCCCAATCCGTATCGCCGAGCAAGCCGGCTTCGCGGCCGAGCGGCGAAAGCCTCTGGTCCGCATTGTCGTGGCGAAGCGTCAGTCTTGCCTCGGCCCGCGACGTGAAAAGCCGATAGGGCTCGTCCACACCATGACGGATCAGGTCATCGACCAAAACACCGATGTAGGCCGTATCTCGTTGCAAAATAAAGGGTTTACGGCCCTCAGCCGCAAATGCCGCATTGATCCCGGCCATCAACCCCTGGCATGCGGCTTCTTCGTAACCGGTCGTTCCGTTTATCTGCCCGGCGAGGAAGAGCCCCTCCATACGGGTCGATTCCATGGTCGGTTTCATCTCCCGCGGGTCGATGAAGTCGTACTCAATGGCGTAGCCCGGGCGGATTATCTGCACCTCGTCAAACCCGGGGATCATCCTCAGCAGCTCAAGCTGCAGGGCCGAGGGAAGCGAGGTCGAAAAACCGTTGAGATAAACCTCGTTCGTATCGTGGCCTTCGGGTTCGAGAAAAAGCTGATGCCGGTCCTTATCGGCAAACTTGACCACTTTGTCCTCGATAGAGGGACAGTATCG
>CAZGLZ010000083.1:0-11678 GCA_964526245.1 uncultured Chloracidobacterium sp. | reverse complement strand
ACGGACCTTGCCGCAAAACGCCGTGTATCCTGCACCTCAACGCCGATAACTCTATTGTTCTCAACAATTAGATCAACTACTACACCTTGCCGCAAGTGGAGGTTTGGCGTTGCCTCGAGCACCCTCCGCATCTCTGTCCGGTACAGGCTGCGGTCGGCCTGCGCCCGTGGCGATTGCACCGCCGGCCCGCGTGAGCGATTCAAAAGGCGAAACTGTATGCCGGTGCGGTCGATCACTCGGCCCATTATTCCGCCGAGCGCGTCTATCTCACGAACGACGTGGCCCTTCGCGATCCCGCCAACGGCCGGATTGCAGGACATCTGCCCGATGAGGTCGAGATTGATCGTTACGAGCGCAGTATTTGCCCCAAGGCGCGCTGCCGCCGAGGCCGCCTCGCACCCGGCATGCCCCGCCCCGATAACTATCACATCGAACGTCTCGTCGAACATCTTTTCGATCCACCGCGAAAAACCTTGATTTTAGAGGACGGACGGCCCTTTTGCCAATGGAAATATTCGGTCGCGCTCTACACTTCCGCAATTGCAGCTTCAGCGATCGGCTTGCGGAACCAAAATCTATTGCCCGCATTATCCGGTAATGATATAAGTTGTTTGTTCAATGCGTACCGGTTCGGTGGGAATCTTTGCGATCTTCTTTTGCGGGGAACGCCTAATATGTGCAAAGGGTTTTCAATCTTTTTCATTTCGTTGTTGGCGTCCATTGCTGCCGTTTCGCAGGTACCCGCTCCAACACCGACACCGGTTCCCGGACAGCGCCCCGTCCCGCCTGTCCTCGATGATAACAACCGGTATGACCGCCTCCGTTCGATCGACCTGATCAACGAACGGCGACAGGAAAAACCTGACCATCCTCTTCTGGATTCAAAAAGGGGAATATACCGGCGTCCCGGCAAAGAGGAAATTGCCGCACTCGCCGTCGGCGAAAGCTTGCTAAAAGAACACGAAACCTTTTTGCAGCAGCCCGATACGGGCATTGTAAAGCTGAACTCCGACTCGGCATGTGCGTCGAATTCTGAAGTCGTAAATGTCCGGGAGGAATGTCTTCAGTTTCGTATGCCCGGAGCCGGCATTGCCTTTTCGTTTCGGACGGATAGCTACCGTCTTCCGCGTCTTGCGGACCTGATGTTCCTTGACGGGTATTTAAGGGCTGATGCCGTGCTGCAGCAAGTGATCATGACCGAGCTCGCGGACGTGCCGCTCGGCTCCGTAACGCTGCAGACACCGGGAATGAAATATCTCGCGGAATTCAAGCCGCCGCCTGATGGCGATGGATTTCTCGCCTACGACCGTGAGCTGGCCGCCGGCATCGACAAGGATGGCTTCCGATATCGGAAGGGATTTCTCGCACGCAGCGGAGTTACCTATGCGATCCGGTCAATCGCATATAAGGGCAGATATTTTCGTTCGATCGATGGCGTCACGTACGACGAACTTGAATACGACCGGCGAAGGGATGTGGTCGTAGCCTTCCGGATAGTTGATCGAGACGCGGCCGGCAACATAACTATTCTTTGGAAGCGCCTTCGCGAAACAAACTCACCGACGCTTAAGATCCGAAAGTAGCGCCTCGGTAAAGGCCACTTGTTTAATTCCACAATCCCTTCAGGGCCGTGTCCGCGATCGAATGAAACCGGGCAAGTTTTACACGGTCAGAATTTTTGTAGGTCACGAGCGGCATGAAGCCAAAGTCCATCAGCTTTTGCATTGCGTTATCGTTGAGCAAAACCTCGCCGCAGGGTTTGTAAACCGTTTCCGTTCCGTCCTTGTAAACATGGACCGGGAGGCCTTCGATGTCCTGTTTCAGTGCCCGGCCCATGTCCCAGCGATAGGCGGCAAAGCTTTCCGCAAGCAGTTGGCCGGCAGCAAAGCAACCGTTTGTCCAAAGGTAATTGTCATGTTCGGGCGTCGCGTCAAACTCCTCGAAGTCGAACATATCGAGCGGTTCGGTCTCGCGGCCGTAAGGCAAGCGGGCGAGAAAGCGCGGCATCACCATCCCGAGATAAACGGCCTCGGATTGATCACGGAGCGCAAGCCAGAGTTTCGATCCGGTCGAGTCGTCAGCGAGTTTCCATGCTGCGGCATCGGGCTGCCCGGCCAGCGAATGTACGCCAAAGACATCGGGACGCATATGCGAAATGAATGGAGCGTTTGCCGTGGCGGAGATCTTCGTTAAACGGATCAGCGTCGCGATGTCATCAATACTTCCCTCAAAAGCATAATTACCGAGAGCTAAGGCGAACGGGTCGCCGCCGGGCGCTTCGACAGCTTCGCGGACGAAGTGTCTGTAGTAGCTCGTCCCCGAGAGGTTTTCCGAAGACTTCAGGTCCTCGGTAAGTTCCTCCTTCGTTGCGTCGAGCAAAAATATCTTCAGGTCAGTTGAGGTCTCCGTCCGCCTGACCAAAAAGAAAAGCCCTCGCCACGCTGCCTCGAGTTCTTGAAATCGCCTGTCGTGGAGAATGCCGCGCATCAATCCGCTGGTCGCCGCATCGACCGCTGCGGTGAGTTGTGCCTGCTCACCCTCGTCCACTTCGACCAGATGCGGACGTACAAGATCACTTACAAGCCGTGCAAGGTCGGACGACGGTTTCGGTTTCGGAACGGCCGCACCGCCCGAAGGCTTGGCCAGGATCGCGCCGAGAAGATCATCCGCCGGCACCTCCACCGGCTTGTTTGGGGCGGCAGATGGCTCTGTGCTCTCCGGACTTCCGAACATCGAGCGCACTTCGCGGGCCGCCGAATTGAATGTACTTTCTTGTCTCAACCTGCGCCGCAGATCCCGAAGCTCTTCGAAAAGCGGGACGCTCTGAAATATCTTGTCCGGGTGGAAATCGTCTAGTTCCTTGAACTCAAGCCGAAGCGGTTCGCCGTTGTAATCAAGCTCGAGCGTAACGCCGAGGCGTTTCATTACATCGTCGAAATCGTCGCGATCGATCTCGATCGGCCGTCGCTCACTAAAGGGCTTTCGCTCTCCGTCGCCGGCCCAATCGCCAAGCACGAGCATCCGGAAAGGCGGTTCTTCGACAACACCGCTCTTGTCGGATTCGAGCGTGAACATACCTTCCAATCCTTCTCCGCCTATTGACATCTTTCTCCTCCGCGTGCGGGCTACTCGCCAAGTGCAGTTCGTACGAATCGAACCTGCTCTTCGTCAAGCTCGCCAAACTTCAGCCCGAAACCAAATCCTTCGAGCACGTACGCCACCTTTCCGGTAAAACGCAGTGTCTTGCCGTCCGCGGACTGCAACTCGAAGGCAACTTCCTCGCCCTCGCGAAAATTCGTCATCGATTCCACATAGCAGCCGCCAAGACTCAGATCGCTTATCCGTGTGCTTCGTCTGCCGGCCGCTGAGTCAAGGATTATCTCAACCGCGACTATTTGCCGCTCATCTTTTCGTGCCATTCTGAAAAGGCTTATCCCCTGATGATATTAGATAAACTAAAACGCCCGCAGTATAACACCCTTCGCCGCCTGTTGCGGAAACATCATCTTATACCGACGACCGAGAGCACCGCCGGTCCGGTCGTGCTGACCAAAACACAGCCGACGATCATGATCACGATTCCCGGCCAGAAAAGATCGCCGGAGCGCAGCCCGCCCTCGCCGTAAGCCATCGCGTTCGGCGGTGTGCTGATGTTGAAAGGAATGCCGAACGATGCTGATATTGCGACCAGGATCGCGGTCGAGGGCTCCGGAATGAGCGCGGTCGCGATCGGGATCAGCATTATCACCGAAGCTGTGTTGCTCATTATCGAAGCGAAAAATGCCGCCGCGAGACAGACAATGAAGAGTGCAACGGTCGGTGAATAGCTTCCGAAAGGGATCGCCTCGGTCGCGGCAGCAACGATCCCTGTCGCCTCAAAGAGTTTGCCAAGCGTTATGCCGCCGGCGATCAGCAAAAGCGTTGACCAATCGATCTTTCTAAGTGACTCTCTGCCGAGAAGGCCGGTCAGGAAAAGTGCAGCACTTGCCGCGACGGCAACCACCGCGGCGGCAATTCCATGGAGCGGTTCGGCAAGCCAGAGCACCGCAGTGACCGCCATTATCATCAGAAATATGCGTCGCCCCTTCGCCCCTTCACCATCGGCCGGAGCCGCGGGCTCGAGCGAATCAAGGTCGAAGCCCGTGGTGGCTTCCCTCGCAACGCGGCCGCGTGTCCGCAGCCAGAGCAACCCGAAACCGAGCAAAAGCATTCCGGCCGTCAGCGGAAAGGCAAACGCCATCCATCCGATGAAGGAAACATGAACGGTGTCGGCAAGCGAAGCGATCGCAACTGCATTCGGACCGGTCCCGATAGGCGTCGCCATTCCGCCAAGGTCGGCACCGAGAGCGACTCCGATCAACAAAGTCCGGCGAAGCAGATCGCTCTCCGATAGGCCGTTGAACGCCGGCCGGAGACAGGCGATCATCAACGCCGCCGCTGCGATGTTCGAAAGCCACATCGAGAGGAAGGCAGTTATCAGTATCACCAGCAGCAACAAGCGATAGAACGAGTTGCCCGAAACGCGAAAAGCGTACCGTATCATCTCGCGGTCAACTCCAAACTTCTCCGCCGCAACGCCGAGTGCAAAGCCTCCGAAAAAGAGCGCAAGTACAGGATCCGCTGCCCATGTCATTACGCGCGCGAAATTCAGCTTCGCGTCAAGCGGCCCGAGGGCAAGCGGAATAAGCGCCCATAGAAGCAGCGAGGGCACAAAGGGCGGGGTCGCCTCGCTCAACCAGAGAATGAGGCACAGCGACGCGACCGAAAGCACGCGTGCAAATAGAACGCTCTCGACCGCGAACTGCGGAACGGCCGCCGCAATCAAAATGCCGATAGCGACAAATACCCATCGCCGCTTTGCTGTTTCCTTATTCTCCACAGACAATTCCACGGCGATGGTACCCGCTTAACGAATGCCTAACAAGGCTTAGGCTGACTTGACCGCCACCTTTGTGGCTTCCTTTTCTGCTCGCTTTGTCATCGTCATTGTCAGGATGCCGTCTTTCAGTTCGGCATTGACCGCATCTTCCTCGACCAGCGATGGGAGCTGCAACTCGCGATAGAATCGGTCGCTCTTCCACTCTGAGTAGAACGTCTTTTCGTCTTCACTCTTGAGCTCCGAGCTCGATCTGCCGCTGATGAAAGCGCGGTCGCCTTTGACACTGACCTCGATCTCGTCCGGACGGAAACCCGGTACGGCCGCCTTGAGCGTCACAAGGTTGTCCTTCTCCGTGATCTCGACCGGCGTCGGCCGAAGGATCTCCGATTCGGCTCTGAACCAATCGTCGAGCTGCGTCCCGATCATGTGTCCGCGCTCCTGAAAGAACTCGAAAGCCCTTGAGGCGATATCGCGGAAAAGTTCCGTTGACCGCTCGAACATCTTTTCAACGTCAACAAAGAGCGGAGCAGGTTCCGGCGATTTTTCGATCTTCTCTAATGCTTTTACTTCTTTTTCCATATTTCACTCTCCAAAAACGAAAGTTCCGAATGCCAGAAAGGTATTCACACACCGATACCGCAAACTACGTTCCGTTGGGGTTTGCGCTGTAAGACTTAACAAAATCCGCCATTTCGGCGGAACGTCGGCGACCGCAGATGCGAGATATTCAGCGCCGTCGTGTCATCGTTCAATATGTCGAGCCCAAAAATCTGAGCCGAAACCGGGAAAACGGCGTATATTCGTGCAGAGGGCAAGGGGAACGGGAATTGAAGTTGGTAAAGGCGAGGCATTATGCAGACACAGAAGTTGATAAACAAGATCCTCGATGAACTGCGGTCAAAGCGGGGCCCGCGTTACCACGAAAAACATCGGCGGGTCATCGATAAGTTTCGCGAGCGGGAGACGATCAGCCGCGGCGTTGGCCACGCCGAACCCGACGACCGGACATTCGGTGAGCGGCTCGCCGATAGGGTCGCATCTTTCGGCGGATCATGGGGATTTATTCTCTCGTTCATGGTCGTGCTCGTCGCGTGGGTAATTTTAAATTCGTTCATCCTCGCTCGGAGCGGCGAAGCCTTTGACCCCTTCCCTTACATCTTGCTCAATCTGTTTCTCTCGATGCTTGCAGCGGTTCAGGCTCCTGTCATTCTTATGTCGCAAAACCGACAGGCGGCAAAGGACCGCGAAAATGCCGAACACGATTATGAGGTGAACTTAAAGGCCGAGCTTGAAGTTCGGCTTCTTCATGAGAAACTCGACGAGCTTCGAGAGCAGAAATGGGCGGCCCTTGTAGAAATGCAGCAGGAACAGATCAGAATGCTCCAGAACCTTGTCGCTGAACTCGGCAGCGGGAAGAAAGACGCGTGATGGAAAAGGACGCAAAAGCAGTTAAGCAGGAAAGAAGTTTTGGCGAAAGACCGGGTGTACTCCGTGCGGCCGATGCCTCGCTTGTGCGTGCCTGGTCGATCACGGCACTCGCTATCCGTAACCTTTTTGTCAATAAGCTCCGCACATTCCTCACGCTGCTCGGCATCATCGTCGGCGTTGCCTCGATGATCGCGGTCGTGACGATAATTCAGGGGCTGAATGAAACCGTGGCAAATACCTTCTCGGCCAACGGTTCGACCGTCTTTTCCATTTCAAAGGGCCCGAGCGTAATCACCAGCCGCGAGCAGATGCTGCGGGTCGGAAAGCGGCGTGACGTTACCGAGGAAGACGCCGAAGCCGTCGCACGCGGATGCCCGCTCTGTTGGCGGATTGGTTACTCGGCACGCGGGGCCGAGATCGTAAAATATGCCGACAAGACCGAAGAGAACGTCATCATCCGCGGCATCACGCTATCACAATTTGATATCGAGGACATAGCCGCTGAGACCGGCCGCATCTGGACAACGAACGAAGCCGACGCGGGCCATTACGTTGCTGTTATAGGTGCCGACATCGTCAAGAATGTTTTCGCCGATGCCCCGCCGGAAACTATCATCGGCCGCCAATTGCGAGTCCGCGGAGCCACGGTCCGCGTTATCGGCATCGTCGCTCCGCTCGGTTCGATCCTCGGCGTCTCTCGCGACAATTTCATACTCGTCCCTTACAACACGTCGCAGAAGATCCTTCCCGGCCGCGGCTCGCTGGTCATAAATGTTCAGGTCGAAGACCCCGCCCAGCTTGATAACGCAAAGGACCAGGCGGCGGCCGTTATGCGCACCCGCCGAGGACAGATCGCCATCCGGACCGGCGACGAAGAGGAATTCGACGAGGGCTTCACCATCGAATCGGCGGACGTTTTCGTCGGGCTTTACAGCGACGCAACGAGCAACATCTATTTGGTCACGATCGGTGTTTCGGCTATCTCGCTGATCGTCGGCGGCATCGTCGTAATGAACATAATGCTCGTCTCGGTCGCCGAGCGCACCAAGGAGATCGGGCTGCGGATGGCGGTCGGTGCCCGACGCTCGGACATAATGCGGCAGTTTCTTACCGAAGCGGTGGTCATCGCGGCGGCCGGAGGTGTCATCGGGCTCTTTCTCGGTTTTGGGCTCGCGAATCTGATCTCACTTCTGATCGGTTTTCCGACGCTGATGAACGTGACGTCGGTCGTTCTCGGTATCGGAGTTTCGTCGGCGGTCGGAGTGATCAGCGGGCTCTATCCGGCCTGGCGGGCCGCCCAACTTAATCCGGTGGAGGCAATGCGACGGGAATGAGGCTTGATCACTTCAGAGAATCGGCCATCATGGCGTTCGATACCGTACGAACGAACAAGCTTCGCTCGGGCCTGACTATCCTCGGCGTCTCCGTCGGTGTCATCACGGTTATGCTGATGGTCTCGATCATTCAGGGCCTCAACCGTTCGTTCGCACAGCAGCTTGAGGCGATCGGTTCCAACATTGTCTTTATCACCAAGTTCGATTCGTCCTTCGGCCGCCAGCCGAATCAGGAAGAGCGAATGCGCGAAGATCTTTCGCTCGCCGAGGCCGAAGCCCTCGGGGACCAACTCCGCAACATCGTCGGCGTCTCACCTATCCAGCGTACGATATCCGAAACGGTTCGGTACCGCGAGAAGCAGAGTGACACTCCGATACTGATCGGTGCCACCCGCCATTACGAGGAAGTGCATTCGCAGTTTGTCGAACGCGGCAGATTTATCACTGAGGCAGACCTTCGCTCTCGGGCGAACATCGTCGTCCTTGGTAAGGACGTCGTAAAGGCCCTGTTCCCCAACGAGGAACCGCTAGGGAAGGAAGTAAAGATCGGCGGGCGACCGTTCCAGGTTGTCGGTGTTATGGGCGATCTCGGCTCGATCTTTGGCCAGTCGCGCGACAATTCGGTCTTCATACCGCTTACGACCTTTCAGAAATATTGGCGCGACATTCCCTATCCGCAGATGGTCTTCATCATCGTCGTCCGGCCGGTGGATCGCTCTTATGTCACATCCGTTACCGACGAGACCAGAGACATTCTCCGCCGTGTCCGCGGCGTGCCCTTCGGAGAAACCGATAATTTCTACATCTCATCTCAGGATGCGCTTCTCGATATTTATAATCAGCTAACTGGCGCGACCTATCTTGTGCTGACGGCGATCTCGGCCGTCGCATTGATGATCGGCGGTATCGGCGTTATGAACATAATGCTCGTTTCAGTGACAGAGCGGACGAAGGAGATCGGCATTCGTAAGGCCGTCGGGGCAACGCAGAATGTGATCCTATCTCAGTTCCTGATCGAAGCGGTCGTGCTTACGGGCATCGGCGGGCTGATCGGATTGGTCGTCGGGTTGGTTTCAAGCTGGTTGATCAATGCCTATTCGCCGCTGCCGGCCTACGTTCCGCTTTGGACCGTGCTCGTAGGCATCGGTGTCTCGGCCTTGGTCGGCATCGTCTTCGGGATATTTCCGGCATGGAAGGCAGCCAAGCTTGACCCGATCGAGGCTCTCAGCTTCGAGTAAAACCTTACAAAAGCAAAAAACGGAGCCCGCTCCGACCCTGCATATCGGAGCGAGCCCCTTGCTTCGCGTCGGAGCCGAAGCCCCTTCGCAAAACTCTGTCCACAACGGATCAATGGTCTAATGCCGGACCAGCGAATCGTGTACCGCGGTCGGCAACACGGACATCATGCCCATAAAGACCATCCCGAAGCAGACAAAGCCAAATGCTACGACCGCCATCACCGACATATTGCCGGTAACATAAACCCCGAGAGCGGCAGTCGCTATCACCAACCAAAGTGCGATATAGATCTTTGTCAGCATGATATCCTCCTTGAGAAGCGTGCCGTTGCCTTGATGACAAACGATTCGACCTTCTCGCCCTCGGTAAATTGCAATGGGTGTGCCACTACTAAATACCCGTAAAATAGCGACTTGCCGCGATGCCGTCTGCGAAATCCTCCGCACTGCGGCCACCATCCGCGCGTGTTTGTTCGCAACAAAAAAGGCCCGACGGATGCCGAGCCGTTCATTGATGATCTGTGCGTTTTTCTACTGTGGTTTGGTGCTTCCCGGACTTCCGGCCGGCACCATTGGAACCTCGTCGCCCTGCCTGTCAACCGAAAAGCGTCCGGTCATTACGGAAGGCGTCAGCTTCAGGATCACTTCGATGTTCTCCCGAACCCAGCTATCCATCCAGCGAATGCTTACCGCCGGTGTCAGCGTCGGGTTGATCTCGGCGACAAGCTGCAATGCTCTCTCCCGCTCTTCATGGTCGGTTACTTGAGCCGCCTCGCCCTGCACGATGACGCTTTGCCAATCGCGCTTGTTCTTTACGTCCTCAAGTTGGAGACACGCCTTCGGGTTGCCGCGGATGATCTCCGCCTTCTTGCCCTCGGTCGTGTAGATGTAGATCACCGGCTTTGCCCAGGCGAAATGCACCGGAACAACGTACGGCATGCCGTTCTGCGAACAGCCGAGGTGGCCGTAATTAACCTCATCGAGCAACTGCTCGATCTCGCTCATCCTCATTTCTACTACTTCGATCATAACCTTGTCCCCTATGATAGCATTGCCGGCGGGAGCGGCTCGCATTTTCTCAAAGTAAGTGAAAGCAATGTCCGTTCCCGGCCGTAGTCCTTGCTTGGAACGTGGTTTGCGGTTCAATATCAGTGAGCAGAATGCTCGGAGGTTATCATGAAAGTCGTAATTGCTACCGATGGATCCAGCTTCAGCCTCGCAGCGGCACAGGAAGCCTGCCGCCTGTTCGGTAGGATGAAGGAAACCGAGTTTACGATCGTTGCGGTCTTCGAGGACGTGCCGATCGCGGCTACCGAGCCGTTTGCCCTACCGCCCGAGTATTATCAGGAGATGACCGACGCGGCACGCAACCAGGCTCAGCACAACGCTGATCAGACGGCCGAAGAACTGCGGTCCGGTTGCCCGGATGCAAACGTCACTGTCGAGGTGCTCAGTGGAAAGCCGGCATCGCAGATAGTCGATCTGGCCGAGAGAATCGGTGCCCAAACGATCGTCGTCGGTTCACATGGCCGCGGATTCTGGGGACGACTTCTCGGATCGGTCTCGAACTCAGTGGTCAACCACGCGCCGTGTTCGGTGCTTGTGGTTCGCAGCGAACCGGCAGGCGACGAATGATCTGGATACGGGCCATTGCCGTCTGGCTGATAATGATGGCTGCCGAAACGATACACGGCATCCTGCGTACTGTATTGCTTGCACCGCGGGTCGGTGACCTCCGCGCCCGGCAGATCGCTTTCTTTACGGGCTCGGCGATCATACTTGGAACCGCTTATCTTTTCATCAATTGGATCGGGGCTCGTTCGGTGAAAGTATTGCTCGGCATCGGCTTGTTGTGGATGGTGCTCACGCTCGGCTTTGAGGCCGTTGTCGGCATTTACGGCTTCGGGTTCGGATGGGACCGCATCATCGCAGAGTACGACCCGCGGACCGGTTCACTGATGCTCTTCGGCCTTTTCGTCCTGCTCTTCGCTCCACTTATCGCATTCAGGCTGCGCCGCGGTCAGTGATCGTCATCGTCCTTTTCCGGACGCTTTACCTCTTCCGGACGCTTTACCTCGCTTTGCGTAGCCGCCGCATCTCCTGCCCGGATTTCGGTGTGCCTGATCTGGCCGCCAAGGTTTGCCGTCCAGCCCATTAGGCCGAGCGTTACGACCGCAAGCAGCAAGGCGGGTGTCGCAGCATATCGCTGAATGGCCGGCTTGAAAATCCCGATCGCGAGCCCGGCCGCCGCCGCAATACCGGTTACAACTGCGAAGCCAAGCGCGATCTTGGCCGCGTCTTCATGGGTCTCGATAAATGCTTCCGATACTCCCGGAAGATTCTCGACGATATCTTCGGCGGGTTCACCTGTTAAGTAGGTCGGCACAGCGACCACGGCCGCCGTGAAAAAGATGATCGAGCCGGTATTCACCATCGCTTGAGAGTTTCGTATCGTTCCATAGAGCACGATCGGAACTCCGATCACCAAGGCGAATAACGGAAAGTGATTGAGCATTAGATGTAGATGAGCGCTGTCCATTGCGTGTCTCCCGAAAATAATGTCGATTCAAGAGATCAAGAGTCGATTTCAGCTCCCGATCTCGAGTACCGAACAACAGTGCAATCGCAATACCAAAAAAGGCAGGCATCGAAGCCTGCCCGTGAAGTAAATTGTGCAAAGCTCTAATTCCTAACTCGAATTAAGGATCGCTTTCAGTTCTTCCAGCAGATTCTCGGCCGTGAACGGCTTTGAAAGGACCGATGTGATCCCGAGCGATTCGATCTCGTTTCGCTGGTTCT
>CAZGLZ010000082.1:0-16330 GCA_964526245.1 uncultured Chloracidobacterium sp. | reverse complement strand
AGCGGTTAAAGATCTCTTCGTAATCGGTGACGGGTTCGCCGTGGCCGCCGTAGGTCAGCGTTGGCCTTAGCTCGCGGAGCCGTGCGAGGCTGACGAGATATTCCTGCAGCGAGCGGAAGCGGCGTTCGGGCTCGAGCGGGTCGGGCGAGAGCACGGGATTGGGCGTGATGCGTTTCAGCACGCAATCGCCGCAGACGAGCGTCCGGTCCGCCTCGCGGAAGAACGAGCACGAGCCCGGTGTGTGGCCGGGCGTATGGAGCACGCGGAGCGAGCCTGATTCGAACTCAAGCTCCATCTCGTCGCGGAGCGGGCGAAATCCGCCGTCCTCAAGCGAATCGGTCAGCAGGCTTATCTCCTCATACATCGCCTGCATCTCGTCAAAGACGCTCTCCGGCACACCCGAACGCATCAGCAGACGCTTGTGCTCCTCGCGGGCAAGCCGGCCGAAAAGATGGCCTGTCTCCCAGTCGTGGACGAGTATCTCGGCATCCTTTGCTTCATCGCGGATCGAACGGGCAAGCCCGCAGTGGTCCTCGTGGGCATGCGTCAGCACGATCCGTCGGACATCAGAGAAAAGCACGCCTTCGGCGGCGAGCTTGCGGCGGAGAACTTCGGCGGCCTCGCGGGTCTTTGGGCCGACGTCGATCAGCGTTACGGGGTCTTCGCGGATGAGATAAACATTGACGTCGCCGACGTAGAAAGGCGTTGGGACCGATAGCGACGTGATCTTCATAAGGCGGTGCGGTGCCGAAGGGTTATAATAAACGGGCAGCGGCGATATGAACAAACGGGAAGGTAAAGTGCTGGTCGCGGGCGGCGGCCCGGCAGGTGCGAGCCTGGCCATTCGGCTGGCCGCGGCCGGACGCGACGTTGTGCTTGTGGAGCGCGACCGCTTTCCGCGGCACAAGCTCTGCGGCGAATTTATCTCGCCGGAGTGCTTTGGCCATTTTGCCGAGCTCGGCGTGCTCGAGCCAATGCTCGCGGCAGGCGGCGAGCGGATAACCGAGACGCTTTTCTTTCCGCTCAGCGGCCGGACGGTGCGTATCCCGGGCCGTGCATTTGGCGAGCCGGCACTCGGCCTCAGCCGCTCGGCGATGGACGCGATCCTTTTAGCTCAAGCGAGGGCGTCAGGCGTTGAAGTGATCGAGGGAGCAGCGATCGCGTCGGCGGAAGTTGAGGGCGATGAGCTGCGGGCGGTCAATCTTCGCACCGGCGAAGGGACTCGCGACATCGCAGCCGATATCTTCATTGACGCCACCGGCCGAGGTAAGGCGCTCGTCAAGGCATTTCAGCGAGCGGCGGGAACGGGCATTGAACGGCCGGCGAAGCGATCGAACGGCTTCGTCGCCTTTAAGGCGCATCTCCGCGAGGCCGAACTCGCGGCGGGCCGCTGCGAGATACATTTCTTCCCGGGCGGTTATGGCGGCATCAATCGCGTCGAGGGCGGTGCGGTCAATCATTGCTTTTTGGTACGCAGCGAGGCGGTAAAAAGCGTCGGCGGCGGTGTCGAGAACGTGCTCGAACGGCTTGTTTACAAAAATGCGAGTGCGAGAAATGCCCTCCTTGATTCAAAAGCCGAGATGGACTGGATGGCGGTTTCGTTTGAGGGGTTTGGCCGATCCGAGCTGAGTTACGGCCCGCGGCTTTTCACGGTCGGCGATGCGGCTTCTTTCATCGATCCTTTTACCGGCAGCGGGATGCTGATGGCCCTTGAAAGCTCGGCCGTACTCGCCGAAGCCCTCGCCTCGGCCGGTGATCACAGGCAAGTTTATGCCGAACTATACTCCCGACGCTTTCGCCGCCGTTTGTTCGTTTGCTCGTTGCTCCGAAACGCTGCCTTTCGGACGCGGACGGCCACTTTTGTCTCGGCGGCACTCGGCGGACTTCCGTTCGCGGCCGAAGCTCTCGCAAGATTGACCCGTCCAGAGGCCTCGCTCGCCCGCTGAACCTCGGGGAAAAAGAACGATTTTGCTTGCCTTAATCAACGATTTACGGTAAAAACAACAAAGCAATTCTTAACTTTTCTGCAACCTGCCGGTCTCAGCGAATGATTTAAGAACCTGCTTTCGCTCTCGGGCATCATCTTCCCGCTCAACGGCTGCCCGAAAACCAATTGGCCGGCACACTCGTAGAAAGGTTCGCAGACATAAATTTCGGAAGTTAAAGACAAGGAGAAGATCTCGATGAAAGCAGCTTTTACAAGGTGTCCGGGGTTATTTACCAAGGCCCTGTTGACCGCAATAGTTGCGCTTTTCAGCGTCGGCATCGCAATGGGCCAGGCGCAGGCGAACGCCGCCGACCTTACCGGAGTCGTAGTTGACCCGAACGGCGCGGTTATTCCGGGCGCAACGGTAACGGCCCGTAACCTGAGCACCGGCATCACGCGTTCGACCACGTCAGCCAATGACGGCACATATCGTTTCATTGCCTTGCCGCCGGGAGATTATGAGATCTCGTCCGAGGCATCGACGTTCAAGCGCGTGACCATCTCGCCGGTCCGCCTCACCGTCGGGCAAAGCGCTGAGTTGCGAATTAGCATGGAGGTCGGCGCACAGGACGTCACCGTCACGGTTACCGGTGAATCGGTCGAGCTGATCGAAACAACGAAATCGACCGTTTCGACCACCATCGACCAAACACGCATCGAGAATCTTCCTATCAATGAACGAAGCGCGACTGGTTTCGCGCTGACCATCTCGACCGTCGGCCGCGACAATGGCCGCCCGGTCGGCCCGGCCCCTACCTCGGGACTCAATATCGGCGGTCAACGCGGCCGCTCGACGCTCGTGCAGGTTGATGGAGCCGACTTTACGGACAACTCGATCAACGCCGCCCGCTCGACCGTTTCGCAGGAAGCGGTTCAGGAATATCAGGTAACGACCAACTCGTACCTGCCCGAATTCGGCCGTGCGACCGGCGGTATCGTCAACGTCGTTACCAAGGGCGGAACGAACGACTTCCGCGGAAACATTTTCGGCTATCTGCGTCATAAGACCATTCAGGCACGCAACGCCTTCGCTCCGGTCATTGACGGTGACCCGGACAAGAAGCCGCCTTACACCCGTGCCCAGTATGGCTTCACCTTCGGCGGCCCGCTGCTTAAGGAACGAACGTTCTTCTTTGGCTCGTTCGAGCAACGCAGGCGGCAGGAATCGGGCTTCTTCACCGGCGACATCATCGGCCGCGATGGCTCGGGCCCGGCAACCGCAAGCGTTACCATCGGCGCTCCGTTCCTTCCGGTACCGCAGACCTTCACCAACCTGACACCCGCACAGGTCGCCTATATCCAGAACATCCTGGCGGTCAGCCCGAGTGCCGGCGTTGCCTACGCACACTTTGCCTCGATCGGCGGCCAGACGGCGCTGAACGGCGGCAGCACGCTGATCAACTTCCTTCCGGGCATCGGCGTGCCGCAGGGACAGCCGGTCGGAAACCGGTTTCTTCTTTCGGGAACACCGGTTCCGCTTACCCGCAATGCTGATGGCGAATTTGTCGCCTTCCGCCCGCTGAATCAGCTTCGCCGGATCTTCCCGATCTCTGAAGCCACGACGTTCTCGTCCGTAAGGCTTGACCACCTGATCGAAGAGGGCCATCAGCTTTCGATCCGATTTGGCTACAACCCCGGCACGATCACCGGCATTCAGGACGAATCGCAGAACCAGACGCTCGGCCAGAACGATTATTCGCGAACGGGTATTCAGGAAGTGAAGGACACGTCGTTCTCGGCATCGCTTTCGAGCGTGCTCCCGGGCAACCTGGTCAACGAGGCCTATTTCAACTTCGGCCGCCGCAAGGCAAAATTTGATTCGCAGGTACCGAGCGTTGCCCACCAGATCGCCGGTACGGGTTTCATCGGCTCGAACCCGTTCTCACCGGTGGACCGCACGGAAACGCGTTTCCAGCTTCGCAACAACCTGACCTGGGCGACCGGCAGCCACATCTTCAAGTTCGGTGCGGATTTCAACTGGATCGACGGCCAGGCGAGGTTTGACCTCAACTTCCCGGCCCTTTTCAACTTCAGCCAGCAGGCGGGCGGTTCGCTCGTCACCGGCTGCGACGGCCCGACCGTTCCGGCCGCACTTCGCTGCCCGGCGTTCACGGCCGTCCAGGCCTACGGCCTCGGATTCCCGAGCGTTTTCATTCAGGGCTTCGGCGACCCGAACAGCGAACTCGGCAACAAGCCGATCGCATTTTTTGCCCAAGACACTTGGAAGATCTTCCGCAATTTCACGCTCAACTACGGCATTCGTTATGACGTCGAGCTGACCGATGAATATGAACCGGTGCCGTTCACCGATCCGCTCACCGGCATTACGCTGACGGCGGCTGACGTGCAGACCGCACAGGACGCGCTCAATGTAACGCAGGGCTTCCCGCGTGATACGAACAACTGGGCTCCGCGGCTCGGCTTTGCCTGGGACGTTTTCAGCAACGGAAAGACAGTTCTCCGCGGTGCCGGCGGTATGTTCTACGACCACCCGCTGCTCGCCGTGGCATTCAACTCGAACATCGCCGATGGCTCACAGCAGCAGCAGGCGACCCTGCTTCCGATCGGCGGCCCGTCGCCGACCGGCCTCTTTAACGCCTGGCAGGTGTTCCATGGAACTGTTTGCGGCGTTCAGGGTTCGGTCCCGGCGATCTGCGGTGCGGCGGTAACGCCGAACGTCGCTTCCTCTGCTCGCTATCAGTTCGGCTTCCAGCGGTTCGATTCGAGCACCTTCACGGGCTTCGGGCCGGTGCTTCCGTTCACGCTCCACGTTGGCAAGGATTTTGAATATCCTTACGCCTTCCAGGGCAATCTCGGCATTGAGCAGATGATCGGCAAGGACATGGTCCTTTCGGTCAACTACATCACAGTGAATGCCCGGCATCTTGCTCACCCGCAGGATGTGAACCCGGTCGATACCAATGCGATGCGCGAGAATTTCCGCCGCTTTGCGATCAACAACCCGGCATTCCCGACCTGTACGACCGCAACCCCGAACGCACCGGGCTGCTTCCCGCCGAACCTCTCGACGGCAGCATTCTTCCCGATGCCTACCACGAGCAATGCTCTCTTTACGGTCGTTGTACCGGGCCTCGTTGCCGTCAACAACACGACCGGCCAGCGATTCGTAAGCCCCGTTGCGGCAAACTACTTCCGCCGCCTCGGCCCGAACTACTTCTTCGTCTCGTCGGTCACCAACGGCGCGATCAACAAGGCGACGTTCGACGCTCTGCTTGCCGGAACGGTCCGCACTCCGGGCCCGATCAATCCCTATGCTGACGTCAACGCTCAGCTTTCCGACGCCAACTCGTTCTACAACGCAATGAACGTCGAGCTGAAGAAGCGTTTCTCGGACAACGTTCAGTTCTATGCGACCTATACGTGGTCGAAGGCGATCGACTTCTCGTCCGACCTGCAGACGCTCCTCAAGCCGCAGGACAACCTGAACTTCCGTGCTGAAAAATCGGACTCGCTCTTTGACCAGCGTCACCGGTTCGTCTTTAGCGGACTCTTCGGCGTGCCGGATAACTGGAAGAGCGGCAACGGCTTCCAGAAGTTCTTCCACGGCTTCCAGTTTGCCCCGATCGTCGAGTTCGGCTCGGGCCGTCCATTCAACATCCTCGCCGTCGGCGATGCTAACGGCGACTTCCAGAGCACCAACGAGCGGCCGACCGTTCGCCCGGACGGCTCGCTCTGCCAGACCGGCGTTGATGCCAACTGCCAGACCGGCATCTTCCCGGCAAACGGAAATCTCGGCCGGAACATGGGCCTGACCGATAACTTCTTCTCGGTCGATGCTCGCGTAACCCGCCGGATCAGCTTTGGCGAACGCTACAGCCTTGACGTCATCGGTGAAGTATTCAATATGTTCAACCGATTCAATGAGGCAGCGGCCAATCCGTTCTATCAGGTCGTTAACGCAACGGGCATCCGCCGCGGAAGCAAGTACGGCAGTGCTTCGACATCGGCGTTCGACCCGCGGCAGTTCCAGATAGGTCTGCGGTTCAGCTTCTAGCCCCTGAGTGGGTTTGGAACATTAGGGAGGCTGTCGCACGATGCGGCGGCCTCTTTTCTTTTCGGTGCGGGTTTCTGGCTTATAATCATCGGATGCGGGCAGAGCGTGAAAAGCTAAAGCGGCTGGCACACGAGGCGGGATTCGACCTCGCGGGCGTCGCCCGTGCCGATGCTCTTGAAACTGCACGCGAGCGGTTGCTCGAATGGCTCGGCCGCGGGTATCAAGCCGAGATGGCCTGGATGGCACGCGAGCCCGAGAAACGCGCCGATCCGCGTCTTCTTTTTCCAGGAGCGAAAACGGTGCTTTCCGTTGCGCTCAACTACTACACGCCACACGAGCATTACGCGTCACACGACGCCGGCAAGATCTCACGCTATGCCTGGGGCGATGATTACCACGAAGTTCTGAAGGACAAGCTCATTACCCTGCTCAACCGGATCAAGGCCGAGTATCCGCAAGCCAACGGCAAGGCGTGTGTCGATACTGCACCGATACTCGAGAAGGCCTGGGCCGCGGCGGCGGGGCTCGGCTGGATCGGCAAACACACGAACCTGATCACGCGGGAGTTGGGCTCTTGGGTCTTTCTCGGCGAGCTGATACTCGATATTGAGGCTGACGCTTACGACGAGCCGGCCGAGGACCATTGCGGGACGTGCACCGCCTGCATCGCGGCCTGCCCGACCGGTGCGATCACCGAGCCTTACGTCGTCGATTCGAACCTCTGCATTTCGTACGCGACCATCGAGCACCGCGGCGAGGAACTTCCCGAAGCGGTCACCGGAAGGCTTGAGGGTTGGCTCTATGGCTGCGATATCTGCCAGGACGTCTGCCCCTGGAACCGTTTCGAGCAGCCGACCGGGGAAAAACGGTTCGAGCCCCGCAAAAATGAGACCGCTTTACCGTTCAAGGAAATACTGGCGATGACGCCCGAGAGCTATTCGGCGCGCTTTCGCGGAAGCGCGATCAAGCGTGCAAAGCTCCCGGGCCTCAAGCGTAATGCAATGCAGCTAATTAAGGACAAAAAGAAAGATGAACTCGAAAAGTGACCTTATCCCAGACCTCCGCCGCAGCTTTTTGATCGCTGCGATTCTTGTCTCGGCGTTTGCCGCCGGAACCTACGCCCAAACGCCCGCAAAGGCCGACGAGGCGAAAGCGAGGGCCGAGTTCCAGGCCCTGCTCGACCTTCGTGCCCGGCTTGAAAAGATCCCGTTCAACGGCGAAGACAAAGAACCGCACAAAAGTTTCATCAAGCAGAACGATAAAAAGATCACTTACAATGAGCCTGCCGGCCGTTGGATAGTGCGTTCAGAGATGTTCTGGGACCTTCGCGAGAAGTACTCTAGCCTGAAGATCGCCGACGATATCGCCTGGGAAGCCGCACAAAACCCGATCCCCGGCGAGTGCGAGGGATATATGAACTGCGGCGTTTACCTCGGCCAGATCACCGCGGTCAAATACCTCGGCTATTATCCCGCAGGCAAGCACAGCAACGCGGCTCTCGACGAATTGCGGTCGATGTTCTCTTCTTATGCCGATGCTTCGCAGGCGGATACCTCCTACACTCCGCCCGAAGACGCGGCGGACCGTGCCGAGCTTCAAAAGATGCTGAAAGAGATCGGTGCCGTGCTTGAAAAGGTGCCCGCGGCGGGTGCGGCCGAGGTTCGCGGCTACATCAAAACGATCGCCGAAAGGTACAAGTGACGCAATTTTCGCGAGATCATGATCGCGATCATTTTTGCGCTTCCTGTAAGGGCTTGGTCTGAACATCGATAGCCTTCCAAGCGGCCGTTCCTTTCACACCGCCGCCGGGAAGACTATCATAAAGCTGTGAGCCTTACGGATGCATATCATCGAACGATTCGCGATCTTCGGATCTCGCTTACCGATCGGTGTAACTTCCGCTGCTTCTATTGCCTGCCGCACGGCGAGCCGGCATGGGCAAAGCGCGAAACTCTGCTCACGTTTGAAGAGATCACGCGGCTTGCCGGCATTTTCGTTTCGCTCGGCATCGAGAAGATAAGGCTAACGGGTGGCGAACCGCTCATCCGCCGCGACGTTCCGGTGCTCGTCAAAATGCTCTCGGGCTTAAAGCCCGGCCTTCGCGACCTTGCTCTTACGACCAACGGCCACGACTTCGAGCGATTTGCCGCCGACCTCAAAGCCGCAGGGCTCGTCCGCGTCACCTTTAGCCTCGACAGCCTTCGGCCCGAACGCTTTCACGAGATCACGGGCTCGGATTCGCTCGGCCGCGTTCTATCGTCGATCGAGGCGGCAAAGCGGCTCGGCTTTCATCCGGTCAAGATAAATGCAGTGGTCGTCCGCGGCCGGAATGAGGATGAGGTCGCGGAGCTTGCAGGCTTTGCCCGCGAGAACGCGGTCTCAATGCGTTTCATCGAGTATATGCCGCTTGATTCGGGCCGCGAGTGGGACCGTTCGCTGGTTGTCTCCGGCCGCGAGATCCGCGAGCGGATAGAAAGCGAGTTTCCGCTTGAGCTGAAAGAGCCCTCGCGGGGAAGCGAGACGGCGTGGAAGTTCCGCTTTGCCGATGGCTCGCCCGGCGAGGTCGGCATCATCGCTCCCGTAACGGAGATGTTCTGCGGCCAATGTTCCCGTATTCGGCTGACCGCCGATGGTCAGCTTCGCACCTGCCTTTTCTCAACCAAAGAACACGACCTGCTCGGGCCGCTCCGCTCCGGCATTGGCGACGATGAGATCGCCGAGTTGATCAAGGCCGCCGCCCTGAAAAAAGAACCACGTCATTACATCAACGACCCCGATTTCATCCAGCCCGACCGGACAATGAGTTTTATTGGGGGTTAGTTCAGGGATTTAGAGCGAGTTCCAACAAACGCCTGCCGTGTACTATAGCGGCGATATTGATCTCATCATCTGTTACCTCGTAGATTATTCGATAGCTATATGCGAATAACTCACGGATCGAGTCATTGTCGAATTCGGGGACGACACGGCCGAGATGAGGATGATCGGATAAGATGTGAACCTTCTTTAGGATCGTTCGGACAACCGATTTCGCGTAGCGTTCGGAATCATTAGCAATATACGTTGCAATATCTTCAAGATCCTCTATCGCACGCTCAGACCAGATGATCAATCGAGCCATTTGGAGAGCCTCTCTTCAACCTGCTGATGCGTCAGACCGCCGTCACGCTCGATGGACTCTAGCCCGTTACGGACCTTCTCCATTACGTAGAGATGGTACTGGATATCCTCAATGGTCGTATTGTCCGGCAAACGTTCCAACAAGGAGCTCACTTCGTCTTTGATCGCAGACATAATCCCAATTATACAACAACCCTACCCCTGCTTCTTACCCATCATATCCAGCCCGACCGCTGCGACGAGGATCGAGCCTTTGATGATGTCCTGCATAAAGTCGCGGACGTTGAGCAGCGACATTCCGTTATCGAGGCTGGCCATTATCAGTGCGCCGAGGCACGCGCCGAAAACCGTACCGCGGCCACCCATCAGCGAGGCTCCGCCGATGACGCAGGCGGCTATGGCGTCGAGTTCCTTAAGCGTTCCGGCATCCGGTGCCGCGCTCCCGACGCGGGCCGTGTAGATCAACGCCGCAATGCCGGTCAGCGCGCCCAAAATGCCGTAAACCACGATCACATTTCGCGAGTTATTGATGCCCGAGAGCCGTGCCGCCTCGGCATTGCCGCCGATGGCGTAAAGGTAGCGGCCAAAGGTCGTCGAACTCATCAGGAAAGAGCCGATGAGGGCAACACCGACGAAGATCAGCACCGGCACCGGCACGCCCTGATACGAATTCATCACCCAGATGAAGATCAGTATCGCCCCGATCGGGATAAGCGATTTCGCAAGTGCGGCTGCGATGTTACCTTCGCCGAGGCCGTATTCCTTTATCGCCCGTTGCGAACGGATCGCCATCGCGATCACAAAGGCCACCGCGATGCCGGCGAGCACCCAGCCGACCCACGCCGGAATGTTGCCCTGGCCGATCATCTTGAACGTATCGTCAGCGATCGGGACCGTGTTGCCGCCAAGCTGCCACTTCACCGCACCTCGCCAGGCGAGCAGCCCGCCGAGCGTTACGATGAACGCCGGAATGCCCGCCTTGGCCGTCAGCACACCCTGAAAAACGCCGATGGCAATACCCGCGAGCAACGCAAGTCCGATGGCGACCGGGATCGGGTAACCGAGGTTGGTCAGCGTATATGCCGCGATGCCGCCCGCGAGCCCGAGCACCGAGCCCACCGAAAGGTCGATGTTTGCCGAGACGATCAGCATCAGCATCCCAACCGCGATGATGCCGGTCACGGACATCTGCGTCATCAGGTTCGAGAGGTTCCGCGGCGTCAGAAAGATCTGCCCCGTCGCCCAGTGGAAATAACCCCAAATGACTGCCAACACCGCGATCATCGCAAACGCCCGCAACGACGACGCATCAACCAAGCCTGAAAGTTTGTTCTTCATTTATGTGATCTTCGGCTATGCCAATTTTCCCGAGTGACGAATAGTGCAAAAAAATCACCGATCAAATCTCTGCGTTCTCAGCGGCCTCCGCGTTGAAATTACGTTGTATCTGCAACTACTGCAGCACACCCGTTGCCGCGGCCATTACCTTTTCGGGCGTTGCCTCTTCCCGCGTGAATTCGCCGCGAATAGTGCCTTCGTGCAGGACGATCATGCGGTCCGCTAGCCCGAGCACTTCGGGCAGTTCCGATGAGACGAGCACGATCGCGAGGCCTTCTTTTGCGAGGGCGTTTATCTCGGCGTAGATCTCCTGCTTTGCCCCGACGTCGATGCCGCGTGTCGGTTCGTCAAGGAAAAGCACCTTCGGCTCGGTCAGCAGCCATTTCCCGAGCACGACCTTTTGCTGATTGCCGCCGGAGAGCGTTCCGGCCACGGTCATCGGCGAGTTCGCCTTTATGCGGAGCTTTGTCATCGGCGAGGCCGCGGCCGCCGTTTCGCGTGCACGATGCGTGATGAACCGCCCCGAGATGCGCTCAAGAGCCGCGAGCGTCATGTTGTCGAGGATAGTTTGCTCGAGCAGCAGCCCGTAACGCTTTCGGTCTTCGGTAACGAACCCGATGCCGCGGCTGATCGCATCCATCGGTTCGTTGATCTTGGCCTCGCTGCCGTCGATGATGATGCTGCCGGACGTCTTTCCCGGATACGATCCAAAGATCGACATCAGCAGTTCCGAGCGGCCCGAACCCATCAGGCCCGCGATCCCGAGCACCTCGCCGCGGCGGACGCTGAACGAAACGCCATCGACCGATTTCTTATCGGGCCGATCGGTCGAAAAGGCAGTAATGCCGCGAACCTCGAGCGCCGTTTCGCCAAATTCGTGGGCCGATTGCGGAAAGATGTCACCGACCTCGCGGCCGACCATTTCGGAGATGATCGTGTCTTTGGTCAACCCGGCGGCGGCGTGCGTCGCGACCGTCCGCCCGTCGCGGAGCACCGTCACGCGATCGCTCAGCCGCAGAACCTCGTCGAGCTTATGCGAGATATAGATCATCCCGACGCCGCGTTTCTTGAGGCCGTCAAGAATGCCGAAAAGGGTCTCGACCTCCGATTCCGTCAGTGCCGCCGTCGGCTCATCGAGCACGACGATGCGTGCGTTTTGCGAGAGTGCCTTGGCGATCTCGACGAGCTGCTGCTGCCCGATCCCCAAATTGCCGACCGCCACCCGCGGGTCGATATCGAGCCCGAGGTCGGTGAGCAGCTTCGTCGCCTTGTGGTAAAGCTCGGACCAATTGATGATGCCGAGAGAGGCGGGCTCGCGTCCGAGGAAGATGTTCTCGCCAACCGAAAGCTCCTTGACCAGCGAGAGCTCCTGAAAGATGATCGCGATGCCGGCGGCCTCCGAATCGCGAATGCCGCGGAAGCGTGCCGGGCTGCCCTCGATCAGGATCTCGCCCGTGTAGCGCCCCGCCGGATAAACGCCGGAGAGCACTTTCATCAGTGTCGATTTCCCGGCACCGTTCTCGCCGACCAGGGCGTGAAACTCGCCCGCATCAAGCGACAGGCTGACGCCGTCAAGTGCCCGGACGCCCGGAAACTCCTTGACGATCTCTCTCATTTCAAGAAGCGGCATAATGAACGAATCGGTCAGCGTAAAGCTCTGGAAAATGCGGACGGGAACGATGAGATTTTACACGCCCACCGCTATGTTTCCAAAGCCTGAACTCGCCCGACTGCCGCTGCGACTCTGCTCACTCCAAGATTGATTGAGCTTGACCAAAACGATCGTCTTGCCAGCCTTCAAATAATCAGCGACTCGAGATCAGTTATTGAGAAATTCGCGACAATGCAGAAGGTAGGCCGGTCCGGAGGTTATTGATTCATGCGTTTTTCCGACCAGAGTCTTAACCACAACTTGATCAGGTGGGAACTCTCGGACCAGAGCATCAGTGTGCCTTCTTGGAATTGTTTTGTCGTGCTCCGCAACAAGAACGAGCGTGCGTGCAGATACGGATTTCACATGGGAAGCGGAATCAAACTTGTCCTTCAATAAAATTCGGACGGGAAATATCGGAAAATGGCTCTGTGCAACGTTTTCGATACTGTCGTACGGGGTGATGAGTATCAGCCGATCGACGTTTCTGACAGATGCAAGATAGACGGCCACTCCGGTGCCTAAACTCCGACCGATGACGGTGATATTCTGATATCTCTCGTGGACGTGATCGTAAACCGCAAGGGCATCTGCAAACAATGCGGACTCGGTCGGTGTTCCCGTACTACCGCCATACCCTCGGTAATTGACAAGAAAAATGTCTTTTTTTGGAAACGTATCGGCGAAGTCACCGTGATAATTGGACACATCATCGGCATTTCCGCCAAAAAGAACAATTGCATCAGTACTATCTGAAATCTTAGTCAGAACCTGTATCTTCTCTCCTTCGGATTCGATTGATATCGACGGAAAACTATCGGCCCTCGACGTTGGAAAGTAGAGCATTGACCTCTGAGCAAAATAGAGCATGATGCATGCCGCAAGATATAGCCCGGCGATCACTACTAAAAAAATCACCAGAGTTCGTTTGATCGATCGACTTTTCATTACTTTTCAATTCCTAGCTTTCGCGCCCCAGATAGACGCGGAACGGTGACCAAGCGATTATACTCTGATAAATGTTGTCTAGGTCCAGGATTGCTTTCCGACCGGTTAAGTTTTAGGTTCGTTCTCTCCGATCTGACAGCGGTAATTTGCGAGTTATCAACGTTAATTTATACTCTTCAACATGTCCGAACCAGTTGCTATTGAATCGATCCTGAGCGAGTCCCGCGTTTTTCCGCCGCCGGCCGAGTTTGCCGCTGCGGCGCACCTGAAAAGCTTTCAGGAATACGAAAGGCTTTATGCCGAGGCCGAGGCCGACCCGCCGGCCTTTTGGGAGAAGCAGGCCGAGGCGCTTCATTGGTTTCGCCGCTGGGATAAGGTGCTTGAGTGGGAAGAGCCCTTTGCCAAATGGTTCGTCGGCGGGCGGCTGAATATTTCTTACAACTGCCTCGACCGTCACCTCGCCACCTGGCGAAAGAACAAGGCAGCCATCATCTGGGAAGGCGAGCCCGGCGAGCAGCGGACGCTGACCTACCTGCAGCTCCACTCCGAGGTTTGCCGGTTCGCGAACGTCCTCAAAAAGCTCGGCGTCAAGACCGGCGACCGCGTTGCACTTTATATGCCGCTTGTGCCGGAGCTTGCCATCGCGATGCTCGCCTGTGCACGCATCGGCGCGACGCACACGGTCATCTTCGGCGGCTTCTCGGCGGATGCCATCCGCGACCGCGTAAACGATGGCGAGTGCAAGCTTATCGTAACGGCCGATTGCGGTTACCGCCGCGGCTCGGAGATCACGCTCAAGAAAACGGTCGATGAGGCCGTCGCGCAAACGCCCTCGGTCGAAAATGTGGTCGTCTATCGGCGAACGGGCTCGAAGGTCGAGATGCGCCCCGGCCGCGACCACTGGTGGCATGAGCTGATGCAGACGGTCAACTCCGATTGCCCGGCCGAAGAACTCGACTCCGAGCATCCGCTCTACATCCTCTATACCTCGGGCACGACCGGCAAGCCAAAGGGCATTTTGCACACGACCGGCGGCTACCTGACCCAGGCTGCCTACACTTCGAAGATGGTCTTTGACCTCAAGGATGAGGACGTCTATTGGTGCACGGCCGACATCGGCTGGGTTACCGGCCATAGCTACGTCGTTTACGGCCCGATGGCCAACGGAGCAACGGTCGTAATGTACGAAGGCGCGCCGAATTACCCGGACTTTGACCGCTTTTGGGACATCATCGAGCGGCACAAGGTGACGATACTTTACACCGCGCCGACCGCGATCCGTGCCTTCATCAAATGGGGCGAGCAGTATCCGCTCAAACACGACCTCAGCAGCTTACGCCTGCTCGGCACCGTCGGCGAACCGATAAACCCCGAAGCGTGGATGTGGTATCACCAGGTGATCGGCAAGGGCCGCTGCCCGATCGTCGATACATGGTGGCAGACCGAGACCGGTGCGATCATGATCAGCCCGCTGCCCGGAGCCACGCCGACCGTGCCCGGAACCGCGACGCGGCCTCTGCCGGGAGTTTTGGTCGATATCGTAACGAAAGCTGGCGTGCCGGTCGGGCCAGGCGAGGGCGGCTATCTGGTTATCAAGCACCCTTGGCCCTCGATGCTCCGGACGCTCTGGGGCGATGACGAACGCTACAAGAAGACGTATTGGTCTGAGATACCGAACCGCTATTTTGCCGGCGATGGAGCCCGCCGCGATGAGCACGGATACTATTGGATAATGGGCCGGGTCGATGACGTGATAAACGTCAGTGGCCACCGGCTTGGGACCGCCGAGATCGAATCCGCACTCGTCTCGCACGAAACCGTCGCCGAAGCGGCGGTCGTCGGCAGGCCGGATGAATTGAAGGGTCAAGCGATCGCGGCATTTGTAACGCTTGAGGGCGGACGGACCGGCAGCGAGGAACTGAAAGAAACGCTTCGGGCACACGTCGCGAAGGAGATCGGCGCACTCGCACGGCCGGACGACATCCGCTTCACGGACGCGCTCCCGAAAACGCGCTCGGGCAAGATCATGCGCCGCCTGCTCCGTGAGATCGCCTCCGGCGGAACCGTAGCCGGCGACGTAACAACGCTCGAAGATCTCTCGGTGCTTGAAAAGTTAAGGGAAGACGAGGAGTGAGGCTCCGGCCGGCCACGTTGTGCTTTTATTCGCCGCCACGAATGCGAACGCGTTGATCCTCAACGATCCACAACCTGCCGGTGACGGGTTCGTTGGCGATCATCTGGAGAAGGTTCGGGATTATCCGAAGGACACTTTGCTTATCCTGACTTCGTAGCCGAAAAATGATGATGCCTTGAAGTTCATTTGGCGGATAGGTTCGTGTATCAGAAAAATCAAGGTCGAAGGTAATCAAACACCGCCCTTCACGACTGCAGGCGGCGATTATCGCCGAATCGGGTTCCCCGGCTAGGTCCTCATCGTGGACACTGTGAATATCGTGTCCCGCGTTCCGAAAGGATTGAAGAACATCGTTGGGCAGGTTCTCGTCGATCTTGAATTTCACGCAGGTACAGTTTCAGAAAAAGCGACCTGACGTTCGCGGGCAAGTTCGGCAGCATGTGCGATCGCAGCTTGGATGTCGAGCACGCTTAACGACGGGTAATTCGAGAGGATCTCATCGATTGAAACTCCGGCGGCAAGGTTGTCCAGAATGACCGAAACCATTATCCTCGTGCCTTTGATGCAGGCCTTCCCGTGGCAGATATTCGGGTCAACTGATATTCTCTCTCGCCAGTTCATTTAACAAGAAGTTTACCAGAGCCGACTCTGATTTGCGATAATATCTTTCGCAGGGAGACCAATGGCCGACAATGCAAAAGACAAATTAGCAGGCGAACTTGCCGAGGCGGGCCGCGAATTCTATCGCCGCGGCTGGGTCCTGGGCACGAGCGGGAATTTCAGTATGCTGCTCGCCCGCCGGCCGCTCCGCATCTCGGTAACTGCCAGCGGCATCGAAAAGGGCAACCTCGACGAGACTAACTTCCTCGAGCTTGATGACGACGCCGAGATATTGCAGGGCTTCGGAAAGCCTTCGGCCGAGACGCTGCTCCACCTGTGCATTTACCGCCATGTGCCGCGGGCGCGCTCGATCCTGCACACGCATTCGGTCTGGGGCACGATCCTTTCGGATCACTTTTATGAATCGGGTTTCATTGAGATCGAAGGCTACGAGATGCTCAAGGGCCTTTCGGGCGTTGCGACGCACGAGCACCGCGAGCGAGTGCCGATAGTCGATAACTCGCAGGACTACGTCGC
>CAZGLZ010000081.1:0-17016 GCA_964526245.1 uncultured Chloracidobacterium sp. | reverse complement strand
GGAATGGCGGCGATCTCGGCAGCGGCGTTCAGTCTTTTAAGGTCCGGCGACCACGTCGTTGCTCCCGAGTCGATGTATTCAACGACCACAAATTTCCTTCGCTACATCGGCGGGCAGTTCGGCATCGAGACGACATTCGTCGATGCGGCCAATGCTGAGGCGTATGCCGCGGCGATTCGCCCGAACACTCGGATGTTCTGGGTCGAATCGCCCTCGAATCCGCTGGTCAGGATCACCGACATCGCCGAGGTCAGCTCGATCGGTAGGGCCGCCGGCATCGCCACGGTCGTCGATAACACATTCGCCACGCCGTTTAACCAGCGGCCGCTCTCGCTCGGCGCCGACCTCGTTATCCACAGTGCGACCAAATATCTTGGAGGCCATAGCGATCTGACCGCCGGCGTCATCGTCGGTCGCGGCGAACTCGTCGAAGCCGCCCGCAAAGGCCCGGCGAAATTCTATGGCGGCAATATCGCACCGCAGGTCGCCTGGCTCGTGCTCCGCGGCATCAAAACTCTCGCCCTTCGAATGGAACGCCACAACGAAAACGCGATGCGCCTTGCCGAATATCTATCAGAGCTTTCGGCGGTCAAGGCTGTGCACTATCCTGGCCTTGCCGATCATCCCGGCCATGAGACCGCAGCACGGCAGATGCGCGGGTTTGGCGGAATGCTCGCCGCGGACGTTGGGACGGCCGATGCCGCGAAGTCCCTCGTTGGAAAGCTCCGCGTATGCACCTTCGCCACATCGCTCGGCGGAGTCGAAACATTGATCCAGCCCGTTGCACTCATGACCCATGCTACGTTGACGCCGGAGGAACGCGCGAAGGCCGGGGTCTCCGATGGCCTGCTTCGTATTTCCGTCGGTATCGAGAACATCGATGATATATGCGAGGACATATATAGCTCTCTGATGGAAGATCGGAACTAGTTCGAGTCTCTGGCTCAAAGATATGTAACCAATATTTAACACCCTTTGAGTTTACATATATGTTCATTCGCATATATCATCTTTGAACATATGGCGACGCACGCATCTGAACCCGCAGACCCGGTCAAGCGGCTCTCATTCCTCGACCGATACCTGACCCTCTGGATCTTCGCCGCAATGGCCCTGGGCGTTGGGATCGGCTATCTGGTTCCCGGGACGGCCGACTTCATCAACCGGATTCAGGCCGGCACGACGAACATACCGATCGCCGTCGGGCTTATCCTGATGATGTACCCGCCGCTCGCCAAGGTGCGGTATGAAGAGCTTCCGTCGGTTTTTCGCAACACGAAGATCCTCGCTCTTTCGCTTGTTCAAAACTGGATCATCGGCCCGCTTCTGATGTTCTTCCTGGCGGTCGGACTCCTTTTTGATAAGCCCGAATACATGATCGGCCTGATCATGATCGGCATCGCCCGCTGCATCGCGATGGTCATCGTCTGGAACGACCTGGCAAAAGGCGATAATGAATACGTTGCCGGGCTCGTCGCTTTCAACAGCATCTTTCAGGTGCTGTTCTATAGTGTCTATGCCTACATCTTCGTCACGGTACTTCCGCCGCTTTTCGGTGTTGCGGGTGCGGCGGTCGATATCAGCATTGCCCAGATCGCCGAGAGCGTTCTGATCTATCTCGGCATCCCGTTCTTTGCCGGTATGATCACACGCTTCGTGCTCGTCCGCTTGAAAGGCCGCGAATGGTACGAGGGCGTTTTCATCCCAAAAATCAGCCCTGTCACATTACTCGCTCTGCTCTTCACCATCGTCGTGATGTTCAGCTATAAGGGCCAGCTCATAGTCGAAATACCGTTCGATGTCGTCCGCATTGCCGTCCCGCTCGTGCTCTATTTCGTGATCATGTTCTTCTCTGCCTTTTACCTTGCAAAGCGGGCCGGAGCAGATTATCCGAAGAGCACATCGCTCGCCTTCACGGCCGCGGGCAACAACTTCGAGCTCGGCATCGCCGTCGCTATCGCCGTTTTCGGCATCAATTCGGGCGTTGCATTTGCGGCGGTCATCGGCCCGCTGATCGAGGTGCCGGTATTGATCTTGCTCGTCCGTGTTGCCTTGCGGCAGCGAGGTAATTTTCCCGAGGCATTGAGGTAATCAGATGTCTGAAGATAAGAAAAGTATTTTGGTACTCTGCACCGGCAATTCGGCCCGCTCGCAGATGGCCGAGGGCATCATTCGACATCTCTTTGGCGACCGGTTCGAAGTATTCAGTGCCGGGACGCACCCAAGCCTTGTCCGCCCCGAGGCGATCAAGGCGATGGCCGAGATCGGCATTGATATATCCCACCATCGCTCAAAATCGGTCGAGGAATTTGCGGGCCGGGAGATCGATTACGTCCTGACCGTCTGCGACAACGCCCGAGAAAACTGCCCATACTTCCCGGCAAGAACGCGAGTCATTCATCATTCCTTCGACGACCCCGCCGCCGTCGAAGGCGACGAAGAGACCCGGGTTGCGGCGTTCCGGATCGTCCGCGACCAGATATGGGACTACGCCGCGACCGAGCTCGCCGCGATTCTCGAAAAATAAAAAACCCGGAATCGCTCCCGGGTTCAATTGCCTCTAGATCTGTTCTAAACGTCGTTGTTTTCGCCTTTTGATTTGCTCATTTGCGTGGCGACGGCGGCTTCCGGGAGCGGCATACCGGCTGCATCAGATTTTTCCAAGATCGGTAGATCATTCTCTTCCGGAGCCGAATCCGAGACGATCATCTTGCCTTCCTGCTTCGTGAAGATCAGCGTGTCCTTCTTCGAATCGTAATCAACATAGACTAGATCGCCAGTCTCGACCTGCTGCGTCGCGACGAGGTTCGAAAGCGGGTATACGAGGAACCGCTCGATCGAACGCTTCAGGTGGCGAGCGCCATATTTGAGGTCGATGCCTTCCTGGAGCAGAAATTCCTTCGCCGGTTCCGAGCATTCGAAGATGAACTTCGTGCCAGCCGATTCCGTGATGCGGTCTTGAACAGATTTGAGCTCAATGTCCAAGATTCGGCGCAGGTGATGCTCCTTGAGGCTGCGGAAGACCACGACCTTATCGATCCGGTTCATGAACTCGGGCGAGAACTTTCGCTTTGCCGCCTCAAGTGCGGTGCGGTAGATCTTGGTATCGATCTCGGTGTCTTCCCGCGGGGTGCCCTGCTTGGTCGGGGCAAAACCGATGCCGCCGGAGATCATATCGGACATCTCCCGGGCTCCGAGGTTCGACGTCATGATGACGATCGTCCGCGAGAAATCTACGCGGCGATTATCGCCGAGCGTCAAGGTCGCCTTGTCCAGAATTCCAAGGAGAAGCTGCCAGAGCGAATCCGACGCCTTTTCGATCTCGTCAAAGAGAACAAACGTGAGCTTTGTTTCTTCAGTATGCGCCTTATCGAGATTTTCCTGCGTCAGCATCGGTGAGGTCTCGCGGTGGCCGAGGTAGCCCGGAGGCGAACCGATCAGCTTGGCGATCTCATGCGAGTGCTGAAACTCGGCGCAGTCTATCTTGACCACGGCGTGAGGGTCGGCAAAAAGCACCTCGCTCGCCGCCTCAACAACGCGTGTTTTACCCGAGCCGGTCGGCCCGAGGAAAAGCATCGTGCCTATCGGCCGTGAAGGGTTGTTCATCCCGGCAAGATATATCTGGAAAAGCCCGCTCATCCGGCGGACGGCCCGCTCTTGCCCGACGATCAGATCACCGAGGCGATCCTCAAAATCTGCCGACCGCGGGCTCTTGCGGTCGGGGTCCAGCAATATTCCCTTCGGTTCCTGATCTTTCTTTTTCGTGGTATCGGTTTTCATTTGGCCTTGCTCTCCCTAATTTCGCCGGAGTGACGGGATCCGATTCGGCAGCCCTTGTTCAGGCATTATAAAACGAATTGCCGGAATAGCGTAAACCCGCTACCGTCAAGGATATAGATGATGTCAACAATTTGTTCGTTGGCTGGAGTTTGGATCCGGGTCGGGCCGTTGCTGCAAGGACTGCCCCGCGGGTGCACCGGCTTCCCTTCGAACATTATTCGCACAATTCGCGAAAATCTTCAAGCAAAAAATGGAATCGGGGCCGATTCGGCATATCGGCCCCGTGCGGTGTCAATCGTAGTATTCAAGCCCGAGGTGTGTAATCAGGTCCTCGCCCATCATGTGGCGGAGCGTATTTTTGAGCTTCATCAATTGGATGAAAAGATCGTGCTCCGGATAAAGCCCGGGAGCCGTTTGCGGAGCTTTGAAATAGAACGAAAGCCATTCCTGTACACCTCGCATACCTGCACGCTGTGCAAGGTCGAGGAAAAGTGCAAGGTCAAGAGCAAGCGGCGCCGCAAGGATCGAATCGCGGCAGAGGAAGTCGATCTTGATCTGCATCTTGTAGCCAAGCCAGCCGAAGATATCGATATTGTCCCAGCCCTCTTTGTTGTCGCCGCGGGGCGGATAGTAATTGATCCGAACGACGTGCGAAAAGCCTTCGTAAAGGTCCGGATACACCTCGGGCTGCAAGATGTGCTCGAGCACCGAGAGCTTTGATTCTTCCTTCGTCTTAAAGCTCTCCGGGTCGTCGAGCACTTCGCCGTCGCGGTTGCCGAGAATGTTGGTCGAATACCAGCCGTCGAGCCCGAGCATCCGCGACTTAAGGCCCGGAGCAAGGATGGTCTTCATCAGCGTCTGCCCGGTCTTGAAATCCTTGCCGCAGATCGGGACGCCATTCGCCTCGGCGAGCTTGGTCAGCGCCGGGATGTCGGCCGTCAGGTTCGGGGCACCGTTGGCGAAGGGAACGCCCGACTTGATCGCCGCATAGGCATAGATCATCGAGGGAGCGATCGCCGGATCGCTGTCGTATAGTGCCTGCTCGAAAGCCTCCGTGGTCAGGTGGCACCCCGACGCCTCAAGGTAAACCTCGGTCGAAGCGGCCCAGACCATAACGACACGGTCGCAGCCGTTCGCCGACTTGAACCTCGCAATATCCTCGATGAGCTGCTCGGCAAGCTCCATCTTGTTCTTGCCGGTCTTTACGTTCTCACCGTGGAGCCGTTTTACGTATGATTGCTCAAAAACGGCCGGCATCGGCTTAAGCGAGGCAAGCGGCTCCGAAACCTGTTCGAGCAGATCTTTCTCTAGCACGCCGGCCTTCTTTGCGGCCTCAAAAGCATTGTCGGGAAAGATATCCCAGGCGCCGAAAACTACGTCCTCGAGCGAGGCTAGCGGGACAAAATCTTTGATCCGCGGAACGTTGTTGTCTGTCCGCTTGCCTAGGCGGATCGTGCCCATCTGCGTCAGCGACCCGACCGGCTGCGAGATGCCGCGGCGGATCGCCTCCACGCCCGCAACAAGCGTCGTCGAGACAGCGCCGAGCCCGACGAGCAGAACACCGAGTTTCCCTGTTGCCGGAGCTATCTCCAGCCCATTTGCATTCGTTTCAGCTTCCATGAAAGAGCAATCATAGCTTTACGAAAATGTTAAGGCAAACACGGCACCGTTAGCAGAACTACGGCAGGATCATAACCTTTGATTCACCGGTAACGAGCGTTTCGCCGTTTTGGTTTGTGCAGATGGTCTGAAGCGTGACAATACCTTTGTCCTCGCGGATGTGCGAGACGGTCGAGGTGACCGTCACCGAGTCGCCAATAAAGACCGGTGCCGTGAACCGCATCGTCTGTGAGAGATAAACTATTTTCCGCTCGGCAAATTCCTGCCCGAGCACGGCCGAGATGAACGCACCCGACAGCATTCCATGCGCAATCCGCCGGCCGAACCGCGTTTTTGCAGCAAAATCGTCGTCCAAATGGATCGGATTAAAATCACCCGAAAGCTCCGCAAACGCCCGAACAAGCGCATCCGTAACCTCGCGAGTGCGAGAGAACGAATCACCGATCTTCAATTGTATGTTCGCCATCCGATGCTTCGCTTGCGGCCGTTCTCGTCAGGAACGTGCTATGAGACAAGTTTGTCGTAGTCGGCATGGCTACCGATCCAGAACCATGCAATGCCCTCGTCGGTCTCGCGGCCCAGTGCCCGATATGAGGTCCCGATCCGGACGGACCAAATGCCGTCTTTTCCACCGAGCTTTTTGAAGTGCAGCGAGGGATGTGTTGGGTCGGCTTTCAACAGCTTGTAATTCTTGTCGGCTGCCGCACGAATGTTAGCAGGTAATGAGTTGTAACAATTCCAAAAACGCGGAAGAGCGGTGTGCCTCATATCGGCTTTGCGAGCCCCGCTTCTATCTCTGCATCAACCTCTGCCAGCAATCCATTCAGCCGGCCTGATTCCAGATCACTTTTGATCTGACGATCCCAGAGTTCGGCGTGATAGTCGGAAAACCAGGCCATCAACTCATCGACCTTGTCGAAAGGCAGCTTTCTGATCTCGTTTTCGATCTCTGCAATGCTCATAGGTCCTGATTTTATTGGACAACTAACCTGTGGTCAATCTTTTTCCACTCTAGCGGCAATAGATCCGATGTTCGATCTCCGCAAAGATATTGTCGCGGTGTTCAATTTCCGTCAGGAGTTCGAGTTGCTCTGGGGAAAGAACCTGTCCGTCAGCCGTGGCGGTTGCAACCTCTCCTTCGTATGGAGGCGAGCTTTGTTCGAGCATTTGGGCGAGCAGGTCGAAGCGTTGGATGTGCGATTGGAAGCGGCGGGATGAGTATTCGACCGTCGTGCCTTGATAGATCTGAAACGCCCAGTCGCTTGACTGCGCGAGCAACAACTCGCGGGCCATCTGCTTCAAAATGCGCGTCGTCATCGCCGCGTCGCCGCGTCCGGCTTTCGCCGCGTCGCAATATTGCGTCATCCGCCGTTCGGCGTCGTGCTGGTACGGGTACATCCACGAGTTCCCTTCATTGAGCCAGACCTTGTAATAACCGTTCTCGCCCCAACTTGATGCCGTCGGCCGCTGGACCTGGATCGGCAGGCCGCTGTCGAGAAAGTCACCGGGCGTCATCGCCGCGATCTCGCTCTGGTCCCAATGCATTTTGCGGAAAAGAAAATCGATGAACTGCGGCCCTTCGTACCACCAGTGCCCAAAAAGCTCGGCATCGTATGGCGAAACGACAAGCGGCGGATGGCCCTCGAAGGTCTCGCGGAGCTTGTAGGCCTGCTTGATCCGCTCGCCGATGAAGTGCATCGCATTCTCGGCCGCCTTTTCGGTGGCAAGGGCGGGAATGTAGGGCTCCTTTCGGTTCTGCGGAACGTTGCGGCCCGTTATCCGGTGATACTTGAGCCCGAGGTGACGGCGGTTTCCATCCTCGTGAAGGTGCGGTTTCAGATAGTCGATCGGCAGGTCCCAGCCGATGTCCCGATAGAACTCTCGGTAAAGATCGTTCCCCGGATAGCCGATCTCCGCCGACCAAACCTGCTGGCTCGTTTCGATATCGCGGGCAAATGTCGCCACGCCGTTCGGGCAAACGACCGGAGCGTGAACGCCGTACTTCGGCCGCGGATCGCCGTAGAGAATAGCGTGCGTGTCCGAGATGAAATACTCGATCCCGAACTCTTTCAGCAATTCCTCGACGCCGGGCTCATAGGCACACTCCGCAAGCCAGATGCCTCGCGGCTGCCGATGAAAGTGCTTCCTGTAATTCGCCACCGCGATGGCGATCTGGGCCCGCCGTGCTTCATGCGTCGAGATCAGCGGCAGGAAACCATGCGTCGCACAGCACGTGATGATCTCAAGCACCCCTTCGTCCTGCAGCTCGCGAAAAGCGTTGATCAGGTTCCGTTTGTAACGGCCGTTCCAGAGATCGAGCGATTCGCGGAGATTATCTGCATACATCCGCGCCACCGCGTGAAATTCGCGCGCCTCTTTGGCCGTTCGGTGAACTTCCTTCTCTGCAAGCTCGAGCAGGTTTTCGAGGTGCCGTGTGTATCGCGTTTGAAGCAGCGGATCGGCAAGCATCTCGCAGAGCGGCGGCGAGATGTTCATCGCGACCCGCGGCGCCGCATCCGCCTCGTGAAGCCGCTGAAAGATAACGATCAGCGGAAGATACACTTCCGTGATGGCTTCAAAAAGCCAGTCCTCTTCCAAAAATTCAGGATATTCCGGATGCCTGACAAAAGGCAGATGGGCGTGAAGTATGAGGCTGAAATAACCTACAGGCATACGGGCGAAAAGAAACAGGATGAACAGGATAAACAAGATATTCGAAATATCCTAGCCATCCCGCTCATCCCGTTCCGTAAATGAAGCCTCCTAGCGTGCCGCCAGGCTGTGCGAAGCCATCGGCTCGAACTTCGAAACGCGGTCAAACCCGCGTGGCCGCGTGCGGAGCCGCGTCCGCTTCGGAAAGTTCACTAGGCTCGCCCCGAACACCGCCGGCCCGAACTCTTCCTCCTCGGCAAGAAGCTCTTCTTCTTCGATGTCGAACTCGCTGCGGAGTGCCGCAAGCGCTTCGGCCTTTGATGCGTCCGCGGTGAGCCGCTCGAGCACGGCAAAGATCCGCTCGCTGACCCGGAAGCGAAGCTGCTCAAGCGTCGCACCGGCGGCCAGAGCCAGCATCGCATAGCGAAGCTCTTCGGTATCGAGCCCGGCGAATTCTGAAGCCGGTTTACCTGAAAGCCGGCCAAACGCCCGGTAGGTCGCATCGCCCGCCGCATCTGCATCATCGCCCGCGATGGCGACGTCAAACGCATCCTGCTTAAAGCCGGCGACATCGAGCACCTGGGCAAATTTCTGTGCCGGCACGCGCCATTCCGCTTCGGCTGCGGTCCGGCGGCTCGGGCTCTTGCGAGGCGTTTCGATGGTGTTCGAGTAAAGAACGCGGACGAAAGGCCGGTTCGGCGCATAGAAGCCGACCTCGGCCCGGTATTGGCTGTCGGCATCTACGTTGAACCACCAGTTGCCCTCGGGGTCAATGCGGTGCAGCTCTTCCGACTCGCGGCGAAGATCGACGAGCCGAACTACCAGTGTGTAATTCGATGTCGCGGCACCGAGAGCCTTGTTCAGCGTTTGAAACGGATTTGACCGCACCGACCAATAAAAGTGCAGGCGGTTCGGCGACTGCATTTGCAGCCGGGCGCGATTCTCGCTCTCAAGCCGCGGAAGGCTCGGCCGTGCCAGCAGCTTGAAGACGGGAGACATCTTTTCTTCATCCAGTTCTGACGGTTCAGCCGATTCTTCAGCTTCAGACACGTCCTCGGCGGCCGCCGAAACGAATTCGCCCGAGCCCGGAAGCCCCGGTTCATCAAGCACGAACTCTAGCGTTTCCTCGCCGGTCGCAATATCTTTCTTCTCTTCGCTCATAACAAAATGCCGCAAATTCGCGGCCCTTAAATAAACGAAGATTATCCTTTGTTTTTAGGAGGTAAACAAGCCGAAGGGCGTAAATGGTGTGTTAATTCCGGCTCACTTTGAAGCTCTTTCGGCCTTGACCGGCAGCGTATTTGCCGCCTCGCGCAGCCTTATCTCGATCGTCCCGAAGTTCGACTTCACCCGCGAACGCACCGGAATGCGGCGGGCGTCGTCGGTGATCCATATCTCCATCGAACCTTCGCGCTCGATCATCCGCTCGGGCCCGAAGACCTGCGGTTCGACCTTGAAACACCAGACATTTCCGAAGATCGTTTTCTGCCTCTCGCGGGCCGTAACTCGGACCGGCACGTAATAAACAAGGCCCGAATCGCTGACCGGCACCATAAAGGCATCCCCGACCTTCATCGGCCGCAAGCGAAGGCTGTAGATCGCCGAAACAAGGTCGTGTGCCTCGCTTTCAAGGTCCGAAGCGATCCGCCGCGGCGGCCGCATCGGTTCTTTTGGGTCGGTCTCAACATAGGTAACGCGACGCTCTGTGTAGTCAAAGAGTGCCTCGCTGTTCCGGACGCGGTCTTTCTGAACGTCAAGTTTGACCGTCTTCTGGGCATAAAAGCCGTCACGCTCGATCGTCGTGTCTATCTTTTGTAGGAAGCTGAAGCGAAAGAGCTTGAGCAGCGTGCCCTTCGAGCGGGCCTCGGCGTTGATGATGAAGTCATTTCCTTCGGTCGTCTCGCCGACGGTGAATGTAAGTTCGGCAACCGATATGCCGCGGATGATCTTGTTTAGCTTGCCCTCGTAGGTCAGAGTTTCACCCGCTGCGAAAGGCAGGCTCGCGGCCGCCGGCTTCGTTGCGGCAACTCCGTTACCGCCGTTCGGCTGGGCAACGGCAATGCCGACGCCGAGTGAAACGGACGCCGCAACTGCCAGCAAAATTGTTTTGAATAGTCCTTTCATCAAACGGACCGCAGGAAGAGCATCTTCGCGACGAGGGCGGCAAGGCCGAGCAAAACTCCTATCGCGGCCTGATATTCCCGGTGCTTCAAGTATAGCTGAAAGTCGAAGCCGGCGTCCATCTTTTTCCACCGCGTCAGCCTCGGCAAAAAGAGCGGCACATTTGCCGCAAAATCATCAAAATCCGCCCCGAAACGCTTCCTCAGGTCATCCTCTTCGACGCGCATCACGGGCAAATAGATGCCCAGGAACAAACCCGCCGCAAGCAATGCCAGCCACCAAACGCCCGACGCTATCGTGAACCCGACCGCCATCACAAAGCTGCCGAGGTAAAGCGGGTTCCGGGTGTGCGAATATGGGCCGGTCGTCGCAAGCTTTTCGTATTTGACGATGTGCCCGGCGGCCCAAGCCCGTATCAAAAGCCCACAAACCGCGATCGCCCCGCCGACCGCAAGCCAAATCGGGGTAGGTGCCGCGAAATACAGAAAAAGAATCGCAAACGCGAAGCCGAGCGGCACACGCATTCGCTGAAGAAGCCGTTTTTTGCTTGAGACCATTCTAAAACGTTTAACAGCGGACTATCCGGCGAAACCTAATTGTCCACTATCCATTCTCAACTATCCACTCCGCGTGGCGAGTCTCCGACGAAGCTCAGTAAAGACGGTATCGACCGAGATGTCCATACAGATCCAGTTGCCGCAGGTCCGCCGGTGACAATCGACGCGGCAGCCGATATCGGTCCGCTCTACGCAGATGTCGTCAGGATTGAGGGTCCCGTTCCGCCACCATTCCGTCGGGCCGAAGATGCCGACGATAGGCGTTCCTGCCGCGGCGGCAATGTGCGTCGGGCCGGTGTCGCCGCCAATGTAAGCCTCTGCTTGCCGAGCGGTTTCGTAGAACGCCTTTAGTGGCAGCCCGATCGTTTTCAGCTTTCCGCTCATCGATGCAGCAACCGCCCTCTCGACGAGCTCCGCATCGCCAGGCCCTGCCGAGATGACCGGCACAAGCCCGAGTTCGTCCGCGATCCGGTCTGCGAGCTGCCCGTACTTCTCTGCATGCCAGAGCTTTGTCACCCAACCGCCGGCCGGATTGAGCAAAACGAACGGCCCGCCGAAGCTCTCGATCGCGGCCTTTGCCTCGCGGATATCGCCCTCCGAGGGCGTGATGCCGTATTCGAGCGGAACCTCGGCAGCACCAATTCCCAGTACCGCACGGACCAGCCCGAGATTCTTTTCGATTATGTTTTGCCGCTCCGGAAGCTTCGCTGTATTTGTGTAAAGCACTCGTGCCGCCGGTTCACGGAGGCCGCTCTTCGAAAATCCCCAACGCTTCCTTGCACCGGAAATGCGGGCGATCGCTGCCGATTTCAATAGCCCCTGAAGGTCGATCGCGATTTCCCACTCACCGCGGCGAAGTTCCTTCGATTGCCGGGCGATATCGAGAAAGATCTCGTCGATCACCTTTCCGCCGCGGAGCGAACGCGTATCGAGCCGAATGAGCATGTCAACATGCGGATTGCCCTCGATGATCTCGGCAAACCGCTCCTCGACCGCCCAGCCTAGCGTCGCCTTAGGAAGGTGCTCCTTGATCAAAGCCGCCGCCGGCAAGGCATGAACGATATCGCCGATCGAACTTAGTTTTACGATGAGTATCCGCAAGCCTCAATATGCTAACTTTTCCCCCTGCGAAAAGCTAAATGCTGCGGCGAAACAAGATTTTCCGACTTTTCGCGCAAAAATTGTGGAAACGCGGCGGCCAATTCGATTATGCTTATAAGGCGGGCAAGTTTTTGCCCGCCCTGCGTTTTAGATGCAAAGTCCTGAACGTTCCAGCCGCGACCTTCGCCCGGCACTCGTGTTTCTCTCGGGCGAGCTTATTGCCGCGCCCATTCCGCTTGACCGCGAAGAGGTGATACTCGGCCGAGCGCTCGAGGCGGACGTTCGAGTCATTGATTCAAAGGTATCGCGGCAGCACGCCCGGATCTACATGGTCGAGGGCGGCGGAATCAATGGGCAAAGCTACGTGGTCGAGGACCTGCACTCACGCAACGGCACCTTTCTCAACGGCCGCAAGATCACCAAAGAAACACTTCAGAACGGCGACAAGATCACGATCGGTGAACATATTCTCCGCTTCGATCTGCTCGATGAGGTTGACCGCGAATATCAAAAGCACATTCATCGCCTTATCTCGCACGACGACCTGACCGGCCTGCTCTCGAGCCGCTCGTTCTTCTCCGAGCTCCGCCGCGAGGCGTCGCGGGCAAAGACCGAAACGCGTCCGTTTTGCGTCCTGATGATGGATGTCGATCATTTCAAGCTCGTCAACGACACTTACGGCCACCTGACCGGCAGCAAAACGCTCGAAGAGATCGGCTCGCTTATCATCAAGATAATGCGGAGCGGCGACGCGGCATCGCGATTCGGCGGCGAGGAATTCTCGGCGTTTCTGCTTGATGCCGACCTTGCCCAGGGAATAGTCGCGGCCGAACGCATCCGCGGCGAGGTCGAAGATGCCGAGTTTACGGTCGTCCGCCACGGCAGTCCCGGCTCAAAGCACAAAGTGACTATCAGCATCGGCGTTGCGTCCTTTCCGGAAGATTCCCGCGACCCGATCGAACTCGTCGAAATGGCCGACACCGCGCTTTACCGGGCCAAACGCGAAGGCCGCAACCGCGTCTGCGCTTACCGCGAGATCTCGCCGGAAGAACTTGCTCAGGGCCTCAGGCCGCGGACGGAATAACTATCGCCGATTTTGGAACAAATTTCCTCGGCCCGCGTTTAAGACCCAGGGCCGTTTTTTGTGCTAAAATTCAGCTTTTGGCTCTTTCGGGTTAGTTTTTTGTGATAACCAAGCTTAACCTTGCAACCAAGCCGTTCCGCAACCGACGCACGCCATATATTTTGGCGGCGTTGGTGGCGTTCCTTTCGGTCATCTCGCTTTTGCTTCTCTATTCGCAGTTTCGCGAGAACGAGAATCGCCGCGAGATCGCCGAACGGCAGATCGAGGAAATGAAGGCCGAGATCGCCGAGCAGCAGGCCAAGGGTCAGGCCGTTCAGCAGCAGCTAAGCCCAATGCAGCGTGACCTGCTCGTGGCCTCGCACAAGCTTGTCGCCAACAAGACTTTCGGCTGGTCACGGCTTTTCTATGACCTCGAGCGCCTTATTCCCGGCAGCGTCAGCGCTTCGCGGATCGCGGTCGAGAATGTCTATCGCGATCGCGACCGCATTCGTGCCGAACTCGAAGTGACCGTCATCAGCCGCGATTACCAGGCCGTAATGGCGATGATCGCCGCAATGAATGAAAGCGGCGTCTTCCGCTCCGAACTCCGCAGCCAGAATCTTCAGGCCGGCCAGCGAAGCACCTTTTCCGAATACACGATGGCCGTCACCTATCTGCCGCCGATCGCATTCAGCACGCCCGCCGATGTTGCACAGAATGAAGGAGGTGCCGAATGAGCGAAGAACTCCACGGCCAGCACCCGCCGGAAGAGCATCCGGCACCGCTCGCTCCGGCACTCGCCGACGAGATCGCCAAGCGTCGACCGCGCAAGGTTTACATGGGAATGTGGGGCCCGCTTGAGATCGGCGTTTTTGGCGCCGCGATGCTTCTCCTCATGGGCGCGGTGCTCTTTTACCTGGTCGTCGTCGGCCCATCGAGCCGCGAACTCGAACGCAGCCGCCTCGAACGCGATCGTCTTGAGGTCGAACTCACCTCCGCCCGCGAACGCTATGGCGACATCACAAATACCGAAACGCAGGTAGCCAAGCTCGTCTCAAGCGTTGAGGATTTCGAAGCTCGCTTCCTGCCGGTCGAGACCATCGGCAAGACCGCTCTATACCAGCGGATCAACGGCCTGATCGCGGCCTATGGCCTTGTCAACACCAACGGCCCGGCGTATGCGCCGCTCGAACCGCAGGACGTCGAGCAGGCGAATCAATCAGAAGAAGAGCGAGGCCGTGCCCGCTTCCGGAGCCTTTTTCCGGGGCTTTATGTGACGATGACGGTCGAAGGCCCGTATCAGAATCTTCGGCGGTTCATTCGCGAAATGGAGACCGGCGAGGGCTTCGTCGTCATCAGCTCCGTCGAGCTTTCGCCCTCGGAGACCGGAAATCAGCCGCAGCGTTCGCAAGCGGTCACCGACCCAAATGATCCGAATTTTGGCCTCGATGCGGCACAGCCGACGCCCGCCCGCGGCAGGACCTACGGCGAACGTGTCGCACTGAGGCTCGAGATGGCAGCATATTTCCGACGGCCGGGCAGCGGTGCACTCGCCGCCGCCGAACCCGCACCGGGCGAATAGCATCAAAGGAAAGTAACGAAATGGCCGAGGCAAAAAGCTTTCAAACCACCGAACGCAACAAGATGATCGCCGCGATCGTCCTTGGTGTTTTGGCGCTTGCAACGCTTTATATGGCGTTCGGTCCGAGCTTTTCCGGCGGCCGGGCACAGACGGCCTCAACACCGACGCCGACTCCGCGCCGCTCGCCGTCACCGGGCTCGCAGCAGAACAACGGCCCGTCTCCGGACGCCGTCATTTTCGAGTATCAATCAACACCGGTGATTTACACCCCCGGAGTTTTCGGTTCGCCCGACCCCGGCCGCAATATCTTCGCCTTCTACGAACCGCCGCCGCCAACGCCGTATGTCACGCCGTCACCTCCAGTAATTGTTCCGACGCTGCCACCTCCAACGCCGCCGCCGCCGCTCTTCGTAGCGTTCGTTACACCACAGAGCGTTTACGCCGGTTCGCGGACTTTCAGGCTCGAGGTCAATGGCGATAAGTTCACGCCGGATTCGCGTATATTTTTAAGCCAGAGCCCGCTGCCGACCACCTTCATCAGCCCGCAGCGGCTGGTCGCCGAGGTGCCTGCCAATATGATCACCGGCGAAGGCCCCCGGCAGATCATCGTCCAAACGCCGGACGGCAAGCTCTATTCGAATCCGCTTCTTCTTTCCGTCCAGGCCCCGCCGCGGCCGCAGTTTCAGTACGTTGGGATGATCGCCCGCCGCCATGCGAATAATGACACCGCAGTGCTTAGAGAGCAGGGCCGTCCGGCGGAATTCACCGCCCGGCTCGGCGACGTCGTCGGCGGACGCTTCCGGGTGGTCTCGATCGCCTCGAACGAAATGATCGTCGAGGATACGACGCTCGGCTTCCGCCATCGGGTCGAACTCTTCCGCCCGCCGCCGCCGGCTGCAGGTGGGACCAATCCCGGCGGACGAATACCGAGCCGCCCGCAAGGCTTCCCGCAGGGTTTGCCGCAAGGCATTCAGCAAGGCATCCCGCAGGGGACGATCCCCGGCATCCCGGCGAACATTCCGCGCTACGTTCCGCCCGGCAGCAATACGAACACTGTTGTTCCGGGCCGCACGCCCGACCCGAACAGCCCGACGAAGCAGGACGAAGATGGAACGGACGGCAACTAGAACCGGCCGCCGCGGCGAACGGGGCATGACGATGATCGCCGTTATGGCGATAATGGCGATCACGACTGTCGCTTTGCTCGCGGCCGCTCCGTCGATCTATCTCCAGATACAACGCGAAAAGGAAGAAGAGGCCATCCGCCGCGGCGAGGAGATCGCCGAAGCGATCAAGCAATACATCATCCACCACAACGGCACAAAGCTTCCCGAATCGATCGACGACCTGCTCGAGGGCCTGCCGCAGGGCACTAAAAAGCGGATGATCCTTCGCCCCTCGGCCGCCATCGACCCGCTCAGCAAGGACGGCCGCTGGCGGCTGATCAAGGCCGACCCGCAGACCATCGCCCGCTTTGCCAAGCGGATCCAGGATTATAACAACGGCCTGCTTCCCTCGAATTCGACCCAGCTCCTCGATCGCTACTCCGTCGTCATCGTCAACTCGCTCAACACCGAAAGCGACGACGACCTGACCGCTCCCGAGGACTTTGACGATTCGACCGACAATACGCCCTTCATCGGCGTTGCCAGCCAGAGCCGGAGCCGCTCCGTGCTGACCTATTACGGCGTTGAGAACCACTCGAAATGGGTCTTCACTCCGCTCTTCCGCGGCGGCGGTGCGTTCACGCCTTCCGTCCGCCCCGGCTTCAACCCCGGCGGCAACGCCCCGGCTCCCCAAGGCCCGACCCGCCCCATCAACCGCTGACCCATGTTCCCGCTGCCATTACCCCATAAACACGGCCAAGACGGCGATACCCGCTTAGCGAACTTTGTGCGCAAGCTTTGCGGCCTTTGTGTTTATCGCCTTGTTAACCACAAAGAACACAAAGGAATTCACAGTGTTAGCATATAGTTATAATAAGGTCTTGCAACAGGTTGACTTTGGTCGCTATTAGATTTAGAATAATTCTAAATCTGGAGGAATTATGGAACTACACGAAACGAAGATCGATATCGCAAAGGGCAAACGGGAAAAACTGGTCGAGATCCTTAACCAATCGCTGGCCGACGCCATGGACTTGAAGTCGCAGGCAAAGCAGGCACACTGGAACGTCAAGGGCGGCAATTTTATCGCGCTCCACGAGCTTTTTGACCAGGTCGCGACCGCGGTCGAAACCCACGTTGATGACCTTGCCGAACGCGTCACCACGCTCGGCGGCACCGCCATGGGCACCGTCCGCATCGCCGCCGAACGCTCGTCGCTCAGCCAGTATCCGCTCGAGATCACCGACGGCACCGCACACGTCGATGCCCTCTCGACCGCACTCGCCGACTTCGGCAAAAAGGTCCGGAAGAACATCGACGCCACCGACGAACTCGGCGACGCCGACACCGCCGACCTCTACACCGGCATCTCGCGCAGCATCGACAAACTCCTCTGGTTCGTCGAAGCCCACAACCAAGCGTAACTTGCAGAGG
>CAZGLZ010000080.1:0-17353 GCA_964526245.1 uncultured Chloracidobacterium sp. | reverse complement strand
GTTGAAAGCAAATAAAAAAAGCGGCGTCCGGATCGGGCGTCGCTCTTTTTTTGATTCTGGTGCCGGAGGTCGGACTCGAACCGACATGGGATTGCTCCCGCCAGATTTTGAGTCTGGTGCGTATACCAATTTCGCCACTCCGGCGTGGAAACATTAAATATACGTGCCGCCCTCGGCGGGGTCAAGCAATGCGGGCGGCTACTTGGCTGCACCGGGAATCAACTTCCGGCGGGCCTCGACGATCAGCCCCGCCCGCTTCGAGGTGATGCTGACGGTTCGCGTCCCGGTGCGTTCGGCAAAGGGGACCCGCGGCGTGTATGTAAGCAGATAGCTCGAGCCGATGGTCTGACCGACGAGTCGTGCCTTTTCGAGCATTTCGTCGAGCGTATCGGGAATGATGATCGTCCCGTTGGTATCTTCGGCAAGCGTTAGCAGGTCGTCTTCTGCGACCTCAAGCTCTTTCTTTCGCTCGCGCATCAGGCGAAGATGTTTGCGGTCAACGATGATGGTCGGGCCGATCTTCGGAGCCTGCGCAACGTCCCGTGCACCGGGCGGAAGCTGGGCCGCGATCTCGTCGGGAAGAGCCTTCGGCGGCGGCGATTTCGAAATGCCGCTTGCCCTCGGTGCGATGTCCATCGTCTCCATTCGCGTATAGCTGATTATGTGGACGCTGATGTCCGTGCCGAGTATCTTCCGCATCGTCTCGCGGATCTTATCTCCGCGGGCAAAGCTATCGGTGCCGTCGGTGATCAGTACGAGGTGCCGATTCTCGATGCCCTCCTGCATCATGAATTCGCGGGCGAGGTCAAGCGCTTTGGTAAACGACGAGCGGCGGCCAAACTTTGTCCGTCCGACGGCGGCAAGGCTCTCGTCCTTCTTGTCTGTCCACTCAGAGACGATCTCCGCCTTGTCGCTGTATTGCATCAAGGCGACCTGATCTTCGGTCCGAAGTGAGTTGATGACGGCAGCGGCGGTCTTGCGGGTTTGGTCGAGCGTTTTTACGGAGCGGAGTTCGCCGCCGGTATCCATAACGATCAGGACGTATGCCGGTAGCCGGCGGACACTCGTTGCCTGATGCAGACGGTCGTTCTCGAGAATGACAAGGTCTTCGGCCTTGACGTCGGGTACAAAGCGTCCTGCCTCATCGCGAGCAAGAAAGCTGACCTTGACCTCTTCGGTGATAACTCTGACCGGTTCTTCTTCGGGCGTTGGCGTCGGCTTTACGCGGCCGCTCTGAGCAAAACCTCCTGCAGCGAGCAAGAGAAATGCGGCGGCAAGTGCGGCAAACTTTGAAGTTCCGGCAAACATAAACCTTGAGATGCCCGGCATCGGCAAAACTTTGCACACGCGGAGCTAAAGCAGCGGATGCCGGCGGACAAAGTCGATCAACCGGCCGACGTAGTCCGCAAAGCCCGGGCAGCGAACACCGTGCGGTCCGAGCAGCTCATTAGCGGCCGAGGTGTCATACTCCTGCGTCACAAAAAAATAAGGAACGCCGGCATGGGGCAGCCCGGTAAGGGTCGGCGTTATCGGCAGGTATAAGCTCCACTCGCTCAATGATTTTGGCGGCGTCCAGATCGACGCCTTTCCGGTCAGCGAACGGGCGATCGCATCAAAGAGCCCGGCGGTCGTCAGCGGCCGCGGGTCGGCGAGGGCGATGGTCCGCCCAACGGCGGCCTCGTCATAACAAAGCGCCGCGATCCCATCGACGACGAAATCGACCGGGACCAGATTTAGCGTAACCGCATTATTGCCAACGTTGACCATCCGCAGGATCGAAGGAGCCCGGAGTAAATATTTTATGAGGTAATAAATGCCGTCGTACTTCACCGTCTCGCCCGTTTCGGAATCGCCGACCACGACCGAGGGCCGAAAGATCGTCACGGGCAGATCCGCCTTGAGCCGCTCGACCTCCATTTCGGCGAGGTACTTCGTCTCCTCGTAAAAATTACGAAAGCCCGCATTGTGTTCGAGTTCATCCTCGCGAATGCGGCCCTCGCGTTTTCCGGAGACGTAACAGGTCGAGACATAGTTGTAGCGCCGCAGGCTCGGCAAGGAGCGGCAAAGCGCGTTGACGTTCTTGGTGCCATCGACATTGACGGCAAATGCCGGCTCGCGTTCGATCGCAAGGTCGTAAATAGCGGCCAGATGATGAACGTCGGTCGTCTCGCTCCGGACAGCTTCGAGGTCATCGGCAGACATCCCAAGATAGGGCTTCGTGATGTCGCCCTCGATCAGGGCAAAGTTCTCGGCCGGGACGGCTGTATCGGCGGCGATCTTCTCAGCAAGCCGAGCGGCTGTCTCAACAAATTGAGGCTGAACGAGCAGGAAGAACTGGACATCCGGACGGGCCAACGCAGCGACCAAACGGCCGGCGATGAAGCCCGGGAAGCCGGTAATTAAAATGGTCCGCGAAAAAGCCATCCAAGTCTCGAAGAAAAGTTTTCCACATGTGGAAAACGTGTGCTAAATTTGCCTTATATCCGATGAACGCACCGGAACCCGCAAATAACGGCCACGCGCCCGAGTCAGAGCTGCTCTCGCCAATCTGGGCGGTCATTTCGTTTGACCGGCTCGAGGGCTCGGGCCTGACCTACGCCGACGCAGCCGAATTGCTCGAACGGCTTGACGGAGAAGGCGTCGCCGGGCTCTGCGTCGTAACGGACGACGTCGGAAGCCGTGTCAAAAGCTTAGTATAACCTTACCAATATTTTTGTTCGATTCGACCCGCTCGTGAGCCTCACGAACAGACTCGACGGGAAAGACCGTGTCGATGATCGGCGTGTACTCACGGCCGAGCCCGGGAAGCACGTCGCTAGCGAATGCCGCCATTGCCTCGCCCTTCTCCTCAACGCTTCGCGAGCGGAGAACTGTTCCCTTGATCGTAAGTCGCTTAGCGAGGGCCAGTCCCATGTCAAACTCAGCTTTGCGGCCGGCGGTCAGCCCGACCAGGATCATCCGCCCCTTCGAAGCGAGGCTCTTCAGATTCTCGGGAAAGTATGCACCACCGACGAGGTCGAGCACGACATCAACTCCTCGGCCCTCGGTCAGTTCCATCACTTGTTCGGCAAAAATGGGCCCTGATTCCGGAATGATCGTGTGGTCGTAGAAGGCACTAAGTTCATCCAGTTTTTCCGCGGTTCGCGAGGTTGCGTTGACCTTTGCCCCGCGAGCTTTGGCGATCTGGCATGCCGCTAATCCGACGCCCGATGCCGCCGCGTGGATCAACACGCTTTCGCCCTCGCTTAAGCCCGCCTGCGTGACAAGCGCATCGTGGGCGGTGACATAGGCTTCGGGCACAGCGGCCGCTATTTCGAGCGAGATGCCTTCGGGAACAACGGCAGCAAGCCTTTCATCAACGACGACGAACTCCGCCTGTGCCTCGCCGGAGGTTATGCCGAAAACACGATTACCGGTATTGAAACGCGACACGCCCGCGCCGCATTCCGCGACGACGCCGGCAAATTCAAGCCCCGGCCGATGCGGGTCGTAGCCCTCAGGCCCGGGATATAGGCCACGTCGCTGAAGAATATCTGCCCGGTTGACTCCGGCATGCGAAACACGGACTTTGATCTTTCCCTGAGCGACCGAAGGCTCGGGTATCTCGCGGATCTCAAGGCTCTCGGGCCCGCCGAATTCGGTGATATAAACTGCCCGCATTTCTACTTTCTCAGCATCGTCACGACGTCGTTATCCTTAAGCGCGTTGCCGGTCGCACGTTGTAGGTCGGCGAGGGCCTTGTTCAGTTCGGTCTGGGCACGAAGCTCGGCGCTACGTGCGTTGGTCAGTGCCGTTTGCCGTTCAAGTACGTTGTAAATATCTGACTGGCCGGCATCGAGCTTACGCTGTTCGGATTCATATTGCCGGACCGAGTTTTCGCGGGCGATCGCGGCAGAGCGAAGCCTGGCTTCGGCGGTGCGGACCGCCTGAAGGGCATTTCGAACCTCAACCTGAATGACCTGCTCGATCTGCTCGCGTTGAGCCGAGATCTTTTCGCCCTCGACCAGCGAACGGCCATATTGGGCTCGCGACGTACGGTCACCGAACAGAGGCAGGTTGATCGTCACACCGACGCGATAGGTCGGGTAGCGGTTCGCGAAGATGTCCGAGTACGCCGAGCCGGAGCTTCCGAGCGAGCCGAGAAGCGATTCGAGCTGTGCCCGCTGCTGAGCCTGGCGGGCAAGGCATGCGTCATAGCCCGGATCGTTGGGGTTACAGGGGATGTCGAACGGGCTGCTAAAGTTCGGGTTCTGTGTCCCGCCGATGCCGCTTGAGGAGTAGCCGGCAACGAGGTCGATCTGCGGCCGGCTCTGGTCGCGATAGTAGCGTCGATCTATTTCATTGATCGCCTTCTGGACGTTATTGAGCTCAAGCTCCGGTCGGTTCTCCATCGCCGCTGTTATCGCGTCATTGAGCGTCGTGCCGGGGACGCGAAGTTCGACGGAATCTGTCGGGACTATCGCCTCGTTCCAAACGGCGTTGTAGCGGTTCGGCGAGATCAGGTTCTTGAGTGCATTCTCAGCCTGTGTCACAACATTGAGCGCGTCGTAAACTGCCTGCTCGAAGTTCGCGACCTGCGTTTCGGCCGCGACGATATCGATCGGTGCAAGCTGGCCTTCCTGTACCAGGCGGCGATTGTGTTCGAGCTGGTCTTTTGCATCGCGAACGGCATCGCGTTGAACCTGCAGGTTCCTGAGTGCAAAGGTCAGGTCCCAATAGGCACGCTGGACGTTCGTAATGATCTCGATCGACCGCTGCCGAAACTGGGCATCGCTGAGCGAGAGGTTCCGCTTTGCGATCTCGATCGTCCGCCGCGGCTGGTCCATCGAGCGTCCGCGAAGAAGCGGCTGCGTTAGCGTGATGCCAAAGTTCGCATTGACCTGCGGGCTGAGGATCGAGATCGGGTTGTTTGTCGTTACCCTCTGGTTGTTCAGCGTCGCCGCAAAGATAGTCCCGTAGTTCGGGAGCGGGATCCGAACATCCGCATTCCCGACAAGTGCACCCTGGGTCGTTTCGCGGTTATTGCTGAAGATGCTGACGTTCGGCGTCGTCGCCCTCTCATAGAAGGTCTGTGCGACGAACCGCGGTTCGTAGAAACCTCGGGCGGCTTTGAGGTCGGACTCAGCGATCTGCACGTTCTTGCGCGTCACCTCGATGTCGCGGTTGTTCTCAAGAGCAAGAGCTATCGCCTCGCGGACGGACATCGGCCGCTGCGAGGTCATTTCAACGCCGACACGTCCTAGGTCCGGAAGGTCGCGGCCCTCGGCTTCAAATCCCGGAGCGATCGGCGGGATCGGAGCGATCTTGTCCGGTGAAACGCCTTGCTTGTCCGTGGCGAACGGCGTCGGCGACGGCGTCGGGTCCTGTCCGAGGGCCGAACCGAAGGTGGCCGCGAGTGTAACTATGATCGCAGGTATTACACGAGATCTCATATCGAATCTCCGCGGCAATCGCCGCAAATATAAATGCAGGGCCATTACTGTTTGCCCACTATTGAACTTGTTGCACCGGCCAGGCGGCGGCGAAATCCGCCGAAAAGCCATTCAGAGAACCGCCCGATGCGTTGGAAAATTCGCAATTCGGAAAGGTCGTCGAATATCGAATAGAAGACCGGAACGGCAAGCAGCGTAAGCAGCAGACAAAGCGTCTGTCCGCCAACGACGAGCACGCCGATCGAGCGGTTCGTTCCCGAACCGGCACCGGTCGAAAGTACAAGCGGGATCATGCCCGCAACGAGCGCAAGGGTCGTCATAAGGATCGGCCGCAACCGGTCACGGTTCGCCTGAATGATCGCGTCATAACGGCTCATTCCCTCGGCACGCAGGTTGTTGGTGTGATCGATCTGGAGTATCGCGTTCTTCTTCACAACACCAAAAAGAAGCAGCAAGCCGAGGCCTGAAAAAATGTTGACCGTTTGGCCGGCGACCAGCAGGCTGACGATCCCGAACGGGACCGAAAGCGGCAGCGTAAGCAGGATCGTCACCGGGTGGATGAACGACTCAAACTGTGCCGCCAGCACGATGTACATAAAGATGAACGAAAGCGCAAAGGCGAGAAGGAAGTAGAATCCGGCCTTGCCCATTTCTTTCGATTGGCCGACGTAGCCGGTGGTATAGCCGGCCGGCAGCTTGAGCTCGCGGACGTATTGATCGATCGCCGACGTAATGCTGGTCGCGGAGCCGCCCGGCCGCGTATTCGCAAGCAAGGTCACCTGCCGCTGGCGGTTCGTGCGTTCGATGGAACTCGGGCCAGTACCCTCTCGAGGCGTGACGAGCCGGTCGAGTGTGACCCAACCAACCGTCGCTGAGGGCACGACCATTCGCGAGAGGCCCTCGTAATCTGTCCGGTATTTCTGGACCGCACGAACGACGACATCATATTGGTCCGTTCCGATGTTGAAGGTCGTAGCATCCTGGCCGGCGACGAGCGTGTTAAGAGCCTGGGACACATCGCCGATGCGGACGCCCAGATCGGCTGCAAGCTGGCGATTTATCTCAAGCTGAACCTCCGGCTTGCCCGAGATAAGCGTCGAGTCAACGTCTACCGCGTCGGGCACGCTTCGCATTCGTTCGAGTATCAATGCTGAATATTCTTCCAGCTTTTTAAGATCGGGCCCGGCGATCAGGAACTGCACGTTCGCGTTGCGGAATCCACCGCCGGAGAACGCCTGCACCTGCTGTACCCCGGTGCGGAAGTCCGGATATTTTGCGAGCAGGTCGCGCGTCGCGCTCATCAGGTCTTCCTGAGACCGGTCGCGTTTGTCGATGTCGCTCAGCTTTACATATATCGTACCGCTATTGACGACCTGATCCTGGCCGCCGCCAGCGGTCGTAAGCGTATCGGTAACGCCCGGCATCTGCCTTATCTCAGACGCGATTCGCTCCATCGCGAGCGACGTGGCGCCAAGGCTGTAACCCTCGGGCGCACGGAACGAGATCTCATATTGCGATTGATCATCGACCGGCAAGAAGTTCTTTCCGACAAAGTAAAAAAGCGGAAATATCGAAAAGAACACAAGAATGCATAGCGTTACTATCAACCAGCGATGGCCCATCGAGAAGCGAAGCAGGCCGGTGTAGCGGTCAAGCAGCCAGGCAAACCATCGTGATTCTTTCGAGCCGTGCTCTTCCTTCTGCTCGCTGTTCTTATCGAGCCCGCCGTCGAGATTCACGTCGGCCAAGAAAGCTTCGTCCTGCTTCTTTTTGAGGTGCTTTCGCTTGATAAGCCGAGCGGCAAGCATAGGCGTCAGCGAGAACGAAACGATCAGCGAAACGGCGACCGCGAACGAGGACGTTAGTCCGAAACTCGACATGAAACGGCCGACAATGCCCTGCATAAAGCCGATCGGGACGAACACGGCCATCAGCGAAAGCGTGGTCGCGAGTACGGCAAGGCCAATGTCACGTGTGCCTTCGATCGCCGCCTGATACGGGTCCATGCCCTTTTCTTCGACAAAGCGATAGATGTTTTCGAGCACGATGATGGCGTCGTCAACGACGATGCCGACCATCAGCGTCAGAGCGAGCATCGTTATCGAATTGAGCGTATAGCCCATTGCCAGCATCAGCCCGAAGGTCGCGATGATCGAGGTCGGAATTGCAAGCGACGCGATAAAGGTCGAGCGGAAACTCCAGAGGAAAAAGAAAATGACGATACAGGCAAAGACCGAACCGAGAATGAGGTGCTCTGTAAGTGCGGAAACGGCGTTCTCGATAAAGATCGAGTTATCGGCGATGATCCGCATCTCGTAACCGGGCGGCAGGCCTTGTTCGATCTCGGCCAGCCGCTCCTTGATCTCACGGGCGACCGCGACCGTATTCTGTCCCGATTGCTTGGCGACAATAAGCGTGACCGCGGGCTTGCCGTTCAGCCGCGATTCGGACCGAAGCTCTTCAGCTCCGTCCTCAACATAGCCGATGTCCTTGACCTTTACGGCATACTCGCCGCGGGTCGCGACGACCAGCTCGTTGAAATCTTCGGACCGCTGAACCTTGCCGAGCGTTCGGACGCTTGTCTCTTTCGCCCCCTCATCGAGCCGGCCGCTCGGGAACTCGATGTTTTGCAAGCGAAGAGCGTTCGTTACCTCGGGCGGCGTGATGTTGTAGGAACGCATCTTGTCGGGATCGACCCAGACATTGATCTGGCGCTCCTGCCCACCAACAAGCGTGATCTGGCCGACGCCGCTGATCGATTCGATCCGTTCCTTGATGCTCTTCTTAGCCACCTCGGTCACATTGCGGACCGAATCCGTGCCGCTCAGCGTAATGCGAAGAACCGGAGCCGCATCGGTATCGAGCTTGAGCACGGTCGGCTGCTCGGCAGTCGTCGGGAGCCGTGGAATTACGTTCTGAACCTTTTGCTGGACCTCGTTAAAGGCGACCTCGACGTCCTTTTCGAGTACGAACTGCACGAAGACACGCGAGATGCCCTCGATCGAGGAAGAGCGGAGTTCATCGATGCCGCTGATCGTGTTTACCGATTCCTCGACGAGTTCGGTGATCTCTGTCTCGATCTCCTCGGGCGATGCTCCCGGGTTGATGACCGTAACCGTTATGGTCGGAAAGTCGATCTTCGGAAATAGATCAACGCCGAGGCTGAAGAACGAGAACATTCCCACCACCACGAGCGACAAGATAAGCATCGTGGCGAAAACCGGCCGCTTAACACAAACTTCTGCTAACCACTGCATAAGATCCCTGTTCGTTTGCCCGGCCTATTGGAGCCGGGGCTTCAGCCAAAACTATTGCCTTACGAAAACTCCATCGGTGAGGAGATTGAGGTTGCTGGTCGCAACGGTCTCGCCTTCGACAACGCCGCTCTTGATCTGGATCATGTTGCCCTCGAGTAGTCCTAGCTGGACTATCTGTTCCCGGGCGGCACCATCGCGGATGACGTAAACGCGGTTGATGTCGCCATCGGCACGGACGGCAGCAGCCGGAATCATCACCGCCGGCTCGGGCGTCGCCTGCGTGATGCGGACGGTCGCGAACTGGCCGGGCTTGAGGAGCCCGTCAACGTTCTGCACTTCGGCCTCGACCGTCAGCGTCCTCGCCTGTTGGTTGAGCCCCGGTGAGATTCGAACGATCCGGCCCGCAAAGCTGCGATCCGGATATGCCGAGGTCTGGAGCGAAACGCCCTGTCCGGTCGCAACGCGGCCAACGTTCTGCTCGGGGATGTCGATGCGAAGCCGAAGCGTCGAGGTGCGCATTATGGTAGCGATCTTGGAGTTGGGGACATTCGGTGAAATGTATTCGCCGACCTCGATGGATTTTTCTGAGATGAAGCCGCTTATCGGTGCGAGGACGGTGTTGTCGGCTACGGCCTTTTCCGCCTGCCGGACCTGGGCTTCGGCTGAACCGACCGCCGCACGAGCACTGTTTGCGGCCGCCCTCGCGGTTTCGACCGCCGACTGGGCAGTGTTGATCGCACGGATAGCAACGGCCGCATTCGAGCGGGCCTCATCAAGCTGGCCAAGCAGGGCGTCACGCTGGGCCTTTCGCTGGTCGTAGGTGGCACGCGAAATATCGCCCGTCTCAAGCAGGCGTTCTGCCCTTCTCAGCTCGGTCTCAGCCAACTGCAGGTTAGCCGTAACGGACTTTACCTGCGAAAAATCTTTGATCTGAAATGTCTCGCCATCGGAAACTCCGAGCCGGGCCTGGGTTTGGCGAAGGTTGGCGATCGCCTGCTCGACGTTAGCCTCGGCCTGCTGAACGGCTCGCTGCTGCTGCTCAAGCTGCGAGCGGGCTTGGTCAAGCCGTATCTGTGCATCGCGGGCATCGAGCCGGATCAGAACATCGCCTTGGTTGACATAGCTGCCGAGGTCGAAATTGACCTGAACGACCTTACCGGCAATGGTCGATGCTACGTCGGAATTCGCGTCGCTCGTTAGGTTGCCCGTCGCCTCTATGTAAGAAGGGATCGGTTGGATAACGGCCTTTGCCGTTGTGACCTCGACCGATTCAGGCTGCGCGTTGCCGTTATTCGCGGCTGCCGCGTCGGAACTCGATCCGCATCCGCTTGCCGTCAGCCCGATCGCGGCCGCTAAAACCGCCGCAATGATAGAACCATTTCTTTGCATATAGCCTCTTGCAGGATCAGCTAATGCTCCTGCCTTAAAATTCTAGTTTCTGATACCGTCGATCAAAATAGTTGCGAACTCCCGGGCCACTTCATCGTTGTCGGCGTCCAGGAGCGTCCGCTTTCGGTCCCACAAAATGTCGTTAAGAGAATGGTGGATCAGCATTCCCATAAATGCCCGAACCACGATCCGCGGATTGACCTTGCGAAAGGCACCTTCTTTCTGCCGCCGCTCGATGTAGCCGCCGATGAAGTCATAGCCGGAGGAAACGAACTCACGGAAAAATCTATCCGCAAGCTCGTGCTCTTCAAGTGCCGAGTACATCAAGAGACGCATGAACGCAACGTCCTCGCGGTGCTTGGTCATCGCCATCCGTGCCATGTTGAAAAAGAACCCGAAGTCATCGCCGTTCATCCAGGCCTCCATCAATTCGGGGCATTGCTCCCACGGGAAGCCCTCGCCTTCGCCAACTCCACACGCCTGATGGTGGATGATCGCTCCGTAGAGCTCGTCCTTGGTGGCAAAGTGCCGAAAGACCATAGCCTCCGAAACGCCCGAGGCCTCAGCGATCATCTTCGTAGTCGTGCCCTTGAAGCCATGTCGCGAGAAAAGCTCCATCGCGGTGTGCAGTATCTGGTCACGACGTTCGTCGCCGCTCATGCGGCTCTTGTGGTCACAATTTTCGAGTATGTTCTGCAAACTTTCTCCGTTAACAAAAATTTAAGTAAGTGCTTACTTACTTACGGGAAAACGTAGAATCGCAATTTTCAGACATTTCTGTCAAGGAAACCGAACGAAATTTCTCGCCCGCCGGATCCTGCCCTGTTTTCCGACCGGCCAAAGTAACCGCTTACTAACGCGGTCTTCACCCACGATACGTATCAGTTTAGGCCCTGATCTTCGGAACAAACCCCTCAAAAAAATCGTAACAACCTAAAGGCCGAGCGGTTCATCACAATCGCCGTTCGGTGAATGTGGATTTCGTGCGGCACTCGCAACGGGATTCAAACATCATCAAGGAGGAAGACGAGAAATGACGGAATTTGAGGCCGAAGTTAAGAAAGCGGAAAAGGAATTAGAGCAGGGGCTTGTCCATGTTGGAATGGACGGCACGGCTGCCTCGGGACAGGATGAGTTTTTGGGAGAATTGAAAATGCAGGCACAGGAATACGGACAGAAGTTTCAGGACGCCGCTTCGCGTGCGAAGGATTATGCGAGCGAGAGCTTTCAGTACGCGGGTGAGAAGTTCAAGGAACTGCAGAATAAGGACCCAAAGGAATTGGTCGAGGATGCCAAGGAATTTGCCCGCCAAAAGCCGGGCCAGGCGTTACTTATCGCCGGTGCGGTCGGTTTGGTGGTCGGCTGGCTGTTAAAGCGGAAATAAGCGGAGAACGGTCTTGATGTAAAAGAAAAAGGCGGGGAAGTCCCCGCCTTTCTTTATTGTTGGCTGTGGATCAGCTTTCGGGTCGTATCTCCGAAAAGAACGTCGATCTTTTGGCTCTCATAGACGGCGGTAACCTCGCCGCGGCCAAAAGTATCGTGAATCATCGCCTGACCCTTACGATACTTCCGGTTACGGTCATACGGTGCAGCCGAGGTCTTTCGCCCGCCCGAGACGGCGGTTTTCACGCCGCGTACGAAGGTGCTCTCTGTTCCGCATCCGGTGCAAGAGGCTTTGGTTATCTTGCCGAGCTTTGTAACGCTCAGCACCTCGTGCTGTGTGTCGCGGTCGCAATCCGAGCAAAGCATTTCCGTTTCCTGTCCAACTTCGTATTTTTCTGCTTTCATAACTTTCTCCAAACTTTTTGTTACCTCCGCCGTCGTCCTCTGCCAAATGAACGGTAGCTCTTGACCGGGGCGGCCGGCCGTGCCACTTCACCGCCGAAGTTCGGCAGGTGAACGCGTTCGACCTCCTGGCCCGTTAGCCGCTCGATGGCACGCATTGAAAGCTCATCTGCGGCGGTTACAAGCGTGATCGCTCGGCCCGTATTGCCGGCACGGCCAGTTCGGCCGATGCGGTGGACATAGTCCTCCGGGACCTCGGGAATATCATAGTTTATCACGTGTGAGACCGAGTCGATGTCAATTCCACGGGCGGCAACATCAGTTGCGACAAGGATATTGGTGCGGCCGGTCTTGAAGGAACGAAGTGCCGCCTCCCGCTGCGACTGCGAGCGGTCGCCGTGGATACGGTTCGAACGGTGATCCCATCTCTCAAGCACGGTAGCGAGGCGGTCGGCACCGCGCTTTGTGCGGGTGAAGACAAGCACGCGTTCAAACGGCTCGATCTTGAGCAGTTCGAGCAACAGCGGCATCTTGTGCTGCTGTGCGACGGGATACGCAAATTGCTCGATCGTGTGAGCCGCTTTGCCTCGCGAGCCGACCGAGACGAACTCGGGGTCGCGGACTATCTGCATCGCAATGGCTTCCATCTCTGGCGACATCGTTGCCGAAAAGAAAAGCGTCTGTCGTTCTTTTGGAACTGCCTTGACGATCCGCTTAATGGCGGGAAGGAAGCCCATATCGAGCATTCGGTCGGCTTCGTCAAGCACGAGCGTTGTAAGTCCGTTGAAATTGACCATGCCCTGCTCCATGAAATCGATCAGGCGCCCGGGCGTGGCGATAAGAATATTGACGCCGCGTTCGAGCGACTGGATCTGCTTGCCGTAACCTGAACCGCCGATAATGGCGGCACACGTAATGCCCTTCGGGGCAAATTTACGGCATTCGACCTCGATCTGGTTAGCTAGCTCGCGGGTCGGAGCAAGAACAAGGACGCGAAGTCCGCGGCCCGGCTTTTTCTCGAATTTCTGGAGGATCGGCAGGAGGAACGCAGCAGTTTTGCCTGTTCCGGTTTGTGCCGTTCCGATGACGTCGCCGCCCCGGAGCACGATCGGGATGGCCTGTTGTTGAATGGGTGTAGGCTCGGTAAAGCCCATCTGCTCGCACTTTGCCGCAATATCGGCGCGCAAGCCAAGTTCACTAAAACTCATTAAATTTTTTCTCTCTATCGGTAACTCAGATCACAACGTGCGAAACTACAATGTCCGCCGGGCTGCATTGATGCGGTCCCTTCGGCTCCAAGGCGAAAATATACTGTCGCCGTCAGGGCAAATGATCTAAGTTGGGCAAAGAAGCTTTCTTACGGTGGGTTGAGACTTTCGGTGTAACGGTTGCAGCGAATGACCAACGCGAGAGCGTGCGGACAATCCCGCACAACTTCTGACTCTATCTACGAACCAACTCCCGAAATATCCATGCCTGCCTTCACAGCGAAGGCCTGCTTACCGTCGACAAAAGAGAGAAGGAATTATCAAACCAATAGACTACAATAATTTAGCTCGATTAGCAAGCTAATTTTCCCGAAGCCATTCGGCTACAACGTCGCGAGGCTGACGCTTGTTGCCATCGACCTCAAAGTTCATCTTACGCATCTCATCAGTCGAAATGGTGTTACGAAGGCGTTCAAAGGCCGCTCGCAGCAGTTCCGCTTTATCTTGGCGGGCAACAAAAACTGCTTCATAGGGTGGGAAGTACCGCCGGTCGTCCTCAAGCTGAAAAAGGTCAAGTGCGGAGATAAGCCCGTCGGTGGAGTTGCCGGCAATAATGTCGAGCTCGCCCACGGCAAGTGCACGGTAGGTCAGGGAAAGGTCCATCTCACGCGGCTGCCGGGCGAACGCAAACCCGTACGCACGAACGAAACCCGGATAGCCATCCGCCCGCGACATGAAGTCCTGGCCAAATCCGGCCTGCCAATCGCGAGAGACCGGAACGGCGTCTGAGACAGTACGAAGTCCCTGTTTTCTGGCGACATCGCCGCGAATCAGGATCGCGAAGTCATTAGCAAAACCGAGCGGCGGGCTGAGCACAAGCCCGAACTCCCTTTCATATGATCCGGCAGTCTCGCGATAGACCGCTTGCGGATCGGTGATGGGATCGCGTTTCAGGATCGCCGTAAAGGCCGTGCCCGTATATTCGGGATAAACGTCGATCGCTTTGGCGAGCAGCGACTCGTGCGGCAGGTTGCCGCCGAGCTCGAACTGCCGCCCGACCGAAAAGCCTTCAGCCTCGAGCATTTGAGCAAGTATCTCGGCGAGGATGATCGATTCGGTGAAGTCCTTTGAACCGACGACGATTCGCTCGCCGGAAGCCGGTAGTTCGCTTGCCCGGCCGGCAGATGACTCCGATCCCGCAAAACCGCCGATCAAAGCTGCCGCCGCGAGAACGCCGACGATGCCGAATCCAACGATCCGCCGGCGGGTCCGCTGTGTCCTCTCACCGATTGCGAAGGAACGCTCGATCTGGCCGAGTGCCAGGTCAAAAAGCAAGGCGAGCAATGCCGACGCGACCGCACCGGCGATAAGTAAATTGTTGTCGTTCTGCCGCAGCCCACGGAAGATGTAGGTTCCCAAACCGCCCGCACCGACCGCGGCGGCGACCGTTGCGACACCGACCGAGATGACGACAGCGACGCGTATGCCGGTAAGGATCACCGGAGCCGCAAGCGGGAGCTCGACGATCCGAAGCTTCTCGGCGTTCGTCATTCCCATCGCGTCTGCCGCCTCGCGGAGTTTGGGATCGATGCCGAGAATGCCTGTGACCGTGTTTCGGATCACCGGCAGAAGGGCATAAAGGGCGAGAGCTATCACGGCCGTCCGGGCGCCAATGCCGCCTAAGAAGGGGATCGGGATCAGCAGGCCGAAGAGTGCGAGGCTCGGCACCGTCTGCATCACATTGGCAAAGCCGAGGACCGGCACCTGCAACGAGCGGACTCGCGTCAGCAAAACGCCGAGCGGCATCCCGAGCACGACGGCGAACGCGGTCGAGAGCATCACGATGACGATGTGCTCGCGGGTCAGCATCATCAGTTCCCGCCAATTTGCCGTGATGAAATCGAGAAAGCTCATAGCTCTACGGTCGCAAGATACGCCCTCGCGAGCGGCAGCGTAGAGACTGCAAACTCCTCCGGCGTCCCGAGAAAAACGACCCGGCCCTTGTCCATCAGAGCGATCCGCGAGCCGAGAAGCATCGCTTCGTGGAGGTCGTGTGTAACGAAAACGGCGGTCTTGCCTAGTTCACGGACGATACGGGCAAATTCCTGCTGAACGGCGGCTCGGGTCAGTGCGTCGAGAGCTCCGAAAGGCTCGTCAAGCAACAGCAGATCGGGATCAGCAACAAGCGCTCGGGCAACGCCGAGACGCTGCCGCTGGCCGCCGGAAAGTTCGTGCGGGAAGCGGTTGGCGAAGCTATCCGGCTCGAGCCCGACGAGTGTGAGCATTTCGTCAACACGGGCAATTATCGAACCCGAGTCGCTCCCGGCAAGCCGCAAGGGCAGCCCGACATTCTCAGCGGCGGTCATATGCGGGAACAAGCCGCCTTCCTGCAGCACGTAGCCGATGCCGCGGCGAAGCCCTACGGCATCGACCGCAAGGGTCGAACGGCCGTTGACAACAACATCGCCCTCGGTCGGTTCGATCAGCCGGTTGATCAACTTCAGCGTGGTGGTCTTGCCGCAGCCCGATTCGCCGAGCAGGACAAGCGTCTCGCCGCGGGCGACGGAGAGATCTACACCCTCAAGAATGCGAACACCTGCTACTTCAAAAGCAACGTCCCGAAAACTGACGATGGTTCGACTTTCGCTCACTATCTTTTTCCCCGATCTTGCCGGGACTTTCCATCGGCCGCTTACTCCCATTCGATCGTGCTTGGCGGTTTTGACGAGATGTCATAGACGACGCGGTTGATGCCGCGGACCTCGCTGGTTATTCGCGATGAGACGGCGGCGAGAAAGTCGTGCGGGAGCCGTGCCCAATCGGCCGTCATTCCGTCAGTCGAGGTAACGGCGCGGAGCGCGACGGTCTTTTCGTAGGTACGGAAGTCGCCCATCACGCCGACCGACTGGATCGGCAGCAGCACAGCAAATGCCTGCCAGACCTCTCGATAGAGCCCGAAGTTGTGCAACTCTTCGATAAAGATCTTGTCCGCTTTTTGCAGGAGCTCGACCTTCTCGGGCGTGATGTCGCCGAGGATACGGACGCCGAGGCCGGGGCCGGGGAACGGATGGCGTTCTAGGATCATCTCCGGAATGCCGAGGTCGCGGCCGATGTTGCGGACCTCGTCCTTGAAAAGCTCCCGAAGCGGCTCGATCAGCTTGAGGTTCATCTTCTCCGGCAGGCCGCCGACGTTGTGGTGCGTCTTTATCGTTACCGAAGCTCCGCGGAGGCTGACGGATTCGATCACATCCGGGTAAAGCGTGCCCTGGACGAGCCATTTCACATCGCCGATCTTGTGCGCTTCGGCGTCGAAAACGCCGATGAACTTGCCGCCGATCGCTTTGCGCTTCTGCTCGGGGTCGCTGATGCCCGCAAGCACCGAATAGAACTCCGCCGAGGCATCAACGCCTACGACGTTGAGGTGCAGATTGTCCTCATAGACCTTGAGCGTATCCTCAAATTCGCGATAGCGGAGCAGGCCGTTGTTGACGAAAATACACGTCTGCCGGTCGCCGATCGCCTCGTGGACAAGCGCCGCCGCGACGGTCGAATCGACACCGCCCGAGAGCCCGCAGACAACTCGGTCGTCCGGGCCGACCGTTTCGCGTATCCGCTCGATCTCTTCCTTGATAAAGCTCGCCGGTGTCCAGTCGCCCTTGCACCCGCAGATGTTGAAGAGGAAATTGCGGAGCACCTCTTTGCCGAGCGGCGTGTGCGAGACCTCGGGGTGAAACTGCACACAATAGATGCCGCGTTCGTCCGATTCCATCGCCGTAATGACGTCGCCGGTCGTTGCCGTTTTGTGAAAGCCGGGCGGGATCTCGGTTACGTGGTCGCCGTGGCTCATCCAAACGTCGAGCTCGAACGGCAGCTCGTTGAAGAGCCGCGTCGAGCCGCTCAGCACCTTGAGCTTGGCGTGGCCATATTCGCGACGAGCGGCCGGTTCGCTTCGCCCGCCGAGGTCGATGGCGGCGAGCTGCATCCCGTAGCAGATGCCGAGTATCGGAGCCGCGATCTTGTCGTAGAACCCGGGCTCGATCCGCGGCGCGTCCTCGTCGGTTACGCTCGAAGGCCCGCCCGAAAGGATGACGCCCTTCGGCTGCTTTGCGGCGATCGCCTCGGCCGCCAAATGAAAGGGATGTATCTCGCAATAAACGCCCTGTTCGCGGACGCGGCGGGCGATAAGCTGCGTGTACTGCGAGCCAAAATCGAGAATGACGATGAGTTCGTGCTGCAAGCGGTATGCTCCTTTTGGGTAAATGCCGATTATACGCGGAAACCC
>CAZGLZ010000079.1:8268-17402 GCA_964526245.1 uncultured Chloracidobacterium sp. | reverse complement strand
CACTTTAGTTTTAACTCCGGTCTTCCGACCCAAGCAGGTATCGGCATCCCGATGGCAACCGACATCGCTTTCGCCATCGGCGTTCTTGCTTTGCTCGGCTCGCGGGTGCCTGCGTCGCTCAAGGTCTTTCTGGTCGCACTTGCGGTCATTGACGACCTGATCGCCGTCATCGTCATTGCGGTCTTTTACACCTCGGAGCTTTCGGTCGGCTATCTTGCCGCCTCGCTCGGCGTTCTCGGGTTGCTTGTCGTCATGAACCGGCTCGGCGTGATGACGCTGATCCCGTATCTGATCCTGGGCGTGGTCGCCTGGTTCTTTATGCTTAAGTCCGGCGTCCACGCGACGATCGCCGGCGTTCTTCTCGCCTTCACGATTCCCTTCACGCACAAACGGGATGACGCCGATTCGCCTTCGTATCGGCTTGAGCATGCGCTCCACAAGCCTGTTGTCTTCCTCATCCTGCCGATCTTTGCTCTTGCAAATACGGGCATCGTCATCGGTGCGGATTGGGCAAGCGACCTTACCTCGCCGAACAGCCTAGGCATCATCCTTGGGCTCGTCACCGGCAAGCCGATCGGTGTTACACTGCTCGTTGTGGCCGCCGTTGCTTTTGGCCTTTGCAAGCTTCCGTTAGACCTTAATTGGAAGCACGTCATCGGTGCCGGATTCCTTGCCGGGATCGGGTTTACGATGTCCATCTTCATTACGAATCTGGCGTTTACGGGCTCCGCTGACCTGATCAACGATTCGAAGATGGCGATCCTTTTGGCTTCGCTGACGGCCGGGACGGTCGGGTTCATTTTCCTCAAGCTATTCGGCCAACCGAACATCGACGATGTCGATATGGACACGATGGACTATGAGGACGATAATGGCGAAGAGCAGCCGGCTTAACCTATGGCAAACGGATTCTCAAGCGTTCCTTTCAAAACCGAGACCAACCATGGCCTGACCTCGGTCAATGGGATCGCCAAGTTCTCATCAGCCGGCGTAGTGCTTGAGTTCGAGGCCAAGCTCTTCGGCATCATCGGCGGCGGCGTAAAAGAGGTCCGCCTGCCGATCGCCGAGATAATGGACGTCCGCTTTCGCAAGGGCTTTTTAAAGCACGGTGCGAAGATCGTTATCCGCACACAGACAATGGCCGCACTTGCCGAACTCCCCAATCAGGACGGCAAGCTCTTGCTCAAGCTTGCCAAAGATGACTGGGAACGCGGCCGGGCAGCGGTCGAAGAACTCGAGCGTAGCCTTGGAGAATACAGGGCCGAACTGCCGCCTGCCCATACGCCGCTCTCGCAGGTCTTCGCCGAATCAGACGTGGACGAGGAAGAAACGAAAAAGCTGGATCGTTAGACCAAAGGAGAAAACAATGCCGAAATTCGTTATCGAACGTGATATTCCACATGCGGGTGCAATGACATCTGATGATCTGCACGGAGCCGCCGCAAAGTCCTGCGACGTTCTCAACAAACTCGGTGCCGAGATCCAGTGGATCCACAGCTACGTCACCGACGACAAGATCTACTGCGTTTACACCGCACCGAACGCCGAACTCATCGAAGAGCATGCCCGCGAGAGCGGCTTTCCCGCAAACAGGATCTCTGAGGTCCGGGCAATGATCGACCCGACCCGCTAAACGGCAATGTTGCGATCCGGCCACCCAGAGCTCGGACCGGTCGAGAGCGTCCATTACGTCGAACGCCCGCAGAGCGTCGTCTCTTTGATCATTTCCTCGACCGTTATCACCGCGGCCGCGGCGGGACTTTTTTATATCGAAGCTCCCGTCTGCGGCGGAGTGATAATGCTTATATTGGTACCGGTCACGATCGATCTCCTGAGAGGCCGCAAGAATTCACTTACCATTCACGAGAACGGACTCTCTTACACCGGCTTGTTCCGCGCTCGAACCTGCCGCTGGGAAGATGTTGAGGAGTTCGGGCATATTCTCGATAACGGGACCATACCGAAGGTCGATCCGCAATACATACGAAAGGCACGCAGCTTCAGCGTTTGGATCTTGAAGCGAAATGGTGAGAGGATCAACATCCGGCCGGATCTGTCAGGGATCTACGATGCCGTCCGCTCTATCGCCGTTCACGTTTTCGGCCCCGAACACGTAGCGGCTTATCCGGACGATTACGGTTCCGGCAGTATCAGGACGAATCGAAGCGACTAGATCGCCACCCGCGAAACCATTTTCTGCCCGCCGCCGAAAGGAAAAGCAAGTTCATTTCGAAACGAGCAGACAATGGGAAGCAAAACTTTCACGTTCTTCATGGCCGCTTGCGTCCTTTTCTGGGCGGCGGCTGTGACCGTCAGCGGCCAAAGCCGCGTCTCAAACTTCGCCCTTCAAGATCAGAACGACCGCAAGGTCGAGGTCAACTTTCCGAGCGACCGCCCGGTCGTTTTTGTTTTCGGCGACCGTGATGGTGCAAAGCAGATCGACGGCTGGGCCACGCCGATATATAAGAAATTCGACGGCAAGATCTATATGTTCGGCGTCGCCTCGCTCGGCGGAGTTCCGAGCTATGCCCGCGGGCTCGTCCGCCGGCTGATCAAGCGGCAAACGCAGTTCCCCGTCCTGCTTGATTGGGGCGGCAAGATCGCAAAGACCTACGGCTACGAAAAGGACAAGGCGATGGTGCTCGTCGTCGCAAAGAACGGCACCATACTTAGTACCAAGTACGGTGCCGCCTCAAATGCCGAACTCGACCAGATCTATAAACAGATCGAGAACCAGTTGCGGTAACGCTTAAGCCGCCGTTTCCTCTGTAAGCGGCGGTGCGGGCTCCCAGTCGATCGGGATCTGCGTTACGCCGTGGAGGAAGTTGCTGATGGTCTTGTCGCCGATGACGATCAGCACATCAACTAGGTGCGCCTCGGTGTATCCGGCCGCAAAGAACGCTTCGACCGCCTCGGGCGATGGCTTGCCTCGCTTCTCCGTCGTTTCGCGGACGAAGCGGGCGAGTGCCCCGAGTTTTTCGTCAAAGCTGACCTCGCCCTTCCGGATCTCGACGGTCTCTTTCTCGCTAAAGCCGTTCATCTTGCCGATCGCCGTGTGGGCCGCAAGGCAATAGTCGCATTCATTAACCTGGCTTACGACCAGGTTGATGACCTCTCGCTCCTTTGCCCGGAGCGTGCTTTTCCGGTTCTGCAGCGTTAGGTAATCGCCCAGTGCTGTTTCGTTGTTCGCATAGTAAGCGTAAAGATTCGGCACGAAACCCACCATTTCCTGAAGCTTGTCAAAGATCGCCTGATTCGCTTCCGAAACCTCTTCCCTTGTCGGTACTTTGAACTGTGTCATTAAATTACTCCCTATATGTTCGAACTCTTCGACCGCCACGTCAGGGAAAAGAACAATTCCCGTGCACGTTCCGATCGTTGCCTGGCGGAAACGGAATCCCGGCCTCTTCCGGGGCTCAATGTCTTATAATCCGCCAAACCTACTCACAATCCCGCAACGGAATACTTTTATTCCTGGCCGCAACGACGAAGGCAAACCGCTCCCTAAACGAGGTCCTTGCCTTTGCCCGATTTGGTCATCCGCTTTTTTTTGGCCCGAGATTCTTGTATCCTAATCATTTGTAACAATTTATTATTCAGCACTGATTTAGATACGGAGATCATATGAGCGTAGAAGTTGTAATGCCGCAGATGGGCGAATCGATCACCGAGGGAACCGTCTCAAAGTGGTTAAAGCAGGTGGGCGACACGATCGAAAAGGACGAAGCGATCCTTGAGATCTCGACCGACAAGGTCGATGCCGAGGTGCCGAGCCCCGCGGCGGGCAAACTTCTCGAAATACGCCATCAGGAAGGCGAGACCGTTGAGGTCGGCACCGTGGTCGCCGTCATCGGAGCCGAAGGCGAAGCTCCCTCACCGAGTGCCCCGAAGCAGGAAGCTCCTGCGGCCGAGGTAACTCCGGCAGCTTCCGAAGAAATCCCGGCCCCGGCGATCATCGCAGATGCGGTTGCAGCAAGTACCGCCGCCGCACCTCCGGCCGAAAGTGCCCCCGCAGGCGGCGACGCGACCGAGGTCGTGATGCCGCAGATGGGCGAATCGATCACCGAAGGCACCGTCTCGAAATGGCTCAAAGCCGTAGGCGACACCATCGAGAAGGATGAGCCTCTGCTCGAGATCTCCACCGACAAGGTCGATGCCGAAGTTCCCTCGCCTGCGGCCGGAAAGCTTTTACAGATACTTGCTCAGGAAGGCGAAACGGTCGAGGTCGGCTCTGTCGTCGCCCTCGTCGGAAGCTCGGCCGGAGCCGCAACGGTAACGCCAAAACCGGCCGCGGAGCCGGCAAAGGCTGAGCCCGCTCTCGTCGCCGCCCCGAAGGCCGAGGCCGCGACCGCCGGCGTTGCGATGCCCGCTTCGAACGGCCGCTCGGCAGATATCGACGAACTCCGCCGGACAAAATCTAGCCCGCTCGTCCGCAATATAGCTAAAGAACACGGTATCGACATCAGCCGCATTCCCGGTTCGGGCATCAGCGGCCGCGTAACGAAACAGGACATTCTCTCTTTCATCGAGACCGGTGCCGCACTCCGGCCCGAGGACCTGCTCAAGAAAGGAGCCGCCGCTCCAGCCACCGCCGCTAAGCCCCACTACACGCCCGCTCCGGTCGTTCACTCGGCCGGCGACCGTGTTGAGAAGATGTCCGTGATGCGGAAAAAGATAGCCGAGCACATGACCTTCTCAAAACAGACCTCGGCACACGTCACGAGCGTCTTTGAGATCGACATGACGAACGTCGCCAAGTTCCGCGAGCGGAACAAGGCCGAGTTCCAGTCGCGTTACGGCACCAAGCTGACCTATATGCCGTTCATCTTCCAGGGCGTAACGAATGCGATCCGGAAGATGCCGATCGTCAACGCACAGGTCGATGGCGAAAACATCGTCTATAAAGGCGACATCAATCTCGGGATGGCCGTCGCGCTCGATTGGGGCCTGATCGTCCCGGTCATCAAAAAGGCCGATACGCTCTCGCTCTCCGGCCTCGCACTCGCGGCAAACGACCTCGCCGACCGGGCACGTGCGAAAAAGCTCAACCCCGATGAGGTCACCGGTGGCACCTTTACGATAACCAACCCCGGCGTTTTCGGCGGGCTTTACGGCACCCCGATCATCAATCAGCCGCAGGTCGCAATTCTCTGTGTAGGTGCCATCGAGAAACGCGCGAAGGTCCTGACAACGCCCGATGGCGACGACTACATCGCCGTCCGCCAGATGGCATACTTTGCCCTGACCTACGACCACCGAGTCGTGGACGGCGCCGACGGCGAACGCTTCCTCGCCGCCCTCAAGAAATATCTCGAAACTACCGATTTCGCCATCTAGATCTTTCGCCAGTCAATAAAAAGCCGGGCCCGGGGACACTTTCCCTGCCCGGCTTTTTCGCCGGATTTTTGCGTTCGGAATCGACTTCAGACCGACGATCTAGCCGCGGTCGCTCCTTCGTGGCACCGCAGATTTTTCTAGACATTTTCGTATTATTTTCATACACTTTGGTTAATGATTCGAACTGCCCGTTTACGGTGCTCGAATGCGTATTCTTTTGGAACACGGCGAAAGCTTTTATTTTCGCGTGTTTTGCCGCATCCCACTTCGATCTTCATGAGTTTTTCTTGCGTGGCACGCAATTTGTTTAGTATTCCAAACAGGCAGGCCCGGTGAGCCGTTTTCGTACGGTTCTGATATTGGGGGAATTTGGTCAGGGCACCAAAAGTATTGCAACCAAACGGCTTCGCCGGGCGTCTATTTCGGGCAGCTTATCGTCGAGGTAAGGCCTTTTGAGGAGAAAAGATGATTATGAAAAGAATATCGGCGTTGTTCATGGCACTTGCCATCGGTGTTGTTGGTGCGTTCGCACAGGACGCACAGCTTCGCAATCTTGTTAACGGACAAAAATATGAGATCAAGGGCACGATAGTTTCGAAGGAAGATGACAATACGTTCATCGTCCGCGATACGGTCGGTGTCGATACGCGTGTTGTGGTCTCGCCCAACGCGAGCATTCGGGCTAACGCGTTTTTCGGTTCGGGCGACCGTTTTCCGGCCGCTTCGCTCGTCCGCGGGCTGAACCTTGAGGTCGAAGGCCGCGGTGATGGCACGGGTAGCCTTGCCGCAACCAAGATCCGCTTTGACAAGAGCAATCTGCAGACGGCACAGTCGATCGATTCTCGCGTTGCACCGGCCGAGGAACGGCTTACTGCCGCCGAAGAGAACGCCAAACGCGTCTCGGGCCAGATCGATGAGCTGATGGCCATCTCGAACGCCGCTCGCGGCGGTGCGAAGGCCGCTCAGGAAACTGCAGATGCGGCGGTTGCCGGCGTTAATGAGACCAATAAGCGCATCACGGCCCTTGACGAATACGTCGTCCAGAGCACGGCAACGGTCAACTTCCGCGTCAACAGTGCTGTTCTTAGCCCCGAGGCAAAGCAGCAGCTTGACGAGGTTGCAGCCGCCGCCGCAACGCTCCGCGGCTACTACATCGAGGTTACCGGCTTCGCTTCGGCCGAGGGCAACGCTCGGGCGAACAAGATCCTCAGCGATCGTCGTGCACAGGCAGTCAAGGACTACCTGATCATGAACCACAACATTCCGCTCCGCCGGATCGGTAATTCTTATGGCTACGGCGTCGCAAACCCGGTCGCGGACAACACGACCCGCGAAGGCCGCGAGGCTAACCGCCGTGTTGAGATCAAGCTGCTCGTCAGCCGCGGGCTGAACCAGAACGTTGAGGTTCGCTCGACCGCCGATGACGGCAACTAGTTGACTCCTGGGTTCGATTCAGCGAAGGGCAGTGTTTGCCGAGCAAACATCCGGCATTTCACTGCCCTTCCTTACAAGCATTTTCTCTCCCGAGGTGTTCCTTCGCTATGCTCCGCAAACATCTCTTCAAAACAGCTTTCTCGTTTTTCGCTTTGATCGCTGCTGCGGCCGCAGCCATGGCCCAATCGCCTTCCGCGACGCCGCCTGTGGATGACGACGAGCCGATCCGCATCGATTCGCGGCTGATCGTCGTGCCGGTCTCGGTCGTCGATGCGAACGGGCAGCCGGTAACGGGCCTGACCCAGGCCGATTTTCAGATAAGCGAGGAAGGCCGCCGGCAGCAGATCGAATCGGTTGGAAGTGCGGACAGCGTCCCGCTCGATATCGCATTGCTCTTTGACGTCTCTGCCAGCACCGACGCCATGTTCCGCTTTCAGCAGGAAACGGCGGTCAAGTTTTTGAAGGATGTGCTGCGGGCCGAGGACCGTGCCGCCATTTTCACCATCGGCGAAAAGGCATTGCTCGTCAGCGGGCTTGCTCAAGCCGGCCCCGCGACCGAGAGCGTGCTCGCCATTCCGGTCGAGCGTGCGAAGCAGCCGACCGCGTTCTTTGATTCGGTCCGTGCGGCGGCGGATTATCTCCGCGAAAATTCGCAGTCCGGCCGGCGGCGCGTTATCGTCGTTATCTCCGACGGCGAGGATAACTTCAGCGTCGGCGTCCAGCGTGCACAGCGGACGGCCGAACGCCGAGTCGTTGATAACCGGCCCGACCCCGACCTCAAGCGGCTCGGCCAGATCATCCAGCAGGCGCAGCAGGCCGCCAAGGTCGCCGAGCGGCAGAAGGTGCTCCGTGCTCTTCAGGACGCCGACACCGTTATGTACGCCGTCAACCCCGCGGGAAGCTCCTATCGGCTGAACCAGATCAGCGTCTTCGGCCAGGAGAATATGCAGATATTTTCCGATGAGACCGGCGGCACCGCCTTTCTGCCGAACTTCGGGCCGATCGATACCAACGACAACTACCTCAACGGCAACAACCGCCGCAAGAACACCGAACTCCTCGAGCGCATCTTCCGCCAGCTCGGCAATGAACTCCGCGCCCAGTACCTTATCCAGTATTATTCAGACGCGACCTATCCCGACGGCAAGCTCGTAAAACTCTCCGTCGGCCTGACCCGGCCCGCAGCCCGAGTCCGAGCCCGCCAAGGCTACTACGTCCGGAATTGATCCGCAGGCGTCTACTCGATCTCGAACTTCGCGTCGATCACATAACGCAGCCTGATCTGCGAAAAGCTGAGGTCCGAGTCATCGTCGGCGGCTGGAGCGGAACGGGTTATATTGCTCATAGAGAAGTTGGAATTGCTGTTAACGCCATCAAGCCGTAGCCTCGGCGATTCTTCATCGACCTCTCTAACAAACAGTGTCTTCCCCGGCCGCTCGCCTATCGCTCCAAGAAGATACTCCGCCTTCCGCTTTGCCGCTTTGATCGCCTCGATCTTTGTCTCCTCGCGGAGCCGTGTGATCTGTGAATGCTCCGTACTCTCAAGCGAAAGCCGGCCGACATTTAGCCGGTCGATCAGTTCAACAAGCGGGCTGATCTTCGTAATGTCCGTAAGCTTGAGGCGATAGTCCTTCCGGCCAAGCACCTCGCGGACACGCTTCTGCGGAAAATAATTTGTACTCAGGTCGTAGACCGTAAGAGACCTCGCCGGATCAATGCCGATCCTCGTGAGCTCTGCCTTCAACAGCGATTCCTGCTGTTCGATCGTTATCTTTTCCTTCTTGTCCAGGCGCTCGATCACAGAGATCTTGAATGTGAACGTATCCGGCGTTACCCATTGCTCGGCCGAACCCGAAACCTCGATAACACGCCGCTCGGGCTGCGTCTGTGCCCCGGCACCAAACACGAAAAAAGCGGCAACCGCCGCAACTGCAAACAATCTCTTCATAGAGTCCTCCAAAAGGCCATTATTCAAATGTAGTTGATAATATCCGTTCCCCTACCTTGATGCCAACACCCGACCACCAGTTGCATCCACTGCCTTAGGTCCCGGGAGCGGTGCGGCGGTATTTGTGGGTTACGGGGCGGCGGCGGCCGACTCCGATGGCGTTCTTCGAAATGATGAGCGTCGGCGGGAGTTGGCGGCGTTTGAATTCGTTCGCCGGGTGCTCGACCTTGTTGAGTATCGAAAAGACGAGCTCGGCGTCGTTACCGGCGGCGATGATCTCGGCGGGCGAGGCCTTCTGCTCGAAATACATCCGGAGCACCGGGTCCATCAGCTCGTAAGGCGGCAGGCTGTCTTGGTCAAATTGGTTCGGGGCAAGCTCGGCGGAGGGTTTCTTATCGATGATCGCCTGCGGGAT
>CAZGLZ010000079.1:0-8168 GCA_964526245.1 uncultured Chloracidobacterium sp. | reverse complement strand
TTGATGTGGCGGGCGATCTGCCAGACCTCGGTCTTGAGCACGTCGCCGAGCACGGCGAGCCCGCCATTCGTATCGCCATAGAGCGTGCAATAGCCGACGGCAAGCTCGCTCTTATTGCCGGTCGAGAGCACAAGCCGGCCCTCGGCATTGGAGATCGCCATCAGGATAACGCCGCGGATCCGCGACTGCATGTTCTCGGCCGCGAGCGACTCGCCGCCCCGCGTCGGCTTATCGAGTCCCATCTGACGAAGCAATACTTCAAAGGTGTCGCTGATCGGTTCGATGCGGCTTTGGCAGCCGAGATTTGCGACCAGCTCTTCGCTGTCCTTGATGCTCCCTTCGGACGAGAATGGCGAGGGCATCATTACGCACAGCACGTTCTCCGGCCCCATCGCCTCGCAGGCGAGAGCCGCGACGAGCGCCGAATCGATGCCGCCCGAGAGCCCGAGCACGGCGGTCCGAAAGCCGTTCTTGGCCGCGTAATCGCGAATGCCGAGAACGAGCGCACGGCGGATCGATTCCGTCTCATCGCCGGATATGCCGCGGGCATCCGGCCGCCGAATATCGAGCTCGACCGTTTCGACAAATTCCTCAAAGGCCGCCGCTTGCAGGATGATGTCACCCTCGGCATCGGCCACAAGGCTTGCACCGTCAAAGATGATGCCGTCGTTTCCGCCAACCAGATTAACGAAGACGATCGGCACCCGATTCGCCCTCGCCCGGTGCGAGACCATCTCGCACCGCAACCCGATCTTGCCTTTGTTATACGGCGAGGCGTTGATGGCGACGATCAGCTCGGCATCGTGTTCGATGACGATATCGGTCGGGTCCTTTTCATAGAGCCGCTCCCGCCAGAAGGTCTTGTCGTTCCAAAAGTCCTCGCAGACGACCACGCCGAGCTTACACGGCTCGCCGTCGCGGCCGGTGATGTCAACAATGCCGTTCGGCTCCGATTCGGGTTCGAAGTAACGCGGGTCGTCGAAGACGTCATACTCCGGCAAGAGCGTCTTATCGACAAATCGGATGAGCTTCCCGTTCGAGATAACGGCGGCGGAGTTAAAAAGCCGCCGGCCGTCGCGTTCGGTGTTCGGGCGGATGGTACCGACCACGGCCGTAATGCCCTCGGTCGCGGCGATCACACGGTCGAGCGGTTCGAGCGAGGAGGTGATGATGTCGCGGTCCTGAAACCAATCTTGCGAGGTATAGCCGTGTATGCAGACCTCGGGAAGACGATCAGGCCTGAGCCGTCCGCCTTGGCATGTTCGATAGCCGAGAGCACCTTCGCGACGTTCCCTTCAATGTCGCCGTTGGTCGTGTTGATCTGCCCGATGGTTACCCGCATAAGGGGATTATATTTGAATCGGGACAAAAATTCGCCCGCAGCCGCAATTTCGGGAATAATCGATGCCGCCGCGAGACTTAGCTATACAGAAACCGATCACGAAGGAGTATTTATGAACCTCTTAGCAATTCTTTTTGTTGCATTTGTTTTTGCATGCTCGGCCGTCGGCACCTGCGGCCAGATGAAAGCCGATGAACGCCCGCGGACCGAGCCGGTCGCGGTCGGCCAGACGGCACCGGACTTTACGCTCGCAGATCAAAACGGCCAAAGCGTCACGCTCTCGAAACTAGGCCGGCCATCGGTCGTCGTCTTTTACCGCGGCTATTGGTGCCCGTTCTGCGCGAAACAGCTTGCCGATCTTCGCGGGCTTTTGAACGGGCAAGACGGCGTCGAAATGTTCGCCATCTCGGTCGATCCGGCTGAGAAAAGCCGCGGGTTGATCTCAAAGATCGAAAAGGACGGCAAGGGCAAGGTCAACTTTCGCCTGTTGTCCGACCCGGACGGCAAGACGATAAACGCTTTTGGAGTTTATGACACGAGCTACGCCGGCAAGGGCTTTGACGGCATTCCGCGTGCTTCGGTCTTTGTCATTGATAAAGATGGAAAGGTCGTATGGGCGCGGGTGGAAAACGACTACAAACAGCGGCCGACCTTGGATGAGATACGAGCCGGAATCGAACTCGCCAAGCGGTAAAAAACAACCGGGGCCGCGATCATTGCAACGGCCCCGGTTCTTCTCGATCTCTCGGCGACTGTTCGGCAAGCTCAGCTAGCGAATAACATCGACCTTGCAGAACTTGATCTTCTTCCAGGCTCCGTCCGCCGTCACCGCCGTCGCTTTTGTGAGCATTGCCAAAGCGAGGCAGCTTCGGTCACCGAGCGAGAGGCCTAGGTGTTTGGTCAGCGGCCGCAACTCCGCAGATTTTTCGGCATGCGCTATGTCAAAATCCACAACGGTGAGTTGCAGGAGGTCGAATGCCTGACGTGCGGTCCTGACGTCGTTGCTCTTTTCGGTTAGCCTCGCTAGAACCTCAGCGGCGTTTACAGATGAAACGACGCTATCAGCGAAATACCCGATCGCTTTCGCCGAGCCGGGCTCCTGATTCAAGACAGCGAGTATGGCTGAGGCGTCGAGAACGTATCTACTCATCGGCCGCTTCCCTTCGCCGCTCGGCGATCAGTTCATCGACCAGCGAAACGCCCTCGGGCACAAACTTTCTCACCAACTCTTGCGCTCGCTTTATCGACTCTTTCTGTGTCCTTATCCTAAGCGAACCATTATCGACCGCGACGCTAACATCATCGCCGATCTCAATTCCGAGCCGGCGGCGCATTTCTGCCGGTATCACGATCCTGCCGCCCTGAGTTACTTTCGTTCGCACCACATCGCCCATAAATGTCACTTCACCACCAAATGACATCTTATCGCCATTTGGCAGAAACAGCAATTGAATTTTGATCTGGTCTATGCGGAGGGCTCGGTCGGTTCTGCGGCCTTCTTTACCATGGTCAGCCGGTTGCCGCGGTCGTTGTAGGCGACCTCGTCCATTATGTTGTAGATAAAGAGCACGCCGCGGCCGCTTGTTTTGAAGAGATTTTCGGGGTCGAGCGGGTCGGGAATGTTGTGGACGTCGAAGCCTTCGCCTTCGTCCTCGATGGTAAAGCGGGCTTCCTTGCCGGAAACCTCAGCGGCGATCCGCACGAGTTTTCCTGCATCGAATTTGTTGCCGTGCTTGACCGCGTTGACGAAGGCTTCGTCCAAGGCGATAAAAAGGTTCGATTGCTCGGGCTTTATCACGCCAAGCTTTTCGACCCGCTTCATCAGGTAATCGAGCACAATGTGCATCAGCGAGATCGCGCTCGGCAATTCAAACTCGATGTATTCGTGCAGGTCCTTAACACTTTCGATGGTATCGACGTAACGGATCTTGTAATCAAGTATCGTCGCGACAAGGTTCTTGAGCTCTTCCTCCTCGAACCCCTCGCGGCGATAATTGGCCGCACATATCTTGAACGCCTTTACGTGCTCGGCATCGGTCTCATCGGGAAGGTGCGGAAGACAAACGGGGCCGCCATTCTGGTCGGCTCCGCCTCGAGGGCCGGCAACGTCAAGGTCCGTAATGACAAGGTCGAACGCCTCGATGTCGTCGCGGCGAAGCGCATCGTCGCGGTTCTTGAGGGTTTCAACGCTATGACCAACGTGGGTGAACACCTCGTCAAGAGACGAGGCGAGGTCGTCGTGGTCATCGATTATCAGTATCCGTCGCTGCATTTCCCCCAAAATGAAAAACGATAAAAAAAGTGCCTCGGTTGCAAATAATAACCCAAGTTGTTAGTTATTTTCTAACTGTGGCGGAACTTACGGAAAGCGCTTACCAATTTGCCGGGCTCGAACGTTACACCTTCGGCCAGCGGTTGGTCATTCGTCTCGCCGGCCTTGCCTTCTATCTCGCGATCCGGATCATCGGCTCGACACTTCGATTTGAACGTACCGGCTGGGAAAACTTCGAGGCGATCGAGGCCGCCGGGCGGCTCCCGATCTATGCTTTCTGGCACGACCGGATCGTCGCCGGAACCTACTATTTCCGCGACCGCGGCATCATCGTTCTCTCATCGACCAGCTTTGACAGCGAGTACACCGCCCGCTGCATTCAGCGGTTCGGCTTCGGGATCATCAAGGGCTCTTCGACCCGCGGCGGGATCCAGGCTCTCGTCGGAATGATCCGAATGATGAAGCAGGGCTACCCGATGGCATTTACGCTCGATGGGCCAAAAGGCCCGCGTTACCAAGCGAAGTCCGGCCCCGTTCTGCTCGCAAAAAAGACCGGCAATCCGCTGATGCCTTTTGTGATCGAGGCGAAGAGTTTTTGGACCATCGGAAGCTGGGACCGGCTGCAGATCCCAAAACCTTTCACGCGGGCAAATGTCATCATCGGAACGCCGATCTACGTCGATAAGAACGCTCGCGACGAAGAGCTTGAGGCAAAGCGGCTTGAGCTTCAGGCCTCGCTCGACGAACTCGTCGTGAGAGGCTCAGCTTGGAGAACCGGGTCGTGATCGTCCTCTGAGAAGGCCGCCGCCGCCATCAAAACGAACGCCAACCAGATCAGGTCGGCGAGCAGCAAGTGCCCTAGCTGCATCACGATCGGGGCCAGCATCAAGAGCGTCGCCGCTCCCCACGCGATCTGCACAAGCACGAGGCCCGACATCCAATTACCCCACTTCGCAACCGAAACGCGGCCCGATGCCTTCTTGACCGCGTCCGAGAGAAAGACGAGGAACACCGCCGTAAAGATCGAAAGGATCGGGTGCAGAATACGCAGCCGAAGCAGGATGTGTGAGTCGGGGTCGAAGTCTTTCGCGATGCCCTCGGCAAGCGTCTCGGAGGGAAACAGCATCGTTGAAAGCGCGGACATCGAACCGGTGATGCCGGTAATGAATATCGCCGCCATTCCAACAAATAGCAGCACCCAGACCTTTCGCGGAGCCGTGAAGGTCAGCCGCCGCGGCCCGCTTGCATACCAGGCCGTCAGCGTCAGGAACGCCATCAGGATGAACGTGTTTATCAAATGGCCGGCGGTCCAGTAAGGCCGCGTCGGCGTCCAGTTCCCGGCCGTGTTCCCGGTCAATACGAGCCCGCCGCCGATTGCTCCTTCGACGATAATGAAAAACAGCGAGAGCAATGCAAGCCGCCGGACCAGATGCCGCTTCGGGAACCGGCGGAATGCCCAGATCACCAAAGCGATAACAATGAAACCCGCCAGCAGGCTCGTAACGCGGTGCGAGAATTCGATCAGGGTTTTGAGTTCGGGTGCCGATGGGATCGGCTCACCGTGGCATGTTATCCAGTGCTGGCCGCAGCCATCGCCTGAGTGTGATGCCCGCAGAAAAACGCCCCACAGTATCACCAGGAGGTTATAAGCGACGGCAAACCACGCGAAGCGGGCGAACGCGCTCAATTTCGTTTGCCCGGCGGTTTTGATAGATTCGAACTTGTCGGTCATAGCTTGGGTTTGCAGGCTAAAGCGAAAGAATAACACCCACGGCCATAGCAGTGAAATTCGGCCGCGGTTAGCTGGTCTTAATGGAAATAGAACACTTCTTTACCTGCCCCTATTGCTGGCAGGAGATCTCGTTCATACTCGACCCTTCGGTCGCTGAGCAGAGCTATGTCGAGGACTGCGAGGTCTGCTGCCGGCCGATCCGGATCGCATACACCTCGGACGGCGAAGAGATCATGAATTTCAACGCTTCGGCACTCGACGATTAGAGCGCAACTGTGCAAAAGGAACGCATCGACAAATTGCTCCACGTCCGCGGCTTCGCTTCATCGCGGTCAAAGGCTCAGGCGTTGGTCATGGCCGGTGTTGTTCTCGTCGGAGATCGCCGAGTCGAAAAGGCGTCTGAAACTTTCGCCCCCGATGCCGCCATCCGCATCAAAGGCGAAACGCCCGAATCGCGGTACGTCGGCCGCGGGGGACTGAAGCTTGAGCACGCCTTGCGCGAGTTTGCCATCGATCCGGCCGGAATGGAGTGCATCGATATCGGTTCCTCGACCGGCGGTTTTACCGATTGCCTGCTCCAGCACGGAGCGAAGGGCGTTGTCGCAATCGACGCCGGAACGAATCAGCTCGACTGGAAGCTCCGGAGCGACCCTCGCGTTGATGTCCGTGAGAACACTAACGCCCGCGAGTTGAAGCCCGACAATTTCGTCTCGCCATTTGACCTGGCCGTTATGGATGTATCGTTCATATCGGTCACAAAGATCATCCCGGCGATCGTTCCGCTTCTTCGCCCAAGGGGCAAGCTTGTCATCCTCATCAAGCCGCAGTTCGAGGTCGGCAAGGCCGAAGTAGGAAAGGGTGGGATTGTGCGTGAACCGGAAAAGCACGAACGCGTCGTACGTGAGGTAAATGAATTCGCCGCATCGGCAGGGCTCACGGTGATCGGGGTCACCGAATCGCCGATCACGGGAGCGGAAGGCAACAAGGAGTTTCTTGGTTGTTATGAGCGAAGCTGAACGCGTGCCGGCGGCGAGGCAAGAATTTGTCGAGGGCGAAGACTATTACTTCGAGAACGGCCTATTGGTGATGACTGCGAAATATCTTCGCGAGCGTGGCTACTGCTGCGGCAACGGCTGCCGCCACTGCCCGTACCCGGTCGCGGATCAGAGCAGGAACTCTTCAAGCTCGTTGTGAGCCGGAGCTAGCTCGGCAAAGAGCGGCGCCTCGACCCGTTCGATCTCCGGTTGCGGCTGTCTCGGGCGTCCCGGCCTTGGCTTAGACACCTCACTCAACTCTGTAGCGACGGAGCCTGCATTGATGAAATCGATCGGTGTCCGGGCGATCTGCACCAAAAGCTCCGGCGTACAGCAGACCGTTTCGTATTTCTCCAGATCGAGCCGAAGGTCTTCCTTTTCCGCCAGCCAATCTAGAGCCGTCTCAAGCATCCGCCTTTCCCCTTCGTCCTCGGGCCAGACGATACTGTAATGCATCCACTTACCATCACGGCGTGCCTGAACGATCCCGGCATTTCTGAGATAAGCGAGATGCCGCGAGATCTTCGGCTGGCTGTCGCCAAGTACCTCGGTGAAAAAGCACACGCAGACCTCGTTCTGCCGCATCAGATTAAGCAGCCGAAGTCGGGTCTTATCGGCCAAGGCCATATAGAATTTCTCCATGCTTTCGAGGCTGTCCGGACTTTTCATATGCAAATAGTAACATATGTGTCAATTTTTTGCTTGACAAAGCTCGGAACGAGGAATATATTCGCCTATACATATATGTTATTGCGTATATGAAAACATGCTAGGAGAAAACGTAATGTCATCAAATAATGTCACATACCTTAAGCCGCATATATCTTTGAACGTCAAGGATATCGAAAAAAGTGTCGAGTTCTATTCAAGGCTTTTCGGGCAAGAGCCTGTAAAGCTTGTAAAGAGCAACTCGACCGTTCACTCGGTCGTTCGCGAGCAGGCGGGCGAAGCAAGCGGGGCCGAGCGATTTGGCTATGCTAAGTTCGACGTCGCCGAACCCCCGCTCAACTTCGTCCTTAATGAAGTGCCCTACTCGGAAGGCGGAACGCTCTCGCACCTCGGGCTTCAGGTTGCAACGACCGAAGACGTTCTAAGGATCCGCGAGCGATGGATCGAGGCCGGGCTCATAACAGTTGACGAAATGAAGGTTGATTGCTGCTATGCGCTCCAGGACAAGACCTGGGCACGCGACCCGGACGGCAATGAATGGGAAGCCTTTGTCGTGCCCGAAAACACCGAACCGAAGGCCGAGGCATGCGGCTGCGGCGAGAAGGTCGAGCACGCCGAGCTTTCAACAAACGTCTGTTGCACACCGAGCCAAAAGGCGACTACCATTGGGGCGACATCAGCGCCATGCTGCTGAGTCTCAGACGAAAATTTCGGACGCGGATCGGGTCGATATGGCGGGTCTTAACAGACCATCAAACTATGGTCGTTTCAATCCGCTCGATTCGCGTCCGGATATTCGCCTCAACACCGACATGAAAGAAGATTCATTCGAAACATTAGCGGTCCACGCCGGTGAGGACCGCGAGGCTCATTTCGGAGCCCTTTCGGTGCCGATCTATCCGGCATCGGTCTTTGCGTTCGCCGACCCCGACGAAGGCATCGCGATCCACAATGACGAGAAGCCCGGCTATTACTATGGCCGGCTCGGAAATCCTACGCAGACGGCGCTCGAGAAGGCAATGGCCGAGCTCGAAGGCGGTGAGTCAGCTCTGGCTCTTGCTTCAGGAATGGCGGCGATCTCGGCAGCGGCGTTCAGTCTTTTAAGGTCCGGCGACCACG
>CAZGLZ010000078.1:0-17638 GCA_964526245.1 uncultured Chloracidobacterium sp. | reverse complement strand
CCATATCCTCCGGCGCATTCTTCGGATGCTCGTGAAAAGCATCCCAGAACGTAACTCGAGCAAGCTCGGTCAGCGTTTCTGTTTCTTCGATCGTCGCCCGGCTTATGATTATCTCAGCCATAAAAAAACAGGATAAACAGGATCACAATGATAAGGATCCGGTTTATCCTGTGTGTCCTGTTTTTTTTGTTCCTTTCACTTACCGCTCATTATCAGCTTAGCGATGGTCTGGAGCTGCATGTTCGAGGTGCCTTCGTAGATGGAGCCGATCTTTGAGTCGCGCCAATATTTTTCGACCGGGTAATCCTTAACGTAGCCGTAGCCGCCGAAGAGTTCGATGGCCTTTGAGGCGACGGCCTCGGCGCATCGCGAGGAGTAGAGCTTGGCGATGGCGGCTTCTTTGATGAAGGGCTTGCCGGCGTCTTTGAGACGGGCGGCGTTGTAAACAAGCAGGCGGGTGGCCTCGATCTCGACGGCCATCTCGGCAAGTTGAAACTGCACTGCCTGGAAATTATTGATCGATTGGCCGAACTGCTCGCGTTCGGCAGTATATTTCAGGGCGGCTTCGTAGGCTCCTTGGGCGATGCCGAGCATCTGGGCGCCGATGCCGATGCGACCCTCGTTAAGCGTTTCGATCGAGACCTTGTAGCCTTTGCCGACCTCGCCGAGAACATTCTCTTTCGGCACTTTGCAGCCATCGAGGATCAGTTCCGTGGTCGAGGATGCCCGAATGCCGAGCTTGTCTTCCTTCTTGCCGACGGTAAATCCTTCGAAATCTTTCTCGACGATGAACGCCGTTATGCCCTTGTAACCCGCCGTCGGGTCAACGGTAGCGAAGAGGATGAAGATCTCGGCTTCGTTGCCGTTGGTGATCCAGAGTTTCTGGCCGGTGATCTCGTAATGGTCGCCTTTATCGACCGCACGGGTCGTCAGGGCAAAAGCATCCGAGCCGGAACCCGCTTCGCTCAGGGCATAGGCGCCAACGCGCCCTTCAGCAAGCTGCTGCAAGTACTTCTTCTTCTGCTCGTCGCTGGCCCAACGCATAAAGGCGTTTGTCACGAGCGTGTTGTGGACGTCAACAAAGACCGAGACGCTGGCATCAACTCTGGCAAGCTCTTCGATGGCGACGATGGCATTGAAGATGGTCGAGCCGGCACCGCCAAATTCCTCCGGCGATTCGATGGCCATCAGTCCGAGCTCAAAGCATTGTTTGATAATGCCCGCATCGAGCTTGCCGTTGTGTTCCATTTCTTCGACCTTCGGGCGGATCTCGCCTTCGGCAAATTCACGAACGGAAGCTCGGAAAAGTTCTTCTTCTTCGGTAAGGGCGGTGAGGCCCGGATTGAGTTCGGCAGAAGCTGCTGCAGTTGCGGACATAAGATACCTCTTTTGTGATAGTTAGTTTTTGTTAAGCGAAATTCGGTAAACTACCATTTTAGATTAAGCCCTGCGGCAAAGGCAAAATAAGTGAACACTGAACCGGACGATCGATCCGACGACATCGGGCTTCCAAAAGCCGATCGTAAGAACGTCTCGCGACTTAAGGCCGCGGCTGTTGTGCTTACGCTTTTCGGGATCGGCCTTTTCACGTATTTCATATACTCTGTCGGCGTATCAGAGATCATTGATAACATTCGCCGCTTCGGGTTCTTTGGTTTTGCCGTCATCCTTGCGATCTACTTTGTCCGGGTTCTGATGCGCTCGCTGGCGTGGAAGCTTTCGGTTTATGAGCCATACCGGCTTGAGATGCGGGACACCGTGCCGGCCGTGCTTATCGGCGAGGCGCTGAGCAGCATGATCCCGCTCGGGATCGTCATCAGCGGAACGGCGAAGGCGGTCGCGGTCCGCCGGAAAGTGCCGCTTGTCGTCGGGCTCTCGTCGGTCGCGACCGAGAATCTTTTCTACAGCGTTACGACGAGCGCTTTCCTCCTGCTCGGGGCGTTCACGTTTCTTCGGACCTTTGACCTCGATCAAGGCTGGGCGCTGACGATCGATCTTTTGATCATCGGGCTTATCGCCGCGATCGCGTTCCTGATCCTGCTAGTGCTGCGGCAGTGGCACGTCGCAAGCGAGACTTGCGAATGGCTTTACCAACGCGGTGTCCTAACAAAGCTGCTTGAGGGCGGGCGGCTTCAGGTCCGCCTTTTCGAGAACCTGATCTTTGGCTATTACCGCCGCCACCCGAACCGCTTTTTGCCGATCTGTCTGCTAAATGCGGCATTTCATGCGCTTGGCGTGCTTGAGGTCTGGTTCATTCTTTCCCGCATTTCGGACACGGGGGCAACCGCTCTCAACGCCTTTCTGCTCGAATCGGTCAGCAGGCTGATCACCATCGTCTTCAAGCTGGTTCCCTTTCTCATTGGAGTTGACGAGGCCGGGGCTCAGTTCGTAGCCGAAACGGTCGGGATCGGGGTCGGGATCGGTGTGACTCTCGCACTCATCCGAAAAGGCCGAATACTTTTCTGGGCGATGACCGGCGTTGCGGTTCTGATCAGCCGAGGGCTCTCGCTTCGGAAGATCCTTCGGACAATAGAAAGCTAGAACGGCCAAAAGACAGGCACCAGCAGGATCGAGACAACAAAAACGAGGATGGTCAGGATGGTGCCGATCTTTACGAAATCCATAAAGCGGTAGCGGCCGGGCCCGTAGACAAGCACGCACGCCGGCTCGAGCGGTGTTATGAATGAGAATGAGGCGGCAAGAGTAACTGCGATGACGAACGTCCGCGGATTATAGCCGAGAGCTATCGCCGTTTTTACCGCAACGGGCAGAACCACGAGCGCCGCTGCCTGATTGGACATCGGCTGTGTGAGTGCAACCGTCAGGATGAAGAAACCGGCGAGAACGGCCGTCGGGCCAAACGCGCCAAAGTAGGTCTCAATAAGCCCGGCGAGGTATTGATCGGCCCCGGTCTTCTCCATCGCAACACCGAAGCTCATCATGCATGCGATGAGCACCAGCAACCTGAAGTCGATAAGCTGATACATCTCCGCATAGCGAACCGTTTTGGTCGCGAGAAGCAGAAAAACGCCGGCGAGTACGGCGATCGCAAGCGGTATTGAGATGCCGGATACGATGCCCGAAACCGAAAGTGCAAGAAAAAGGCCGAATGCGGCCAGAGCCCATTTGCGTTTATCGAGCCGCATGCTCTTGGCCGAGAGGTCTTCGAGGAGCAGTATTTCGCCATCCGCAACAAGCGGTTCGATCTTGTCTCGCGAACCCTGCACGAGAAGCACGTCGCCAAACTTGAGCATCGTGTCGCTCATTTTGTCGATCACCGTTTCGCCGTGGCGATTGATGGCAAGCACGGTCAGGTCATACGTCTGGCGGAACCGGAGCGTCTTCATCGTCTGCCCGACGAAGGCAGAGTCACGCATTATCAGCACTTCAAAAAGCTCAACGCTCTGATATTCGAGCACATGGTCATTGAGCTTGAAGTCCGGCCGAAGCTCGAGGCCGACTTCCTCTTTTACACGAAGTAGATCGCCGATCTTGCCTTCGACGATCAGTATGTCGCCCATTCGGATCCGCTCATTCGCGCCCGGGGCGATGCGTTTCTCTTCATCTCGGATGATGTTGAGGATCGCGAGGTCAAGTTCGGCGGTAAGGCTCGCTTCCCGCAGCGTTTGCCCGATAAGCCGCGACCCCGGCAGCACCATTAGCTCCGAGATATAGTCGCGAATACTGTATTGGTCCGTAAGCGATTCGCCGCCGCCGGCCGCGGGAAGCATCCGCCGGCCAAGGACGAGCATATAGAACATACCGACGAGGACCATCACGATACCGACCGGCGTCAACTCGAACATAGAGAGGGCATCGAGGCCATAACGCTGGATCGCACCGCTGACGGCGAGGTTCGTCGAGGTTCCGATAAGCGTGCAGCTGCCGCCGAGGATCGCTCCAAAGGCGAGCGGCATAAGGAGCTTTGACGGCGGAAGCTTTGCCTTTGCCGCAAGTCCGATGACCACCGGCAAGAACATCGCGGTCGTGGTCGTGTTCTTCAGAACGGATGCCGAAAGAGCCGCCGTTGCCATTATGAGTGCCGTTAGGACGAATTCGCTATCGCCTGCGAGCTTGTGCAGCCGCCGCCCGATGAGATCAACAAGGCCGGTCTTGATCAGCCCGCCGACAAGAATGAAGAGCCCGCCGATGGTGATGATGATGTCGTTTCCAAAGCCGGCCACAGCCTCGCCGACACCGAGCACACCCGTCACGACCAGCGACATCACGAGCAAAAGCCCGACGACATCGACCGGCAGTTTCTCGGTCGCGAACAGAACGATCGCGACAACGAGCAGGAGCAGGGTAATCTCGATTGGCGACATTGTTGGCAAAGGATACCCGAACTTGCATCGATTTGGAAAGGAGTTTTCGATGGCCGGGAGTTGCTTTGAGACAAGAAAAAAGGCAGTCACGATGATGTGACTGCCGAAAGTTCCGAAGAAAGGCTGCTTGATCAAGCCGCCGAGCGGGCCTGTTGCCAAGCCCGGAAGTGTTCATAGGAATCAACGCCATGCCGAAACTTCTTGACCTTTCCATCGGGGCCGAACCGAAAGACGTGCAGTTCGTCGCGTTCGTGAACGCGCCGGCCCGTCGTCTTGACCGTAAAGTCAACTTCGAGAAGAGCGACCACCACGTTGTCGCCTTCGAGTATCTCGGTCGGCCTGAACTCGTGAAATTCAAGCTCGGCGACACTCGCAAAAAATCCCCGAACGTCCTCAATTCCGTCTCGCCGCATCAGCCAGGGAACGGAGACCGAGGTCGACCCGTAGTCCCATTCGACGTTCTCGTCAAGGTGGTCAAGGATCGTTTCAACATCACCTTTTCCGAAAGCCTCGTATATCCCGATGATAGTTTGCTTGTTGCTCATGTCAGTTACTCCTCATGAATCAACTACGGTGCAGGCTCGATCGCCGAACCGATCGGGACGTCGCCGGCTGCTCCGAACGGAACACCGAAAAAGCTCGTGTAGTTGTCACTGCTGCGGGCTATCAGCCATTGGTTATTGCTCGGCCTGTACAAAGCGAAATCGGCTTTTCCGTCCTTATCGAAGTCACCTGAGATCGGCTGATCGGTCGAACTGCCGAACTCAGCAGCGAAGTTGGTGCCGTTCGTGCTTCGTTTGAACCACCACTGCCCTAATGCGGCTCTGAAAACAGCCGTGTCCGCAAGCTTGTCGCCGTCATAATCCCCGGGCATCGGAATGTCGCCGACCTGGCCGAAGAGATCTACGGTTACTGTGTTGGTTCCGCTATTCAAGATGAACCAATTTCCGGTCGAAGGACGAAAGACCGAAATGTCTGCGGTGCCGTCGCCGTCGAAATCGCCTTGGTGAAAACTCTCTGCCCGCGGTTCGCCGTAGATGAAATCATCCATTGCGACAACATCAACGCCGTTCGTTCCGTCCGTATTTGCGGCGTCGAGGTCAGTATTTCCTGATTCGATCACGACCCGCGAGATCCGTTCACCTGCATTAAAGGAAATGCCAACAAAGGAAAGCCCGTTGTTGGAAACCGGTGCCGAAGCGGCCGAAAGCTGCCTTCCATCTGGGCCATAAACACGGATAAGCGATCGGCCGCCGCCGGTTGACGAATCGACGTCTGTAAATACAACCCCGAATCCGCTAACGGTCGCCGGGGTGTTCGTCCCCGGGATCACGAAATTGACCTCCATGATATGCGTATTTCTCGCGATAAAGAGCCGCTGAGCACTGAAGGTTTGAAAGATCGAAGTGTAACTCGCGTTTAAGTTCCCAAAGCGAACCGGAACGCCCGATGCCGTTGTTGAACTGACCGCAAATTGGTTTAGGGCCGCACCCGTTGCGTCCTCAATGGCGTTGAGAATCACGCCCCGAGGGCTGTTCACATTGAAAAAATCCAACGGGAGGTTGTTCGGCTCGGAGAAGCTATCGGGCACGCCGTCCCAATTGATCTCTCGACGGCCGGTACGGAAGCTGCCGCCGACGCCATTGTTAGCTCCGCCGAGGTCGGCTCGAAACTGGTCAACAATGGCCTGGATCGCGGCTGCGTTTGCTCCGCCGCCCTGCCGTACAACCGGGGCGGCTGTGAGTTGGTCAGCCGATGCGATCGCCATTATGGCGATGATGCTGACTGCAATTTTTGTTCTTATCTTCATTTTTCACTCCTGAAATGTTTGTGTTCTGGCGAACCGGACCTTTTGCGTTTCATTCCGCTCGATGTTCGGCTAATATATCGACGGTTCACAAGGCTCTGTGCCGGTGTGACCGTCATACTTCGCTATTTAACCGAATTAGCGGTATGGGTTTCTTTAGGTTTTGATGAAACTTTTGTGAAGGTATTCTGAACCGCGGCACGCATCATGGCACATGACGAAAAAGGCACGTTGAAGTTCGACAGATTTACCGTGATACCTGCGGAACGGCAGTTCATCGATGCAGAAAGGCCGGTGAGGCTTCCGCCAAGGGTGTTCGATACGCTTGTGCTTCTTGTCAGAAACGCCGGTAAGGTTCTTTCCAAGGACGAAATAATGAGGTCCGTGTGGCCCGATAGCTTCGTCGAGGAAAATAATCTTGCTCAGAACATCTCTTTGCTGAGGCGCGTTCTCGGCGAGACACGAGATAATAAGTTCATCGAAACGGTTCCGAAGTTTGGTTATCGGTTCGTGATGCCGAGGAGCGAAACAGCTGCGAGCGTACCCGATATCGAAGTCGAAAGGGCAATTAGCGACCCAACATCTCCAATAGGTCAAATGGTCCGCGAACCCGAAGCTTTAGAGCTGCCGGGAACTCGGTATGCTCAGAACGGTGATGTCAATCTCGCCTATCAGGTCGTTGGCGAAGGGCCGGTCGATATAGTTTTTGTGATGGGTTGGGTGTCGCACCTCGAATATTTTTGGAAACATCATCTTTTTGCCTCCTTCCTTCGCCGGCTTGCATCGTTTTCGCGGTTGATACTATTCGATAAGCGAGGGACCGGACTCTCCGACAGGGTTCCTTTGAACGAACTGCCGACGCTTGAACAGAGAATGGAAGACCTCCATGCGGTCATGGATGCAGCCGGCTCCGAGCGGGCATTTCTATTTGGTGTTTCGGAGGGTGGCCCGATGTGTGCGCTATTTGCGGCGACCTATCCCGAGCGGACCGCGGGCCTTATGATGTTCGGCACTTATGCAAAACGTACTCGAGATGTCGATTATCCCTGGGCACCCGAGGCCGATGAGCGAAGTAAGTTTTTCGAAACAGTACGAAGGGATTGGGGCAAGCCGGTCGGAGTAGAGGAGCGGGCCCCTTCGATGGCGAACGACCATGAATTTTGCGAATGGTGGGCCGCTTACCTAAGGATGGGTGCCAGCCCCGGAGCTGCTGTCGCTCTTACCAAGATGAATGCTGAGATCGATGTGCGAAGTGTCCTGCCGCTCGTTCGCGTCCCGACCCTTGTGATGCACCGGAAAGGGGACCTTTGCTTGAGGGTAGACGAAGGGCGCTATGTCGCCTCAAGGATTCCGGGAAGTAAATTCGTTGCGTTCGATGGTGATGACCATCTTCCGTTCGTTGGGGACCACGAATCGGTCATCAACGCCGTTGCCGGTTTTATGTCCGAAACCGTGTGGCAGGATGTGCCTGAGCGGGTGCTTGCAACCGTGATGACGGTCAAGATCGTCGATATCGAAGGCGAATCCATACGACAACGGATCGAACGCAGCATTTCGCTATTTCGCGGGAGCCCGATCGATCTCGGCTCAGATAATATTGTTGCGACCTTCGATGGCCCGGCGCGAGCGATCCGTTCCGGACTTGCGATCATTGGGGATGCCCGCCGCTCCGGAGCTACTGTTCGCGTCGGGCTGCATACCGGCGAGTGCGATGTGGTCGGAGGCAGATACGGCGGGGTTGCCTCCGAGCTATCACAGCGAATCGCCGCGTTTGCAGATGAAGGAACGGTGGTGGTTTCGCGGACGGTAAAGGACCTTGTAGCGGGCTCGGGCATCGGATTCAATGAGATAGGTCTAAGGTCCTTCGAAGGTATCGAGGGCGAATGGAGGCTATTTGCTGTGATAGATTGATCTATCACTCGGAGTAGAAAGATGATCAAAAACAAGTTATTCGTCGTACTTTGCTTCATCGCGGCAGCAGCCTTTGCGGTTAAGGGACAGGCGATCGACACGAAGTTGGCCGCGATCGATGCCTACGCACAGAAGGTCTTGGCCGATCAAAAGCAGCCGGGAATGGCTATAGCCGTCGTCCGCGACGACAAGGCCGTATTTGCACAGGGCTATGGCACGAAAGAGCTCGGCAAGAACTCGCCGGTCGATGCGAATACCGTTTTCGCAATCGCTTCGAACTCGAAGGCCTTCGCCACCGCGACCCTCGCTATACTCGTCGATGAAGGCAAGATAAAGTGGGACGACAAGGTCTCGAAATATCTGCCCGAGTTCGAGATGTACGACCCGTGGGTGACGAGCGAGTTGACCATCCGCGATCTTGTTACGCATCGCGTCGGGCTTGATACTTTTAGCGGCGACCTGCTCTGGTACGAGGCGACCTACAAACCCGAGGAGATCCTTGAACGCGTCCGGCATCTGAAGCCCGTTTCGAGCTTCCGCACACGATACGGCTATCAGAACCTGATGTTCATCGCGGCGGGCGAGGTGGTCAAAAAGGTGACCGGCAAACCGTGGTGCACGTTTGTCAAAGAACGCATCCTCGACCCGCTCGGGATGAGCCGAACGACCTGCAGCGTCAACAACCTGCCCGATAACGCCGCCTGGCCGCACAACGAATCCGGCGGCTCGATGCGTGTGCTCCACCGCGGGAACGTTGATGGCTCTAGCTCGGCCGCGGCGCTCAATTCGTCAGTCAGCGATCTTTCGAAATGGATCAGAACGCAGCTTGGCCGCGGTACATTCGAGGGCAAGCAGATCTTCAGCCGCGAGCGGAGCTGGGAGATGTGGCAGCCCTACATGGCACAGCAGGTCGCCGAACCGCGGGACCGCTCGACCCCGCCGACGCAGTTTCGCGGCGTCGCGATGGGCTGGTTCGTCAGCGACTATCGCGGCCGCAAGATCGTCGAGCACAGCGGCGGGCTCGACGGCATGCTTTCCTACACGGTGCTCATACCAGAGCTCAATACGGGATTCGTCATCCTTACGAACAGCGAATCGCCGGCCTTTCGCGTGATGCGGAGCAAGATGATCGACATCTTCACCGATGCACCCGAACGCGATTACAACGCCGAGGTGCTTGCCGGTGCCGAACGAAGCAAGGCCGCGGCCGCTGAGGCGATGAAACGCGTTGACGCGACCCGGGTTGCCGGAACAAGACCGACCCTGAACCTCGCCGATTATGCCGGGACCTACGGCGATAAACTCTACGGCGATATTTCGGTCAGCGAAGAGAACGGACGGCTCGTGATGCGATTTCTGCCCTCGCCGCGGTTCGTTGCGGACCTTGAGCATTGGCACTACGATACGTTCGTGATCCGCTGGCGGCCTTCGGTCGCGTATAACTTCCCGCGGGGCTTCGTTACCTTTACGATCGACCGCAACGGCAAGACGGACGAGCTGAAGATCGACCAGCCGAACAATGATTTCTGGTTCTACGAGCTTACGCCGAAGCGAAAACCTTGAGTTTAGGACTCGACATCGTTCGCGGAGTTGTGCAAAAATCCTTGTTTGCCCGTTCGAAACCAGTCGTTCAAGCAAAGTAAGTTCAGGAGAACTAGTTCCAATTGATGTCAGAAGAAGCAGTACAGGCAGCGGAAGCTGCGGAAGAGACGCCCGGCACCGAAGATGTGCATTACCAGGCCGTTGAGAAAGACGGCGAGGTGACCGCCATTTGGGAAATGCAGGGGCACAAGCACATCCGCACCATTCACCCGCAATCAGCCGAAGGCAAGCAGATCCTCGCACTGTTCGAAACGGCGGCATAGCCCGACGCTCGAACCGCTCAGAAATCCGGTTTTCGACCGCACGAACGCCGCCGGACGGTGTTCGTGTTTTTGCGCTCAGAAAGGCCATAGCTCGAGCACCGGATGGCTCGATACGGGCAGCCGGCGGCCGGCGAACTCTGCAACGGGACGTATGCCAATGCCCGACGAAGTGAGAAAGATCGCTTCTGCCGTTTCGAGAGCTTCAATTCCCGCCTCGGCTTCGCGGCATTCCAGATTCTCAAGAATCATTTCACGGACCGTCCCGGGAAGGCAGCCGGTGCGAAGCGATGGTGTGTAAAGCTCGCCGCCGCTGAGCCAGAAGATGTTCGACATCGCCCCCGAAACGATCTCGCCGCGTTCATTGAGTCGGACGGCCTCGTGAAAGCCGCGGCCGCGGGCTTCATCGGCAGCGAGCAGATTCTCGAGATAGTTGCACGACTTGATGCCCGCTAGCGGCGATGCCGAGTTGACCGCGAAGGGCGAGACGCCGAGCCGGAACTCGCCGGGCACGGAGCGAAGTTCGCCGGTGATGATGTGCACCTCGGTCGCGGTTTCGCCGCTCCCGCCCCAGATGGTGCTCCCGCTCGCATCGAGCAGCGAGATCCGCGCGCGGCCGCTCACGACCGAGTTAGCTGCGATCACTGCCTCAAGTCCTTCCTCGATTGCGGAGCTATCGACCGGGACAAGGCCAATTGCTTTGGCGTTTTCACTTAGGCGGCGAAGATGTTTCTCAAAGAGGAACGGCTGCCCGCCTTCGATACGAACGGTCGTGAAAACGCCCTTGCCGTAGAGCACGCCCGCACTCGCCGCGACCGGGGCATCGCTTTGCTCAACAATTCGTCCGTTTGCGTAAACGTTGCTATGCATCGTTCTCACTTAAAAGCTCATCGAATGCCTGACCGGGAGGTTAATTCGGCCCCGATGATCAAACACACCCTGAAGATGTCCTTTCTCTGCATGCTTCTCGCCTTGGCGTGCGTGTTTACGGCTTGCGCTGAGGTCGGCAGCGTAAGAGTTCCGGCGCTTTCGCCGAGCGAACCGCCCGCAGCGACGGAGATCGCAAATCCCAAGGTCCGCAAGCTGCTTAAGAGCGCCGAGGAGCAGCTTGAGGTGACGACCGGCTACACACAGGACTATTTCACGATCGCCTACCCGAATGGCGACGTGCCGGCCGAGACCGGAGCCTGCACCGATGTTGTTATTCGGGCATTTCGCCGGGCCGGCATTGACCTGCAAAAAGAGGTTCACGAGGACATGCGGGCTAACTTTCGCGAGTATCCACAGAAATGGGGACTGACCAAGCCCGACACCAACATTGACCATCGCCGTGTTCCGAACCTGCAGGCCTATTTTCGCCGGAAAGGAAAGTCGCTCCCGATCACGGCCTCGCCCGAGGCGTTCAAGCCCGGCGATGTTGTCTCCTGGGACCTCGATGAGCGCGGCACGACGCACATCGGGCTTGTCTCCAACCGCCTTGACCCGAGCGGCAAACGATACCTGATCATCCACAACATCGGCGGCGGTGCCCGGCTCGAGGATCGGCTTCTTGAGTGGACGATTACGGGTCATTTCAGATACTTCGATTAACACCGATTACGAATGCAGCCGGCCGCCTTCCGGCTCTGCAACGCGGCCTTTTCGGTCGTGGCCGAAGTCGGCGACGAGGCGGACGAAGGCGTCGGTCTTTTCTTCCGGCGGGACGTGGCCGCAATTTTTTAGCACGACGAGCCGCGAGCGGACGATCGAATCATAGAGCTTTATGCCGTTCGCAAGCGGGATGACGCGGTCCTCCTCGCCCCAGATGAGCAGCGTCGGCTGGGCGATGAGATGGGCGTCGTTCTCGATCCGCCGGGCGTGCCAATTGCGCGAGGTGGCAAGCACCGAGTGGTGTGCGTCCGCCGCCTTGAGCGGCCGCTGGACGTTGCTAATTCGCTCATCGGTGATCATGTGGTGATTCGCCGGGGCGAGCGTGTTGTGCATGCGGAGCCGCAGGAACGCCTTGGAATCTACGAGGAATGGCGTTATCACCTCGCCGATTCCCGGCATTGCGGCGAGCCGCAGAACGGGGTGCCGCTTGGCGTCGTCATTTATCACGGCATCGACCAGGACGAGCTTTTCGACGCGGCCGGGATAATCGAGCGCGAGAGTTGCGGCGACCGCACCGCCATAGGAGCTGCCGACCACCGTCGCACTCCCGATACCGAGCCGGTCCATCAGCCGCGAGACGATGCGTGCCTGCGAGGGGATCGCGTAGTCGAACCAGCGAGGTTTTTCCGAGTAGCCGAAGCCGACGAGGTCGAGTGCGATAACGCGAAAGCCCTCAGCAGCAAGAAGCGGCGCCGCCGACTTCCAAACATAGACCGAGGCCGTGTAGCCGTGGATGAGCAGCAGCGGCGGGCCGCTCGGGTCACCAAATTCCTGTATGTGAATCCGGATGCCGTCGATCGTGATGAACCGCGAGCGGTCGCTGTGCGGCAGCACCTCGCGGGCACGCTCCCAGCTTGCACTCCGCTCGCGCGTCAACATCTTTACCGCCACCGCCGCGGCAAGCCCGCCGCCGACCGCCAATGCAAGATCTCTTTTCTTCATATCTCAATTCTCTCCCGCTTGTTCTGTTTCTTTAAGGCATCGCGCGTTCGCGAAAACACCGGAAACATCGCGAACACCGCGAACAACGGAAACGCCTCGAACGCTGCGAACATCGCGAACAGCTGGAACATCGCGAACGCCGGAAACGCGTGAAACGTTTCGGTGATACGCACGGCTCCGCCTTCAAAGGTAAGAGCCGCGTCGCAATGTCCGGTCACTTTAGCCACGCGACGATGTTCGCACATCGCTCATCTGCCGCCAACGGTATTCTGAACGATATGGATGAAAAAAATGAAATGGATGATATGGAAGTTCTGGATAGTTTCGAAAGTTGCGAGAGTTGCGAAGTTGCGAGAGTTGCGAAGTTCAGAGTGCGGGCTTCAGCCCGTCGTTTTGAGTCCCGGCTTTAGCCGGCCGGAAGAGTTACGCCTTTAGGCGTGACCAAATGCAGAAGCCCGCGCGTCAGCAAGGGCTTAACATCCGATACGGCCTGCCTGAGTCGTCGAAGACGACGGGATTGATGTAGCCCACGTCGCGAGACGTGGGTCGCGTTTCGCAAAACGAACGGAACCGTCGAAGACGGTGGTATCAGGTGTGACCATTTACCAACCACGAAATAAGAAAAGAAGAAAACCGGGAGCTTGTCTGTGGTTCTTGTCTGTGAATTCTGTGGATCTCGTCTGTGTCTTCTGTGGTCTCCGGAATAACAGACGCATGACCACAGAATGCTCAGACCGAAGCCGCACAGAAAGACCGGCGGCGGAGCCGCACTCTCGTTTTGCACACCGCCGGAAAGGCAGAGCCTTTCCGCACATCGGGCGGCGTAGCCGTAAGAACTCGCAGCCGATCTGATCTCTGCCCGTGGCCCCCTCTGCACTACACCAATTTGGTGACGCATTTCGCGGCCGGGCGGTCTATAATGCCCTCGGGCAACTTGCGGCGGAGTACTCGACTCAAATGAACATTTAGCGGCGTTCACGCTCTCTTAAAGCAGAACCGTTTGAAGCCCGCGGGTGCAGACGGAAATCGCAATATCGCAGGCCAGACCCCGTTGGATTCAAGAATAGAAGTGCGATTGTAAAGGATTTCAAGTTCGGTGCCGATGGAAACTTCGTGGGAGCAACGATGGAGTTAGGCAGAAACCTAGGAAAGGATCTGCCAAACGACAGTGAAAACTATCCCGTCCTCAGTTCACTTGAAACAGAGAACTCCGCAGACATTGGAGCCTCGAAAATTGCGCATGAGTTTGGCCACGTTGACGATTTGCGGAGCCTGGGGAAGACTTTCTTCGAGCAACAGCAGATTATTGACCCATTTAATGCCAGGATCCGTGAGCTCAACCAGCAGGGGCAGGCAGACCAAGCCGACTCAGATCCAAGTCTTGTCGATCTTCGAAATCGATTTCGAGCAAAATTTGGTGTCGAGATTTTACAAGAAAAAACGAACCGGGAAAACAGAGCCGAGAAACGAGCAATACCGACGATTAGGCAGATATTTCGCGGTGGGCTCTCGTCTAAAGCGAAGAACGCTATAAGGAGAATCGAAGGGGGACGAAGGTAATGTTAATACGACTGCACTTGCGCCGCATATCTTGGCTGGCTCTTTTATTTGCCCTCAGTGGCACGGGATTCCGTGTAGACGGTCAAGACATATGTGTAATCAGCCAAAAGACCGTGCGAAGGATTTCCGGCGTCGTTTCCTTTATAAGCGAGGACGCAGTTACGAATCGGGCAAACGTTAAGCTTAGGTCAAGAGCAGGTGAGCAACAGGACATATTTGAGACTAAGACTGACGCTGAGGGGCGATTTGAGATACCTAGAGTTCCTAATGGAAAGTATATTTTGATCGTATCGCGTGAAAATGCTGTCACCCTCTTCATTCCCGTCAAACTTCGGACGCATGCAAGCCCAAGTAAACTTGTTATAACCTTAGGTGCGACAACTGATGAGGTTTGCGGCGGTGGCGAAGTTCGATTGGTAAAGGAACGTAGCTGAGGTCTTCTGGTCGCCCCGTGACTTTGCAATCTTTACGCCTTTCCGCACGCATTTGGTGCCACCGTAAGTGATGGGGATGCCGCGTCTGAGTTCATGTTTTCTGTTTCGCAAGAATATTCTCGCGAAGATTTTCGTCTTTAGAGCAAAGGCAACGGCAACTTCGACGAGGCTCAGACTATGACGCTGCCAAAGGAGTGCACGGAATCCGGCAATCCGGTCGGCTGCGAAGCGATCAGGCCGATCGTCAATCCTTCGGCAAATGCCGCGGACAATCGGCTCAGTTCGTCGGATGGTTATGTCTTCGACCCGGCGGGGAACACCGTCCGCGACCCGCAAAGCCGACGCTTTACGTATGACGGCGAGAACAAGCAGGTGATGGTGGAAACGCTCGACCTGAACGGCAACCCTGTCTCGACCGTCGGCGAGTACGAATACGACGGCGACGGCAAGCGGGTGAAGAAGCACGTGCCCTCGACCGGCGAGGTGACGGTGTTCGTCTATGACGCCGGCGGGAAGCTCATCGGCGAGTACTCAACCGTCGCCGCACCCCAATCCCCAAAGGTCAGCTACACCACCGCCGATCACCTCGGCAGCCCGCGAATCCTCACCGATGAAAACGGCGCCACCATCTCCCGCCGCGACTTCATGCCTTACGGCGAAGAGATCGCCCGGACCGCCTATGGCACCGACACCGTCCGCCAAAACTTTACCGGCTACGAACGCGACGAGGAGACCGGGCTGGATTTCGCCCAAGCGAGGACGTATCGATCTGAAATCGGTCGTTACACTTCAGTAGATCCGATCATTTTGACTAGGGAACGTCCGTTGGATCCTCAGCAATTGGGCCTTTATAGCTACGTGAGAAACAATCCTTATAGGTTTGTAGATCCTTCGGGTGAGGTTTATGAGTTCTCAAGCAAGGATGCGGAAGAACGGTTTAAAAAGTACAAAGAGTTTCTTGAGAAGTGTGGTGAGAGATGTGCTAAAGAGCTCAAAACGCTAAACAGGCTACACGAATCAAAGATTACGTACGTAATTAACCTGAAATCCGGAAAAGAACAGTCCGCGTCTGGGGAGGGCGAGTTGACCACGGACGGTGAAAAGATTTTCGTGAATATAGACAATATTGGCGGCCCCGACGGAGAAACTTACTCGCTGAACTCCAGATTTGCCCACGAGCTTGAACATGGACGGCAGTTTGAAGACGGCGAGTTGGCCTTCCGTTATGATGAGCGAGCTGGTCGTTGGGTCGCTGCTGCATATGATCTTACCGATGAAGTAAAAGCACATGAGGCAATGCTTAGCGTGGCAACTGCATCGGACTATACAAACGATCGACGTTCCCGTGGAACCTTTAGAAAGACGCTGCTAGGTGATTTTCGCAGTGCCCGAAACGACGAGGCGCGACTCGGCGTCATACGGGCTTCTAACTACGGACAAAGAGGAAAAAACTTACAAGAAGGTCCAGTGAACTTTAATCCGGCAGGAGCTATCGCTGGAGAAAAGAAGCCCGGTGAACTTGTGCAAACAAGTCAATGGTTTGGACGGATTCATAAGTAAATTGTTTCTAAGGGAGCTTTGATGATGAAAAGCGTACTGGCAGTATTTTTCGTCCTGTTCACATTTGGTTCGTTGTGTATCTTCGCCCAGGGGATTGTGAAAAAGAGTGCGACTGAACTGTCACCCGACGACTTTACGGCGTTGAATGCTCGAATTGATCGATTCATGGAACTCCAGCGTATGCAGTCGTGGGGGGAAATCTACGACGATCTGCTCGCCATAACCGAATCAAAAGAGGAATATGTTGAGGGCCAGAAAAGACAGCAGTCTAGATTTGAAGTGTTCGACGATCGAAAAATCTACGTCTACAATGCTCCCAGGAATGACTGGGTTTTCGTCAGTGCCTGCGTTACTGTTGTCGCAGGAAATGAAAGAAAGCGTTTCGCAGGCTGGCTCGATGCCTTCAAGGTTGATGGTGTCTGGAGATTCTCCAAAATCGAGTTGAGAAGACAAGTCGGGAATGCTCCAGAAAAATGTGACAATTAGTGGAGCACGAACCGAGTTCTTTCTGACAATGATCAGATTAAAGTCCCCCGACTAATCCGTCACGAAGATTTGACGACGACGCTGCCGAAAGGATGTGTGGATGGCAGCACGATGGTCGTTTGCGAGGCGGACAAGAAGATGCTCAATCCCGATCTAAACGCCTCGGACAACCAGATGGCCGCGGGCCAGGGCTGGAGCTACGACGCGGCCGGAATTGTCATCGCCGACCCGCAAGGCCGCTCGTTCATTTACGACGCCGAGAACAAGCAGGTCCTCGTCAGTGGTCAGTGGTCAGTGGTCAGTGGTCGGTGGTCAGTGGCCAGTACGTTTTTGACGGCGACGGCAAGCGGGTGAAGAAGCACGTGCCCTCGACCGGCGAGGTGACGGTGTTCGTCTACAATGCCGGCGGAAAGCGGCCGCACCGCAAGCCGGCTAAAGCCGGGACAGACCCGAATGCGGAATTCGGAATGATGAATGCGGAATCTGGGCAAAAGAGGGAGCTCAGAACAGGGACTCTGCATTCATAGTTCATAATTCATCATTCCAAGAGACACCCTCCCAACTGGTCGAGTTTCTGCCTTTGAGGTTACGGGACGGGTGAAGATTGGGTCGGATGAACCGCCCTTGCTGACGCGCGGGCTTGTGCAATGGAGCCCTTCCTGACGGTCGGGCTACTGACACGCGATTCCGCATTCATCGTTCATCGTTCATCGTTCAAAATTCATCGTTCCAAGAGACACCCTCCCAACAGGTCGGGTTTCCGCCTGTGCGATCACGGGACGGGTGAAGATTGGGTCGGATGAACCGCCCTTACAAACGTGCGGGCTTGTGCATTCCGCATTCGGCCCTTGTCACTCGTCACTCGCCACTAAATCGCGCCCTCCCTCACGGTCGGGCTACGGACACGGCGGCCTTCAGCACTGCGATTCCGCATTCAGCGTGCGGGATCTAACAATATCCCGCTCCTACGGAGCTCTTTTTCGTACGTCAGCATCGCGTCTATAAACATCACGCTCCTACGGAGCTCTTTTTCGAACGTCAGCATAGTGTCTATAAACATCACGCTCCTACCGAGCTCTTTTTCGTACGTCAGGCATCGTG
>CAZGLZ010000077.1:0-17794 GCA_964526245.1 uncultured Chloracidobacterium sp. | reverse complement strand
TGACGGTCGAGACCGTTAAGGCACACAACCGGCTTGCCCGCGAAGAGGTCGCCCGGGCAAATTACAGCCGCTTCATGCCCGAATACGTCGTCAAGCAGCTTCTCGAAAACCCGCAGTCGTTCCGGCTCGGCGGCGTGAATCAAAAGATCACCGTGCTCTTTGCCGATATCCGCGGCTTTACGTCGATCTCCGAAAAGGAGAATCCGGAGAAGATCGTCGGCCTGCTCAACCGCTACTTTTCGGCAATGTCGGAGATCATCTTCGAACACGGCGGAACGCTCGATAAGTACATCGGCGACGGATTGATGGCACTTTTCGGCGCACCGAACGTCTCGGAAGAGGACGCTCTCAATGCCGTCAAGGCCGCCGTAAAAATGCAGAAGCGCCTCCGCACGCTCAACGACGAGCTTCGCCACGAAGGCCTCAGTGAGATCTCCGTCGGCATCGGCCTCCACACAGGCGTCGCGACCGTAGGCTATATCGGCTCGGAAAAGCGGTCTGAATACACGGCCATCGGCGACACCGTAAATCTTGCCGCACGGCTTCAGGACATCGCCAAAGGCGGCCAAATCATAATGACCGAAGCCGCCCACGAAGCAAGCGGCGGAAGAATTCCGGTCAACGTTTTGGACCCGCTCACCGTCAAAAACCGCGTCGAGCCCGTAAAGGTGCTCGAAGTTCGCTGGGCGTGAGCTTCGGCAAAATTTCTCTTTACGCCCCGGCCCGATTACCCGTATAATCTTTCAAACGCCGCATGTATGCTTAAGATCTCGTCACTTAAAAAGCTCGTGACCGATTCGATGGCGATCGACCTCGGAACGGCCAGCACGATCATCGCCGTCAAGGATCGCGGTGTCGTGCTCGATGAGCCCTCGCTCGTCGCGATAAACGAGCTGACGGAAGAGATCGTCGCCTTTGGCCAGGAAGCTGCGGATATGTCGGGCCGCGAGGGCCGCGACATAGTCGTCAAGGCCCCGCTCATCGGAGGCGTTGTCGCCGACTTTGAACGCACCAAGAAAATGCTTGCCCATTTTGTCCGCAAGGCAAAATCGGGCGGCTCGAACCTCGCCATCCAGGCCGTAATGAGCATGGTCTCGGACGTAACTCACGTCGAGCAGCGTGCCCTTCTTAACGCTGCCGAAGATGCCGGTATCGGCAAGGTCTTTATGATGGAAGAGGGCCTTGCAGCGGCCTTTGGCGTTGGCGTTCTGCCGAGCGATAAGCGTGCCTCGGCGATCATCGACTACGGGGCCGGCTCGACCAATATCGCGATCGTCGCAAAAGGCTCGATCGTCACCTCGACGAGCGAACGCCACGGGAGCCATGAGATAAACGACGCTATCGCCACGCATCTCCGCCGCCATCGCGGCATTCAGGTCGGCGACGAAACGACCGAGATGCTCAAGACCTCGTTCGTCTCGACGTTCCTGCCGGACGATATTTCAAAATCGATCGAGGTTCGCGGACGCGACGTGCAGACCGGAAGCCCGGCCGCCGTTGATGTAACTATCGGCGAGCTTTACCCGGTCGTTGAAGGCGTCGTCCGTCGCATCGCCCAGTTGATAAAGGACACGTTGACCGAACTTCGGCCCGAAGTCGCGGCCGATATCTACGACCGCGGAGTCATTCTGACCGGCGGCGGCTCGCTGCTCGATGGACTCGATCAGTATCTTCGTTCTTACATAAATCTAGCCGTTACGGTTGCCGATGAACCGCGTTACGCGACCGTCAAGGGACTCGTAAAGATGTTCGAGGATCAAAAGCTGCTCGACCGCGTCACTGCTAATGAAATGAACGTGCTCCGCGACGCCGAGATACCGTTCGAAGCTTAGACTTCGTGTCTGTTCCAAAAAAAGCTTCCAATTTCGCCCTGAAGTCTGGTAAACTCCCAGAAAAATTTTTCCTTGCCCCCGGTGGCTCCCTGCAATGAAGTACGAACAGTATCTCTCTCTGATCAAGGAACTCGAGGCCTTTGCCGAACAAGACCGAAAAGGCTACGAGCGACGCGTCCTCGGGCTCGCGGCACTCGGATATGCCTATTTCTTCGGGCTCATTCTGCTCTTTATCGCCATCCCGCTTTCGCTGCTCGTCCTGCTTTTCTTTGCTCCGCAGTCGCTCGGCCGGCTACTGCTCTTCGCGATCCAATTCTGGTGGATCGTAGTTCCGGGCGCGGTCGTTTTCTTCGGCTTTCTTGGCGGCGCGGTTCGCTCGCTTTTCACCAAGTTTCCCGAGCCCGAGGGCCGCGAGATAAAAGAGGCCGACGCCCCGGAGCTTTTCAGCTTTATCCGCGAAACGACCAAGGCACTCAAAGCAAAATTTCCCGACAAGGTGCTCATCACTGATGAAATGAATGCCGCCGTCGTTACGATCCCGCGGATCGGGATGTTCGGCCGAAGGGTCTTTTTGCTGCTCGGAATCCCGATAATGAAGACGCTGACGCCGGATCAGTTCAAGGCCGTTGTCGCCCACGAGATCGGGCACATCTCCGGCCGCCACGGCGGCTTCGGCAAATGGGCTTATCAGCTCCGTGAATCCTGGGGCCGGTTCATCGAAACGCAGGAGTTGAACGATCACAAGTTCGCGTTCCTTTACGAGAAATTCGTCAATTGGTTCTTCCCTTACTTTCAGGCGTATTCGTTTGTGCTGATGCGCGAGCACGAAAAGGAAGCGGACAGCTATGCCGCCGGCCTCGTCGGGGCTCGCCCGCTTGGCGAGGCTCTGCTTGCACTTGAAACGCGAGGGGCAGAACTGAATAACGTCTTCTGGAAAACGATCCATGAAGAGAATCTCGAGCGCTCGACGCCGTCGCCTAACGTCTTTTCGCGTATGCTCGGCTCGCTCTCATTCGTTGACAGCGACCGCGACCGCGAAACGGTACTGGCCGCAGTCAAGCGCCCGACCGATTACAACGACTCACATCCCTCACTTGCCGATCGGCTAAAAATGCTCGGTTATTGGACGGGCGAGGACCTTCCGCCGCTTCCGGTAACGGCAACGGTCTCCGCATCGGACCAATTTCTCGGTGAGCGGGCCGCGGAGCTTATTGCCGATTTTGAACAGCGGTGGGATGAGCATATCGCTTCGACCTGGGCCGACCGGCACAGCCACTTTGAGAGCTCACGCAAGCGCTACGACGAACTCGAAAAGAAAGCCGCCGAGGGCGATTCGACCGCCGAGGAAATGCTTGAGATGGCCGGCTTGCTCGCCGAGCGAAAAGGCAATCTCGAGGCACTTCCGCTGCTGCGGGAAACGGTCGAGAAGTTTCCCGAGAACGCTGAGGCACACTACACGCTCGGCAGCGTTCTGCTAATGAACGACGACGAAAGCGGGCTCGAGCACGTCCGGCGTTCGATGGCGATCGACATCAAATGGCGCTATGCCGCCAGCGACATCGCGTTTCAATTCCTTCGGTCGAAGGGCAGGTTCGAGGAGGCGAAGGAATACGCCGCGACCGTCGAAAGCCAGGCCGAGGACTTTGCAAATGCCGAACGCGAACGGCAGAGCATTTCTGTGACGGATTCGTTCCTTGGCCATGAGATGACCGAGGAAAAGGTCGCCGAGATCGTTCGTAAGCTCCAATACTACGAAGAGATCACGGCGCTGTACCTCGTCAAGAAAGTGGTCAATTATTTCCCTGACGTTCCTTTTCACGTGCTCTTTATCGAGCTTCGCGAACGCGGGCTCCTGAACCGGACGAACGACATGAAACCCGAGGACCTGCTCTCGGCCGTGGCCTCGCGGCTTGAGAATTCGGAGATCGGATATTTCGCACTTCTTCGCGGTGAGTTCATCCCTATCAAAGAGGTCTTCCCGAGGATCCCGAATTCAAAGATCTTTGAGCGAAACAGCTAACGAAAGGGCGGCCCGTTTCCGCGAGCCGCCCCGATTTCCGTTCACTTCTTTTCCATCGCCGAGATCAGGTCTTCGGCAAGCCGCCAGACCGGCCCCGAACTTCCGCCGTAATTCGACATCACGATCACCGTCCAACCGCTCGCAAGGTGCATCCGCAGATCGGAACTGATCCCTTCAAAGCCGCCGCTGTGCCCGGTCGGGCCGCCGTCCACGACGGCAAAGAACCCGTACCCGTATCGCGGCGAGTTGACCTCGGGCTTCGGCTTGGTCAAAAGCCGGAATGTCTCCGCCGAGACGAGCTTCCCGCTTCTCAGAGCCTTATCGAACCGGAGCAGGTCCTCAACCGTCGAGTATCCGCCGCCCTGCGGCCCGCCGCGCATTACGTGTGAAAAGATATTGTTGCTCCACGCGACGCCTTCATCGGTGAATCGCTTGTGATAGCCGACGGCGAGGTTCTTATTGATCCGGTCGAGCTCGTACGTATCCGAATTTACCATGCCCGCAGGTTTGTAAATGTTCTCACGGACATAGTCGAAATAGCTTTGTCCGCTCGCAACTTCGATCACCTTTCCGAGCACAAGCATGCCGGTGTTGCTGTATTGCCAGCGGCTGCCGGGCTCGAAACTTACGTCCTTTTCGTCCTCGCGGACGAGGGCCATCATGTCATCGACCGTACGCAGATTTGCCCGCGACTTGTCCCAAAACCGCGGCGAAAAGTATCCGCCGAGGCCCGAGGTATGTGTCAAAAGATGCTTGATGGTGATCTTCTTCGCCGCTTCTGCGTTCGGGAAATCGGGAATGAATTTTGAAAGCGGGTCGTCGTAGCTCAGTTTCCCTTTCTCGACGAGCTGCGCGATGGCGACGCCCGTGAACATCTTGTTCATCGAGCCGAGATTGAATTTTGTATCGATCCGGTTCGGCACCGAAAAGTCCTTGTTCGCCTCACCGAACGCGCCCTTATACACGGCGTCGCCGTTCTTTGCGATCAGCACCGTTCCGGAGAACGCATCCGCCGCGGCGAGCTTCTTTACCGCAGCGTCAAGCCGCGAAGCGAACTCGGCCTCATTCGCCGGGGCCTTAATGGCCGGGGCATCTGATGGAGGCCGAAGCCCAATGCCCGTCACCTTGTGCGGGGCATTCTCTTCGACCGAAACCCACAGAGCCTCGTAGAGCCCCGTCAGTTCGGACTGAACGATGTACGTCGCCTCGGCGGGCTTTTCGTCCTGGACCTTGACCAGCTTCAGCCCGCGTGTCTGGTCGTGGACGCGCGAGAAAAAGCCAAGATGCTGCTCCATCGGCCGCTTCAGCATTCCCTCGGCAAAGTTTTCCTGAACGTAGCGGCGGGCCGCAGCACGATCGCCCGAGCTTAAAATGCCTGCGATCTCCTTCGCCCTCCGGACCGCGGCCGACTCTGCTTGGCCGGCAGCCATCGATGCGAACGCCGAGACAAGCCCGGCAACTATCAGTAACTTAGAAAATAATGACCTCATAGAAATTCCTCCAGTTCACCCGGAACTGACCAGATTACGATTTCGGTCATTTGAAAGTTTCGCCTTTTTTAGGCCACGCCTTTAAAGGAAAGTCGGTGGTAAGGACACGGGCCGTGGCTGCGGAGTGCGGCAAAGTGAGAAGCCGAGCCATAACCCTTATGGCCCGCAAATCCGTATTGCGGGAATTCGGCGTCGAGCCGCTTCATCAGATCGTCCCGGTAGGTCTTTGCGATCACCGACGCTGCCGCAATCGAATAAGAAATGGAATCGCCCTTGATCAAGGCCTTTTGCGGCAGGCGGAGCGTGCGTAGTTGCAATGCGTCGATCAATAAATAATCCGCGGCCGGCTCAAGTGCTTCGACCGCGAGCGTCATCGCTTTCTTGGTGGCTTCGAGGATATTGATGCGGTCTATTTCGTCGGCCTCGACCGCCCCAATGGCAAAGGCGACGGCGCTTTCGCGAAGCTCGGCGGCAATTGCCTCGCGGCGTTTCTCGGTAAGCTTTTTTGAATCGTTAAGCCCGGCGGGAACCGGCTTCGCAAGGTCAAGAATACAAGCCGCCGCAACGACCGGCCCTGCAAGACATCCGCGGCCGACCTCGTCTACCCCCGCGATGAACCGATAGCCTTCGCTCCGGGCCTGCTCCTCAAAATCAAAGCCGATCTCCCACTCGAACCGCTCGGCCTGAAGCTTGAATCCATTCACGTTTAGGATGTTACCACGGACGGCAGACAAAAAAATAAACAGGGACGAAGCGGAAGCCGAATTACAGCTACTCGCTCCGTCCCTGAAAAATCAGAACTGCCTGAACGCCTACTTGGCGGCCTTGGCACCCTTATTCCGGGTGTCCTTTTCCTTGATGCGGGCGGCCTTACCGCGAAGTTCACGCAGATAGTAGAGCTTTGCCCGGCGGACACGGCCGCGGCGGACGACGTCAATGTGATCGACGACCGTTGCGTGAAGCGGGAAGATACGCTCGACACCGACGCCGAAGCTCACCTTGCGGACCGTCACGGTCTCGCGGGCACCGCCGTGCTTGCGGGCGATAACTACGCCCTCAAAGATCTGGATACGCTCCTTGTTGCCTTCCTTGATGCGGACGTGTACCTTGACGGTGTCGCCGGACTGAAAGGCCGGGATGTTGTCCCGGAGTTGCGTTTTCTCTACTGCATCTAGTCTGTTCATATATTTTCGGCAAGAGGTCAGTCACGGAGCGCGGACACTCTTGTCCGCATCGCCGCATTGCGGCGAGAATTGCTCAGTAACTCACATTTACCATTTTCTCCACTTTATTTATTCACTTTCTACTGGCGGACAAGAGTGTCCGCCCTCCAAAAGATCCGGACGAATTCGCTTCGTCTTTTGCATCGCCATTTCGCGACGCCATTTTTCTATTTCGGCGTGATCGCCGCTTAACAAAACTTCGGGAACCTTCATTCCCCTGAACTCGGCCGGCCGCGTGTAATGCGGGCAATCAAGCAACCCGTCGGAGAACGAATCATTCTCGGCCGAGGTTTCGCTGCCAAGCGCTTCGGGGAGCAGTCTGACGATTGCATCCGTCAACACAACAGCTGCCGGTTCGCCGCCCGAGAGCACGTAGTCGCCGATTGAGATCTCGTCAGTGACAAGCGCGTCATTGACCCGCTCATCGACGCCTTCGTAACGGCCGCAGATGACGACCACGTGGCGTGCCTCATCGGCCAACTCGCGTGCCATCTGCTGCCTGAGCGACCGTCCCTGCGGCGAGAGCAGCACGACGCGTGTCCCGGCCGGATATCCCGACCGCTCGGCCGCACCCGTCAGGTGCTCGACCGCAGCGAATATCGGCTCCGGCTTCATCACCATTCCGTCGCCGCCGCCAAACGGCCGGTCGTCGGTCATCCGGTGCTTGTCCGTCGCGAACTCACGTATATCGTGGACGTTTATCTCAACGATCCGGGCGAGCTTTGCCCGGCGAATTATTCCAAAATCAAAGACCTGTCCGAAAAACTCAGGGAAAATTGTAAGAACATCAATCTTCACCTAAAACTCCAATAAGCCTTCCGGCGGATCGACCACGATCCTTCTATTCTCAATATCGACCTCGGGGCAGATCGCTTCAGCAAACGGCACCAAAAACTCTTTTTCACCGCCCCGAATGACCAAGATCTCGGTCCCGCCTGTTCGCATCACTTCGGCGACCGTTCCAAGCTCTTTGCCGGCGAGCGTCACAACGCTGCAGCCCGCAAGTTCCCAGTCAAAGTACTCGTCCGCTTCAAGCTCGACCGCGTCCTCCGCGGCAACGCAGATCTCCGCGTTTCGTAGCTGCTCGGCGGCCTCGACCGTATCAATGCCAGCAAATTTCAGCATCACGCGGCCCTGATGAAACCGGAACCGCTCGATCTTCAATACCGCCCGGCTCGAATCGGCAAGCTTTGCGGTAACACTCTCAAGCCCCTCGAACCGTTCGGGAAAATCCGTGACGATATCGGCCGTGACCTCGCCGCGAATGCCGTGCGGCCGGGCGACCCTTGCTATCGCGACCAGATCGTTCATCCGATCTCTCTCGCCGAGCGTCAATCCTCGAGCAGGTCAAGCTGGTATCGCTTGCCGTGCTTCTGGCCGGCGATGAAAAGCAGGCTGCGGATGGCCTTGATCGTGCGTCCCTCGCGGCCGATGACACGGCCGTAGTCGTCGGGCGCGACGCGGACGGCGAGCCGGACGGTCTTCCCGCCGGTCTCTTCGACCTCAACCGCATCGGCATTGCCGACCAGTGCTTTCACGATCTTTTCAACAGCTTCTTTCATGCCTTCGTACTACCGAGCTCACGGAGAGCACTGAGAATTTGAAAGAAACAGTCCTAAATCTCAGTGGCCTCTGTGGCAAAGCCTATTCCGCTGCAGGAGCTGCGTTGTGCTTGATCAGGCTCGCGACCGTTTCGGTCGGCTGTGCGCCAACTCCGATCCAATACTGGATGCGGTCGTGCTTGAGGCTGACCTCGGCCGGGTTCACCATCGGGTTATAGGTGCCGAGATTCTCGATGTACGCACCGTCCCGCTTCGAACGCTTTTCCTTGACCACAACGCGATAAAACGGCTTGCCCTTCGCGCCCATTCTCATCAAACTGATTGCTAACATATCTTCCTTATCTTCCAATAAACTGCTGAACTCAAATCGCAAATCGCACTCTCTTATTATTCACAATTTACGATTTACTATTCACTTTCTTTTCTTATGCCTTTTCTTTTTCTTTATCGAACGCGAGGCCGGCTGTTCCGGTCCGTCATCGTCCATTCCCGAGCCGAGCATTCCGCCCAATCCGCCGAGCCCGCCCGAACCGAGCATTCCGCCTAATCCGCCTGAAAGGCCTCCGAGCATCTTCTTGCCGAGCCCTGCGAAAAGACCACCCTTGTTCATTTGGGCCATCATCTTCCGCATCTGATCGTACTGCCGCAGCAGTTGATTGACCTCCGCGATCGTCGAGCCCGAGCCGCCCGCGATGCGCGTCTTTCGGCTGGCATCGATGATGCGATGATCGTTGCGTTCGGCCTTGGTCATCGAATCAATGATCGCCTCGGTCCGCCGCATTTGCTGATCGACCTGGGCCGATTGCTCTTCCGAGAGCGAGAGCCCACCGGTCATCTGCTCCGGGAGCATCTTCATCAGCTTCGACATCGAGCCAAGCTGCTTGAACTGCCGAAGCTGTGCACGAAAATCCTCCAGCGTGAACTGGTTCCGCGACATCTTGAGCAGTTGGGCCTGTGCTTCCTGCTCGTCGATCTTGCCTTGGACCTCTTCGATCAAGGTCAGGACGTCGCCCATTCCGAGTATCCGCTGTGCGATGCGGTCCGGATAGAAGGGCTCGATGGCGTCGTATTTTTCACCGACGCCGACAAATTTTACCGGCTGGCCGATGACCTGGCGGATCGAAAGTGCCGCACCGCCGCGGGCATCGCCGTCCATCTTTGTAAGGACAACGCCCGTAATGCCGACCCGCTCGTGAAAGGTCTGTGCCGAGTTCACGGCATCCTGGCCGGTCATCGCGTCTGCGACGAAGAGCACCTCGATCGGCTTGGTCTCGGCCTTGATCTGCTCAAGCTCGACCATCAGCTCGTCGTCAATGTGAAGACGGCCGGCCGTGTCGATCATCAGCGTGTCAAACCCGAGGTCCTGAGCGTGCTTCATCGCTCCGCGGACCAGCGTCATCGGGTCTGACGTCTCTTTGTTCTCGTAAACCGGAACGCCGACGGCGCCGCCGACAACGCGTAGCTGTTCGCGGGCGGCCGGGCGATATACGTCAACAGAAACAAGAAGCGGCTTACGCTCCTGGTTGTCGCGAAGCCAGCGTGAGATCTTTCCGGTCGAGGTCGTCTTACCCGAGCCCTGGAGCCCGACGATCATCACGACGTTCGGGATCTGCTTTGTAAAAACGAGCCGCGACGACGTGCCGCCCATGAGCGAGACGAGTTCGTCGTAAACGATCTTGACGACCTGTTCGTGCGGGTTGAGCCCCTGCCAGACCTCTTGCCCCTCGGCCTTTGCCCTGACGGATTCGACGAATTCCTTGGCGACCTTGTAGTTTACGTCGGCCTCAAGAAGGGCCATCCGGATCTCGCGAAGAGCTGCGTCAACGTGCTCGGGCGTCAGTTTGCCCAAGCCACGCAGATCGCGCAGCGTTTTCTTGAGTTTGTCGGACAGCGATTCGAACATAAAGGCACACTTCGGCTACAAGAGTCGAAACTATAAATACTAGTGTTTACGGCAAAAAGAGTCAAACTTCGGAGACGATGGCTCAGCCCAGCAAAACCGTCGCGATATTGAAATAGAACACTAACGTAAGGATATCCGTCGTTGCGAGCGTGATCGGCCCGGCGGCTATCTTCGAGTCCTCATGGATCGCATGGAGCAGCGTCGGGATGCTCATCCCAATTATGCCCGCGGCAAGCACCGACAGCAGCACGCTGAGCCCGATGACCAGGGCCGCGAGCGGCTCGCCACGCCAGACCCAGGCGATCGACCCGACCGCCGCACCGCAGGCCAGCCCGAGCAATAGCGTCGCCGAAGCCTCCCGACGCAGCCAACGGAAATAATCCTTCAGATTCGGCTTGCCGAAGTGCAGGTTCTGCAATGCGACCGTCATCGATTGAATACTCACACTCTCGCCAAGCGCCAGTACAAGCGTTATGAAGAACGCAAGAACGATCGCCTCCGCCAGCGTCGCCTCGTAAAAGCCGGTAAGCAACGCACAGATCGTCCCGCTCGCCATTGTCGCGATAAGCCACGGAAACCGATAGCGGAAGATGCCGAACGCCGATTTTCCTTTGATCTGCTGAATGCCGAAGCCGATCATCTGGAAAACGTCGTCAACGTGGTGCCGCTCTGCAATATTGAGTGTTTCCTTCGTAAAAAGCCCGGCATCGACCACGCCAAGCATTCGCCCGTCCTCGTCAACCACCGGAAAAGCAAGGAACTTATGCTCAAGGAACATCTCGCAGGCCTCAAGAACCGAGGCCGAGGCCGGAACCGAGACGATGTCCGTGCTCATTATGTCGCCCAGCCGGACCGACGGCATCGATGTGAGCAGCTTGCGCGTCGGGAGAATTCCCCGTAAGTGGTTCTCCGCATCGACCACGTAAAAGTAAATGATCCGCTCGCCGAGCCCCTTGAGCCTGATAAGGCGAAGCGCTCCTTCGACCGTTAGCGATTCATCGAGCCGCGGAAAGTCGGTCCGGGCAAAGCGCCTGACCGGTTCCTGCAGGTGGCCGGCGTCGTTCGGGTTGATGGTGCCGTGAATGTCCTCTGAAAATTGCGATCCCATTAGAGCTTGTTTCCTCCGAGCCTGAAAGAGACTTTTCTACTTGCCCGCCGCTCGCTTGTCTAGACGTGGGCGGCCGGGAATGTTCCTTGTGTTCTTCGACTTAGGAAACTCGGGGCGGGGATCGGTCGGAGCCGGATGTGAGAAGGAACTTGGTGCGCTGTGGTCCGATCGCAGTGATAAGGTGCGTAGATGCCGCGGCAACCTTGCGGGTCGCAAGTGCCGGGAGGCCTGTATGGCAAGCTCCGTCGCCATCGCCGGCCGCGTCTTTACAAAGTTTGGTCAGCTTCTGGCCGTGGAATCCGTCCTGCGGAAATATCGAATAGCCGTAAAGCTTTGCACCGCTCTTGCCGAGCAGGCTCACAGCCTCAGATTGGCCGCCTGCATCTGCGAACGGGAAAATGTGGACGCCCTCGCCGCGTGAAACACACAACGAGAACAGCAATACCGCGAGTATTGAAAAGCGTTTGACCATCAAGATCCCGGAACAGGAAAATTATAGCATCTCTGCCTCGTGATCGGTCTTTTCAATTAGCCGCTCCGCCGCCGCAATGACCCGCTCGGGCGGGATCGAGAGTATGCACCGCGGCTCGCCGAAGACCTCGCAGCGGTAACCGGGACATGGCTGGCAATCGAATTCCTCAAAGACGATCTCGCTCGGCGCATCGCCCCAAGGCCGCCAGTGGTCGCGGTTCGAGGAGCCGAAGATGACGAGGGTCGGAGTCCCGACCGCAGCCGCGATGTGGGCGATGCCGCTGTCATTCCCGACAAAAAGCTTCGCCCGCGAGGCGAGTGCGGTGATTTCCGGCAGGCTAAGGTCGTCAAATGTAGTTACCGGAACGGCGGACCGAGCGACAAGCTCTTCGAGCACCGCCCGTTCGCTTTTCGAAGCAACAGCGACCGCCGTGATGCCTTTCTCAGCAAGATGTTCGGCGAGCAGGGCGAAGTTTTCAGCCGGCCATTGCTTTGTGATGAACGCGGTCGAGGGGTGGAGAAGAACGAATGGGGAATGCGGATCTCGCAATCCGGAACTTGCGAGACGCTTCTCGATCGATCGGAGCGCCTCGGCAGCTATCGGCAAGCGGCTCGGCGGCCGGTCCTCGACCGGAATGCCGACGAACCCGAGCAGTGCCAGTTGCTGCTCGGCCGAATGCGTCGGCTTTCGCCCCCATAAATCCGCCGACGATGAAAGAAGATCGGTATAGAAATTCGCGTATTGATAGTTCGCGTACCCGATGCGATAGCGGGCACCGGTCGCCCGCGTAAAGAAGGTCGAGGTCGTCCCGCCGTGGAGATTAAAAACAACGTCGTATTTTGTCCGGCGAAGTCGGCGTGCGGTTCGCATCCGCTCGAGGCCCGAGCGACCGACGGAAATCACGTTATCGACGGCATCAAAACCCTCAAGAAGCGGTGCGACCCAGTCTTCGAGCAGAATGTCTATTTGTGCCGCGGGAAGCTGTCGGCGGAGTGCCGCAAGCGATGGCGTCGCAAGCACCGTGTCGCCGATCGAACGGAGTCGTATTATCAGAATGCGCTTTACGTTCCGCCATTCGATCATGAGATGAACTCTATCGTTTCCAGCGTTTTCCAAACCCCGCCGTTCTCTTGTCTGATCAAACTCATGTTCGAAAATCGATGAGCGAACGGAACCAGACGCGAGCTGATCTCCTCGAAGACAACATCATTGCAGGTGCCATTTCGCGGATGTATCAGCGTTATGTGAGCGCTGTGATCGCGGACGTGCGGGCCCAGCAATCTTCGCCTGAGCCGATCGAAATCCGCAGTCCCGCCGACACACGGCAGATAAACAAGATCGTTCTCGCGCACCGGCGGCCCAAATTCAAGATTTAGCTCGAACGACCTGAGTTCATGACATCGTTTTGAGAATTCGCCCCAATCCGCAACTTCGTCTTCGCGGCAAAGAGTGACATGGGCGTCAATCAGCGCCGCTTGTGCCGGGTTGAATTCTCGGCGTATCACTTCGACCGCCAGGCAATCAAGGAACAGTGATGCTTGGCGTCGCGATATCATATCGTGCCGCAGAGCTCTCTAGCCATTTGCGGGCGAAGCTTCCTCAATGATCATTACCGGTATCTCATCGCGAACGGGATAGACCAGCCGGCACTCCGGATTCTGGCAGGTGATCTTGGTTTCTTCTTCGTTGATCTTCACCTCCGCCTTGCACTTTGGGCAGCGGAGAATCTCTAGCAACTCTGGGCTTATCGGCATTTTTTGCTCCTGAAAACTTCTTTATCTTCGCGCATTCGGGGCCGAACGCTAAGCGTCCTCCGAGTTTCGTTTCGGGACAAAACGCGGAGGACGGTAAAATTTACTGCAATTCGGGTAAAACCCTACGCAGCTTCGGGTGTTTTGGTTCCGCATTCGGGGCAGAATTTGGCACCCGCCGAAAGCTCGGCCTGGCAGCCGGTGCACTTCGCCTTCTCTTGCGAAGAGCCGCACTCCGAGCAAAACTTCGCACCCTCGCGGAGATTGGCACCACACTTAACGCATGGCACCTGAGCGATCTCCATTTTGCCGCCGCAATCGGCACAGAACTTGGCTCCCGCAGCGTTCTGCTTGCCGCAGGCCGGGCAAGCAACCGTCGCCGCCGCACCGCCTCCGCCCATTTGTTGGCCACCGGGCTGGCCTGCCCCGAAGGCATTCGCCATTTGCCCGCCGACCGCAAATCCGGCACCGAGCCCCGCACCGAGGCCTGCTCCGCCGCCTTCATTCTGGGCCGCGTCGCGAAGGGCATCAGCCGCCTGAAACTGCATATATTTCTGCGCGTCGCCGAGAGCTCCCATCGAAGCACGCTTGTCCATTGCCGCTTCGACCTCAGGCGGAAGCGAGATGTTCTCGACGTAAAACTTCGTGACCTCAAGCCCGTAGGACGAAAAGTCGGAGTTGATCTTTCCGCGGATAGCCTCGCCGAGTTCTTTGTACTGCGCCGCAAGGTCAAGCGCCGGGATCTTCATCTCGCCGATGGCGTCCGAAAACTCCGATACGATCGCTCGCTTGAGTTGGCCGTCGATATCTTCGGTCTGAAAATGAGCATTGGTCCCGGCGATCTCCTTGATAAAGCCGGCCGGGTCAGCGACGCGAAGGCTGTAGGCGCCAAATGCACGCAGCCGAACGATGCCGAAGTCTGCATCGCGGAGCATTATCGGGTTCGAGGTGCCCCATTTCATATCCGTAAACTGCTTCGTATTGACGAAATAGACCTCGGACTTCATCGGCGAATTGAAGCCATATTTCCAGGCGCCGAGCTTCGAAAGGATCGGCGTATTGCCGCCGTCAATGGTGTAACGGCCCGGCGTGAAAACATCCGCCACCTGTCCCTCGAAAACAAAAACGGCCGCCTGCGATTCGCGGACGATGAGCTGGGCGCCGTTCTTGATCTCTTGGCCGTAGACCGGGAACCGATAAACCAGCGTATCCTGCGAAGAATCAAGCCACTCGATGACCTCGATGAACTGGTTCATCGCGGCTTCCTTAACCTTGTCAACTATGCTCATTCAGACCTCTCCTTATGCTATTTCTAACGTCAGATGATGCCACAAAGTTCGGCCAATTGGAAGCTTTTCGGTCGGGAACCGCTGATGAATGGCCGCTTACCGCCGATAGGCGGTTTCGCCCAGTCAGGCGTTGCCGAGGAGTTTCTTCACAAAAGGACGGTTGAGTAGACGATAGATGATGCCGATGGCTGCCGCTCCGCTTGCGGTGTCGAGCGCGACGTCCCAGATCGAGCCCGTCCGGGTTCCGCCCGAAAAGCTTTGGTGCAGTTCATCGAGCGAGGCGATGAGGAAGACAAGTGCGATCGCGACAACCGCCCATCGTCGCTGAACCGAGGCGATCGAAGTTCTGAGAAACGCCCGTGCGGCAAGAAAAGCCAGCACCGAATAAACGAAAATGTGTGCGGATTTCCGGACAAGCCCGTGGAGCGTCAGAATGGTCTCCTCGCTTGCCTCGGGGAAAAGAAAACGCAAGATCGGGCGGACGAACCGCGAGGTCTCGCTCATCGCACCCGAATCTGACGAGAGCCAGCCGATGACACCGAGCCAAACAAAAAGCGGCGCGTAGCGGAAGAACCGCTCGCGCCACCTGTAAGCGAACTTATCCGAAAAACTCATCCTATGGCATCGTGCTCATGATCTCGCCCATCGAGGTCGTAAAACCGTAGCCGTAAAAGACCACGCCGATGATGCCAAGTATCATTGGGATAAGCCCCTGCTTCTTCACGAAAAAGAAGATGATACCGGCCAAAGGCTGAAAGAGCAGATTGACTATCGCCCAGATCACCTTTTCACCCGTGCTTGCACCCGTTTGTACACTGAGTACTACAAACCAAATCACGCAGATCAACATCAACAAAGCGCCGATTCCTAGAAACATAGGGTCCTCCGTTAGTTTGTCTTGTGAGTAACGAAAATGCGAAAAGCACCGTTAGGATATGCGAAATCGGCGCCGAGTTCAATGATTTTCTTCTTGCTCCGGCAAAGTCGGCGCAGGTCGAGTTGAACTGTTCGGCATTCTCGGCGAAAAGACCCCTGCACTGCGGAAGAAGATGCCAGATTCCGAAATGATCGGGATCGACGCAAACATCACCTAACCAAAAAAGAACAGCTGCCCCTAAAGACAGCTGTTCTGATTCACATTTGACCTGGATTAGAGTGCCGCGGCTCCGGAGACGACCTCGATGATCTCTTTGGTGATCGCCGCCTGGCGGATGCGGTTCATGTTGAGCGTCAGCGTATCGATAAGCTCGCCGGCATTCTTTGAAGCCGAATCCATTGCCGTCATCCGCGAGCCCTGTTCGGACGCGACGGATTCGAGCATCGAGCGGTAGATCTGCGTCTCGACCTGCTTGGGCAGCAGCTTGCCAAAGATCTCGGCCGGCGGCTGTTCGTAAATGTATTCGGCCTGTGCCGCTTCCTCGCTCGCGCCTTCCGAAGCGATCTTCGGGATCGGCAGGAGCTGCTCGACGATCGGCTTTTGCGAAAGAACGGTCTTGAACTCGGTGAAGATGAGAAAGACCTTGTCGATCGTCTCGTCCTCGGTGAAGGTCTTGATCACGTTCTGCCCGATCTCCGCCGCATCCGAATAGCGGACCGTGCCCGTGCCGGTAATGCCGACATATTCTTCGGTCAGGTCGATCTCTCGCCGCTTGAAAAAGTCGCGGCCCTTGCGGCCGACAGCCATCATCCGGAATTTCTTTCCCGGGTTGTCCGCGATGAATGCCTGCGCCGCCTTGATGACGTTCGCGTTGAAGGCACCGGCCAGGCCTTTATCGGCGGTGACCAGCACGATCAGGTAGTTCTCATCGCCGCGTTCGGTAAGGAGCGGGTGCGAGAAATCATCCGAAACCCGAGCGCTAAGCCCGCCGAGAACCTCGGACATCTTCTTCGCGAAAGGGCGAGCAGCTATAACGCGGTCCTGCGCCCGCTTCAGCTTTGCCGCCGCCACCATCTTCATCGCCTTGGTGATCTGCTGCGTGTTCTTTACCGACTTGATCCGCCGGCGCATGTCCAAAAGACTTGCCATATATCAGTTTTTAGTGACGAGGGACGAGTCTCAAAAGCGTTCAGGTAGCCATCAAGTCTATCGATCGGTCGAGCCCGGAAAGCACCACGCCTTCTGCTCGTCACTCGTCGCTCAACACTCGTCACTTAAATTAAGCTGCTGCCGCTCCGGCTTCTCCCTTGCCCCAGCGGGTCGCCTTGAAGTCCTCGACCGCTTCCTTAAGCTCGGCTTTCAGAGCATCGTCGAGGTTCTTCTTTTCCCGGAGGCCGTTCATCACACCCGGCTGCGTGTTCTTCATATACGCAAGCAGCTCGGTCTCGAAAGCCTTCAGGTCCTCGACCGCGATGTCGTCGGCAAAGCCGTTCGTCACCGTCCAGATGATGATGACCTGGTCTTCGACTTCCATCGGCTGATACTGGCCCTGCTTGAGGATCTCGGTCAGCCGCTTTCCGCGTTCGAGCTGCGCCTGCGTCGATTTATCAAGGTCCGAACCGAACTGGGCAAATGCCGCGAGTTCGCGGAACTGAGCGAGGTCGATGCGGAGCGTACCGGCAACGGCTTTCATCGCCTTGATCTGTGCCGAGCCACCAACGCGGGAAACCGAGTTACCGACGTTGATCGCCGGCCGGACGCCCGAGTTGAAGAGGTCGGATTCAAGGAAGATCTGCCCGTCCGTGATCGAGATCACGTTCGTCGGGATATATGCCGAGATATCGCCCGCCTGCGTTTCGATGATCGGCAAGCTCGTGAGCGAACCGCCGCCGCGTTTGTCCGACATCTTTGCCGCACGCTCGAGCAGGCGGCTGTGGAGATAGAAAACGTCTCCCGGATATGCCTCGCGGCCCGGAGGACGGCGGAGCAGAAGCGAGATCTCGCGATAAGCCGCGGCCTGCTTCGAAAGATCGTCGTAGATCGTCAGGGCGTGGCGGCCATTGTCGCGGAAGTATTCGCCCATCGCGCATCCCGAATAAGGAGCGAGGAACTGCATAGCTGCCGGGTCCGAAGCCGAAGCGTTGACGATGATGGTGTAATCCATCGCACCGTATTCTTCAAGCTTCTGGCGGACCTGCGCAACGGTCGAGGCCTTCTGGCCGATGGCGACGTAGATACAGATGACGTCCTTGCCCTTCTGGTTGATG
>CAZGLZ010000076.1:0-18377 GCA_964526245.1 uncultured Chloracidobacterium sp. | reverse complement strand
GCTATCGGCGGACGCGAGGCGAACGCAAAGTTCAAGTCGCGGGTCACTACGGGAAAGGTTTCGTTCTCGCCGATCGGGCTGAGCGGTACTTACGAGCAACTAGCAGCATCGCCGAACCGGTCAGCTCTCAGAATGGACCTCGCCGGTGTCGGCCAATTCATTGACGTAACCGATGGCGGAACCTCGTGGGCTAATGATCCGATCCAGGGATTTCGCCAACGCTCTGGCAAGGAACTCGAGCAACAAAAGAACACTGCTCTATTTGCACGCACTTACGACCCTAATGCGGCCTATACATCGCTTGAGGTAAAGGGCATCGAAAAGGTCAACGGCAGCGATGCCTACGTTGTGATCGGTAAGCAATCGGGCCTGCCGGATGACACGATCTATTTCGACGTTGCGAGCGGCCTGATCGTCCGGACAGACTCGACCTCGATCTCACCGCAGGGCGAGATCAAGACCCAGTCGTTTCCGAGCGATTACCGCGAGGTGGACGGGGTCAAAATACCGCACAAGATCCGTTCGGTGATCCCGAACATGGAAATTACTCTGACCGTTGATAAGGTAGAACACGACGCGGCCGTCAGCGAAGAGAAGTTCGCTAGGCCGAAGTAACTGCGGTTTTTAGTTCGGTGACCCCGAGGAACTCTTCACGCTTTTTGAGGAGTTTCGCGGGGTCATTAGTAATTACTGCCTTGACACCCAGCCGTGCGGCACGCTTGACCCAGCGGCCGTGATCGGCTGTCCAGATGGCAACGGGAAGCCCTGCCTTCGCGGCTTTTTTCATCAGCTTTTCGGTGGCAAGCGAGTAATGGATGGAAAGCTCGTGGGCTCCGATCTCTTCGGCGAGCCGAACAAGGTGCTTTTCTTTGCGGAGAATGGTCTTGATCTTCGGAGCAAAGAGAGCAGCGGTCCGAACCTCGGGAAGATTTTCGCGAAAGAATGTTACGACCGGCAGGCGAAAGCTCTTGACGATCAAAGTGCCGGTGACTTCGGCCCGTTCAATGACGGCCGCCGAAGCCCGGGCGAGCGGGTAGAGGTCGTCGCCTTTGCACTTTAATTCAACGTAGATCTCGCCGCGAAAGCCCTTCAAAAATTCGAGTGCGGAGGCCAGTGTTACGATCCTTTCGTCGGCAAACTCTGCCCTCGTGCCATCTTTTCCACTCCGCGAAAACCAACTTCCGACATCAATGTGCGAAAGCTCTTCGGAGCTATATGCCGCGACCTTGCCGCGTCGACCGGCAGTCCGCTTGAGCGAGGGGTCGTGGATGACAACCGGGACGCCATCGGCTGCGAGCCGGACGTCAAACTCGATGCCGTCGGCCCGACAATCGATCGCACGTTGAAAAGCTGCGAGCGTATTTTCCGGAGCGACGGCGCTTGCGCCGCGATGGGCGATAATAAGCGGAACAGGATGAGCCGGGCCGGTGAGGTCGAAGATCTTCATCGGATTTTGTTCGGGTCAGATCTTCTCAAGCAGAAAGATCGTTTTTGACCACGCAATAGGTTCATTGAACGGGAACCTATGATTGCCCACTATCCTAAAATACTGTTGTGAAATCCGTCTTACATCTTCGAGCGGATGTATCTTGAATTTGTAAAGAAATTCGAGCATCGACCCGACCAGGGAGGGCTTGACCGGGATAAAGACCAGCTTCGATCCGGGGCGAAGGACGCGGGCCATTTCAGCAAGGCCCGATTCGAGCGATACATACTCGAGCACGCCGCAGGTAATGACCAGATCAAAAGTCTCATCGGCGAACGGAAGTTCAAGGACGTTTCCCTGGACGACCTCGATCCGCTTATCATCGGTCTTCTTATCACGGCGAAACTCGCTACGGGCGATATCAAGCGATCGATGCGAGAGGTCAAGGGCGACCGTTCCGCGGTGCGGAATTCCCGAATCCTCGAGCCCCAGAGTGATGATCCCGGTGCCGCTTCCGGCATCAAGGACAAGCGACTCGGGGGTCAGCCCAAGTTCGAGCGAGCGGATGTATTTTGCGACCGAGGCACGGTAGCCATTGACCCGAAGAGCAATGTTATGGACGTCGGCAATTCGGTCGTAGAAGCTCTCGGTCTTGCTCTTCGAGCGTTTATCGGCGGTCTTAGCGGGGCTCATTGTTCAGCGAGAAGCGCCTTTATGCGGCGATGCATCTCCTCCGTTCGGCTCGGGCTCGAACCGGATTCGATAAAGCGTATTGTCCCTTTCCGGTCGATCAGGACCGCGGTCGGGAGGGCCGTTGCCCCGTATTGGATCTGTGCCTGCTGGTCGCGGGTTACGACAAAATCATACGGCAGGCGATACTTTTCGCGAAAGCGTTTAAGAAACTCGATCTCGTTCGGATTATCGACGTTGAATCCTTCGGCACGCCCATAGTAACGGGTGACGCCGAGGACGACAAAGCCTTTGTCGCCATAGTCACGCTGCCATTCGGTCAGGTGCGGAAATGCATCGAAGCACGGCCCGCACCACGTTGCCCAGAAATCAAGAAGAACGACCTTGCCGCGGAGCGAGGCAAGCGTTTGCGGTTGGCCGGGAAACCAGCGGTCAACGCCGGGGAGTTCGATCGCGGGCTCGGCCATCAGTTTGTAGTGCTTCTCGCGAGCCTTCAGCCGGCGGATCGCGTCACTAGCGACGGCCTTGTTGGCGAATGCCTTGCCTGCTTCGATGAGGGCGGACATATAGCCCTCCATTGCAGCGGACTTGCGGCCCTGGTCGATAAGGTAAACGAGGAGTTTGTCGGCCGCGTAAAAATAGAGGTCGGAGGCACCGACGCCGGCAGCGACGTTGCGCATATCGGTCAAAGCGCTTTCGGCCTCGGCCGATTTTCCGGAATCGCGATAGCTCTCGAAGAGCAGCATTCCGTTGTCGAGAAGTTCATCAAGCCCGCGGGTCTTAAGACTCGGGTCGGCAAGCATTGACTTTGAAGTGCGGTAAGCACGGTCGGCAAACTGGACTGCCTTTGCCGGGCTCGCAGCCGCGAGGTAAGCCTTTGCCAGTTCATTGTTCATCCGCGAGACTTCCGAGGCACGTCGGGGTTCGCGGCCGTCATATTCGACAAGGTAGCGGGTCGCGTCCTCGAAGTTCTTCTGCTTTGCGTAAATGACAACAAGAAGCGAACGGGCGGTCTGCGCCTTTTCGCCGACGGTGTCGGTGCGGGCAAGGTATTCGGCAAGCGAGGCGGCGGTGCGTTCGAGATTCTCCGAGATCCAATGGAGCAGTGCCTTATAGTAAACGTCTTCGGTCGAGAGGCCGGTCCGCTCCTCGGCGGCCATCGCATATTTCGCAGCGAGCTGCTTCTGCTCACGCTCGGTCTCAAGCCTTAGCTCCTCGGAATAGGCGATCTTCTTTTTTGCATATTCCTCGAACTTGTTCCGCCGGAAGGCATTGGCCTCCTCATACATTTCGCGGACAGGCCGTTCGGTTCGGTCGGCCTCCGATGCGGAATTTGCGGCCGGGCCGGTCCTTGAACGCCTCGATTGGGCGGACATCTCCGCCGCGGCGAGTGAAAAAAGAATGAAGAGAATAACTGCCGATCTCATAAGTGGGTTACGATGCCGCGGCTTCCTTGCCGGATGCCGGAAGAAATGGGCGGCCGATCTCAGGCGACGAGCCCTTCAGTACCGCTTCGGCGATCAACTGAGCCGTCACCGGTGCTAGCAAAATGCCATTGCGGTAATGCCCGGCCGCGACGAAAAGCCCGGAAACATTGGGGACCGCACCGATGATCGGTTCGCCGCCCGCAGCGAACGGCCGCAGTCCTGCCCATTTGTCGTCCGGCTCGCGTCCGGCAAGCCCGGGCAAAAGCCGCTCCGCTGACTGCCGTAACGATAGCACAGCTTCCGCGGTTACCTCGGTGTTAAAGCCTGCGTCCTCAACTGTCGCCCCAACCAAAAGCCGGCCGTCTCGCCGCGGGACCAGGTAACCGCCGGCACCGTAAACGACATGCCGCAGCGAAGGAACGCGTTCGTACGCAATGATCTGGCCCTTCACAGGTGTAACTCGCGGGCAACCGACATTGGCCTTATCAAGCAATTCCGATTGCCACGCCCCCGCGGCAACGACAATCGCATCGGCCTCAAGCGACTTGCCCTTGACCGAAAGGCCAACGGCCCTTCCGTTCCGGATCTCCAACTCATCGGCCGGGGAATTTTCGTGCACCTCGATCGAATTCCGTAGGGCAAACTCCAGAAGTGCGGCGACGAGCTTGCGGTTCTCGACCTGTCCGTTATCCGGATAAAGGACGCCGCCCACAACATCGGGGGAAAGCGAGGACTCGAGCCCTGCAATATTAGTCGACGAAAGCAATTCGGCACTGATTCCCGCAGTCTGCTGGGCGGCCATTCTCCTTCTCAGATGTTCGGAATCATCATTTGAGAACGCTACGCAGATCGTGCCCGTTCGGTCGAGCTCAATGTCGATACCGGTCTCATCGAAAAGCGACGCCGCGAACTCAGGATAAAGCTCATTCGAACGCCGGCAAAGGCGGTACATTGCATCGACCGTCTCGGTCTCGGCATCCGGGGCAAGCATCCCGGCCGCCGCCCATGACGCCTCGCGGCCTGCCTGTCCTTTTTCGAGAACGGTAACACGCCCGGCACCGGCGAGACGCAACTCGCGTGCAGCCGCAAGGCCGATCACGCCGCCACCGATAATGAGAACGTTCATAAAGCGAAAAAATATTATAAGATATCAGCATATAAATTCGTATGAAGCACAACATCACATTGATCCCCGGAGACGGCATTGGGCCGGAGATAACGTCGGCAACGGTCCGCATTATCGAAGCGGCGGGCGTTGACGTTGAGTGGTCAACGCATATTCTCGGCGCACAGGCACAGGAGAAGTACGGCACGACGCTGCCGGATGACGCCATTAGCTCGATCCGAGAGAATAAAGTAGCTCTCAAGGGGCCGATAATGACCCCGGTCGGGAAGGGATTCACCTCGGTCAATGTGGGCCTGAGGAAGGCTCTTGATCTTTACGCCAACGTCCGTCCGGTAAAGGCTCTGCCTAATGTTCCATGCCGCTATCCCGAACTCGACCTTGTTATTGTTCGCGAAAACACCGAAGGGCTTTATTCGGGCATTGAGCACGTGGTTGTGCCCGGTGTGGTCGAGAGCCTTAAGGTCATCACTGAAAAGGCCTCGCGGCGGATCGTAACGTATGCCTTCGAGTTCGCCCGCGACAATGGCCGCAAGAAAGTGACCGCCGTCCACAAGGCGAACATCATGAAGCTCTCAGACGGGCTTTTCCTTGACCTATTTTACGAGGTCTCGAAGGATTTTCCCGATATCGAAGCCGACGATAAGATCATCGATAACTGCTGTATGCAGCTTGTGATGAGGCCGGAGCAGTTTGACGTGCTCGTGATGGAAAATCTTTACGGCGACATCCTTTCCGACCTCTGTGCCGGTTTGATCGGCGGCCTCGGCCTTGCACCGGGAGCGAACATCGGCGAACAAGGGGCGGTGTTCGAAGCGGTTCATGGATCCGCACCGGACATCGCGGGGCAGGGCATTGCCAACCCGACGGCGATCCTGATGTCCGGGTTGATGATGCTTCGCCACATCGGTGAAACCGATGCCGCGAACCGGGCAGAAAAGGCGATGCTTGCCGTCTTTGCCGAGGGCAAATACCTTACGCGGGACCTAGGCGGCACGACCAACACTGCCGACTTCGCTTCGGCAATAATCGAAAAGCTTCGTGCCACGGATTCGGCCTCTGCTTGATCAGAACTTGAATGCGGAAAGTAACAGCGGCCTAGTGCCGCTTTTATTTTGCCGCGAACGGGTTTGTGAGGAACATCACGACGAGCATCAGAAGAAAATACGGAACCAACACCGCGGCTCCGGGGTAATCCTTGGCGATCCGCTGGCCGAAAAAGAGTGCGGTAAGTGAAGCGGCACCGAGCACGCCGGCCGCGAAAACCACAACGAGCGAGCCGGTCGCGATGAAATAGACGATGCCCGCAGCTGCCGCTAGGCCGGTAACGATCTCCATCAAGGTGATCGTCCCGAGCATCATCGGAACCATCCCGGCAAGAAATGTCTTCGAGAAATGGCCCGTCAGCCACTCGAGATTTCCCTTCCAATCGAAGACCTTGTCGAGCCCCGATTGAAGAAAAAGGATCGCGACAAAGAGCGCCGCAAAAAGGGCGGGAAGGTTCCGGATGATGTCGTCGATACTCGTCATACCTGCGTAAATACGCCCTTACTTACGTGCGGGCTTCCGCATTATCGCCTCGATCTCGTCCGGGTCTTTTGTGACCTTTGCGGTCAGGTTGCGGTTGCCGTCTTCGGTGACGAGAACGTCGTCCTCGATGCGGATACCGATGCCGCGGTATTTTGCCGGAGCGGTCTTGTCATCCGGCGGGACGTAGATGCCCGGCTCAACCGTCAGCACCATTCCCGGAGCGAACGGCCGCGAGTGCTTGGCCTCCTGATCGCTGAAATAGCGGCCTGCGTCATGGACATCGAGCCCAAGGTAGTGCCCAACGCCGTGCATGTAATATTTGAGATAAGCCTTTTTCTTTACCAGGTCCGACGTCTTGCCCTTGAGCAGCCCGAGCTTGACCATTCCTTCGGTCAGAAGCTCGATCGAATATTCCTGCCGCTTCTTGACCGTGTTTCCAGTCTTGGTCGCTTCGATGCACTTTAGCTGAACGTCGAGCACGACGTCGTAAACCTCCCGCTGTGCCGGCGTAAACTTGCCGTTGACCGGAAAGGTCCGCGTGATGTCCGAGGCATAGCCCTTATACTGTGCACCGGCGTCGATGAGGATCAGGTCGCCGTCCTTTAGCGGCATATTGTTCTCAACGTAGTGAAGGATGGTCGCGTTGTAGCCGCCGCCGACGATGGAGTTATAAGCGACGCCGCTCGCGCCTTTATCCTTCATATAGGCTTCCATCAGGGCCTCGACCTGGCCTTCGTTCATTCCCGGCTTTACCTTTTTCATCGCCAGGATGTGCGCCTCGGCGGCGATGTCGGCCGAGATCTGCATCAGCTCGACCTCGTCTGAGGTTTTGTGAAGCCGCATTTCGCCGGTGATGATGGTCGGGTCAATGATGGTGTGCGGCGGATATGCCGTCTTGAGCCGGCGGACCCGCTGGCCCGAAAGGTACTGCAAGATCTGTTGGTCGAGCGCCTTATCGACCGAGAACCGGTAATAAAGCTTGTCGTGGCCATCGAGCAGCTTTGGCAGGTCGGCGGCAAACTTTTCTATAGAAAACGCACGGTCGGCGCCGTAATTTCTTACAGCACCCTCAACGCCCTGTCGACGCCCGTACCACGTCTCCATCAGCGGATCACGCGGCCTAACGTAAAGCGTGTAAGGGGACTTCTTGTTCTTCGGGTCGATGACGGCGATCGCGTCCGGCTCCGGAAAGCCGGTCAGGTAATAAAAGTCCGGATCCTGCTGAAACTTGAACTCCGTGTCGTAGCTCCGCGTAACCTCATGGGCCGCCGGAATGACCGCCACCGAGTTCTCGTCCATCTGCTCAATGAATCGCTTCAATTGCTCTCGCATATACCCGAAGTGTAGCCGAAACAGAAAATAGTTTCCAGAGTTGCGGGGTTCCGAATTCCGAAAGCTCCCCTCCTTGTTAAGGAGGGGTGGACGCCGCTGCGGCGGACGGGGTGGTAGAAACTCGCGGTGTTTTGTTTTTCTGCGGGGATCGCGCGTTCGCGGAAACGCCGGAAACATCGCGAACATCGCGAACAACGGAAACATCGCGAACACCGCGAACATCGGAAACATCGCGAACGCCGCGGAGTTTTGAATCCCGGCTTTAGCCGGCGCTGCCGCATTCCGAAAGCTCCCCTCCTTGATAAGGAGGGGTGGACGCCGCTGCGGCGGACGGGGTGGTAGAAAGTCTTGAGTCCCGGAATTCAAAATTCCCGGTGTTTCATTTTTTGCGGGGAGTGAGTGCTTCAGAAACGGCTGAAACAGATGAAACATGTGAAACGGCTGAAACGGGTGAAACAACTGAAACACGTGAAACGCTTGGCAGAGGCGGCCGCCGGGCGCCCCAAAGCCCGCGAGCGCCGCCCGCGGTGCCGGATAATTGCCCCGGAAGCCTTTGATCTTATCGCCGCCGCCCATGATACATTTGCCCCGAATGCCTGTAATATCGTATCGAATGCCTATAGTCGTATCGGGTTTGATGCTCAATTTCGAGCCGCCGCACTCGCCGGCCCGCCGCCGCCAACCCCAATACCCCAACTTATGCCCGGCACTCCACACAAAAACAACCGTAGCACACATACAACATATAGGTCAAGAAAAATCTTCTCGAAATCGAGGCTCATTAACTCTAATGGATATCTCGTTCGTTGCGGGGTATGACAAAGGCGACCGCGGTTTTGGAAATCAAAGCAACCCTGCCGTTCGTTCGGACCCAGCTTTACAATAAACCGGTCGCGCCCTACATCGGCAGCTTTCGCGACGAATGCCTGGACGCCGATTGGTTCTTATCGGTCGTAGATGTAGGCGCGAGGTTCCGGGCGTGGTCGACCAATATTTGTCGCATAAGCCGTGCCGAAATGCCATAAAAATGTGCACGGTTCTGCCATTCGATGTCGCTTTTGCGGGCGAGCCGCATGAATGCCTCGTGAACTAGGGCGGTCGGCTGCAGCGTATGGTTCGGCCGCTCGCGGGACATAAGTATCCCTGCCTGCCGCTTCAGCTCGTCATAGACGAAGGGCAGCAGCTTTTCGCCGGCAGCGATGTCTCCGCTGTTCCAATCCTTCAAGATCGTGGTGATCTCGGAAGCCGCCTGATCGTTCATATCTATTGGTAATGCGAGATTTTTCCGGTGATTTTAACCCAAGTTTTGTCGAATATCCATTTTTTTGGCGTCGGTTTTCGGATTCTTCCGCAATCACCATCAACCAACGGTGAAAACGTCGAAACATATGGAGGAATCAATGCTCACAAGTAAAAAAGATCGAAAATGGACATTGCTCGGATTGGTGCTGGCGAACCTAAAATTCGCCACGCGGCCCGTTGCGGAGAAAGTTTGCCCCTTCAAAGCCGCAAAGGAAAGCTTGGGCACGATCATCGGTGGATATTTTAACGCAGTAGGCAGATCGGAATGCATAAGGATTCTCGGTGTGCTCATTTTGCTCGCCTGTGCATTTGTCACCGAAAGTGCTGCTCAGTCACTCGATTCGTTTAATCCGATCCCGAACGGCCGAGTTCGCGCAATTGTCGTTCAACCGGACGGAAAGATCATCATCGGCGGTAGCTTTGGGTTCATAGGAAACGAGCCCAGAAACCGCATAGCTCGCTTCAATGCCGACGGCACGCTCGATACCACATTCAATCCTAACGCAAACAACATCGTAACGTCTTTAGCGCTTCAACCCGATGGAAAGATACTGGTCGGCGGCTTTTTCACTAACATCGGCGGCGAGGCCCGAAGTCGCTTTGCTCGTCTAGACGGTGCGACGGGTTTGGCCGACTCGTTCGATCCGAACGTGAACAACGCCGTCTATTCGATCGCAGTTCAGCCTGACGGCAGGATCCTGATCGGCGGTGAATTTACGTCTATTGCAGGAGAAGCACGGGGGAGGGTCGCCCGGGTCAATTCGGATGGCACCCTCGATGCCGCCTTCAATCCGAATGCGAACAGCGCTGTTCAGTCGATAGCTTTACAACCCGACGGTAAGGTGTTGATCGGCGGATTCTTCAATAACATTGTCGCGACGACCCGCCTTGGTATTGCCCGGGTAAATTCCGACGGCACTCTCGATTCTGCTTTCAGTCCGAACGCGAATAATAACACCGTAGTTGCTGTTACTCTGCAGCCGGACGGTAAGATTCTGGTCGGAGGCACTTTCACCAGCATTGGTGGTCAAACCCGCAACAATGTCGCCCGGCTCGATGGCGTGACGGGCATGGCGGACAGTTGGAATCCAAATGCGAATGGATTGGTCAGTTCGTTCGCGGTGCTGAATGATGGAAAGATCCTCGTTGGCGGTAGATTGTTCAGCAGCATCGGTGGACAAGCCCGTAGCAACATCGCCCGCTTGGACGGTGCAACAGGAGCGCCGGATTCGTTCAACCCGGGGGCAAATGGGGGAATTGATGCCCTGGCATTACAGCCTGACGGGAAGTTCATTTATGTCGGAGACTTTGGAACCGTCGCGGGACAGTCACGGCCTCGCGTCGCTCGCTTCGCTCCCGATCGGAGGGCGTTCGATCTGGATGGGGATGGGAAGACGGATGTGTCGGTGTTTCGGCCGGTTGGTGGAAGTGGATCGGAGTGGTGGTATTTGAGGTCGTCGGATGGCGGGAACCGGGCGTTTGCTTTTGGCGAGGCGACGGACACGGTCGTTCCGGCGGATCTCTCGGGTGACGGGAAGACGGATCTGGCGTTTTGGCGGCCGGCGTCGGGCGAGTGGTTTGTTTTGAGGAGCGAGGACTCGACGTTCTTCGCGTTCCCGTTCGGGGCGGCGGGCGATGTGCCCTCGCCGGCGGATTTCGATGGTGACGGGAGGTCGGACGCGACGGTTTACCGTCCATCGACGAACACTTGGTTCACGCTGCGGTCTTCGGACGGTCAGGTTTCGGCGACGCCGTTCGGCACCGCGGGCGACAAGCCGGTCCCGGCCGACTATGACGGCGACGGGAAGGCGGATGTCGCGATCTTCCGGCCGACGGGCGGTTCGGGCGGCGGCGAGTGGTGGTACCTGAGATCGAGCGACGGAGCCAACCGTGCGTTCGCGTTCGGCTCGGCGACCGACCTGACCGTGCCGGGTGATTACACGGGCGACGGCAAGGCCGACCTGGCATACTTCCGGCCTTCGACCGGTGAATGGTACGTGCTTCGCAGCGAGGACTCGAGTTTCTTCGCCTTCCCGTGGGGAGCAAACGGCGACCTTCCTGCACCGGGCGACTATGACGGCGACGGACGGATCGACGCGGCGGTCTTCCGGCCATCGAACTCGAACTGGTTCGCACTGCGTTCAACCGCCGGCCCGCTCATCCTTCAATTCGGCACGACCGGCGACCGCCCGCTGCCGAATGCGTTTGTAAGGTGATGGACGGTAGACGGTAGACGGTAGTCAGAAGCCGGAGACGTAGGGTGACCGCGTTTCCGGTTTTTGTTTTGTGTGAGGACACAGGCGGAAATCCGGTCGGCGTGTGAAAGGAGAAAGGATAAAGGATAAGGGAGAAAGTAAACCTTCGGTTTCTTCTTTTCCGCTTTCGTGGTTGAGCTGATCGTTGTTAGATTGGTCACGAAAAATAACCACGGAAAAAGAAAAGAAGAAAACGAGGGATTTCAGAATCATCCTTCATCCTTCATCCTTCATCCTTTAAGAGGCACCCTCCCTACAGGTCGGGTTTCTGCCTGTGTGGTTGACGAGCGGGGCTCTGACACGGCGATTCCGTATTCACCATTCCAACAGACGCCCTCCCTGACGGTCGGGCCTCTGACACGAGCGGGAGCTCTGACACGAGCGGGGGTGGGGCGAGATAGGTGGATCGGGAGTTGGGGTTAGCCGAGATGTTCGGCGAGGCGGTGGTCGAGGGTTTCGATGGCGGCGATGGCGAGCCGGAACCACTCGGCTTTTGCGGGCGGGTGGCGGTCGAGCGAGAGCGGAGCGGGCTTGAGCTTGAGGAGGCAGAGGACGAAGTCCGCGGCCGAGCCGGAGCGGAGTTCGCGGCCGCTGCGGACCTCAAAGACGACCGAGAGCGGAAGAGCAAGAAAGGCCTCGTCCATCAGAGCGGTAAGTTTGGCTCGCTCTGAGTTCCAAAGAGCGGCGATGGTTTCGGCGTGGATCTCTTTGACGCGGAAATTGATATGCGGCGTACGGCGGTGCTCGAACTCAGGCTCATCCGGATGGCCTTCGCAAATGCTTATCAGGTCGAGAACGGCGAGGGAATTCAGGCGTTCGAGCCAGTCGTCGTCAAGCCCGGCATCGACGCATTTGTCGCGCCAGCGGCGTTCCTGCGGGCCGCAGCCCGGATCGGCGTGTTGAACGATGGGCATCTTAGCCTTGCACAAGCGAGCGATAGCCGCCGAGGAAATAGAGCAGCGGGTCGTCGCCATCGCCGCGGGCGGACACTACCTCGCCGATAAAAACGGAATGGTCGCCGGCATCGACGGCCTGACGAACCTCACATTCAAGTGAGGCAAGGCTGCCTTCGATCAGCGGAAGGCCTGAGAGGCCAGTGGCCGTCGGGACGTCGCGAAACTTGTCCGCTTCGAGCGAAGCGAACCGGTCGGATATCCATTGCTGGCCACTGGCGAGAAGATTGACCGAAAATCGGCCGGTGCCGGCAAGCGAGGCGTGGCTGCCGGCAAGTTTCTCGATACAAACAAGCACGAGCGGCGGCTCGAGCGAGACGGAACAGAACGCCGAGACGGTGATGCCATGCGGCCGGCCGTCGCCGTCAACAGAGGTCACGACGGTAACGCCGCTCGCAAAGCGGGAGAGGGCGGCTCGAAATTCTTCGCTTGAAACTGCCATTGAGAAAAATCTAGCGTATCAAAAAGCCGAGAGCAAAGGCTGAAAGCTTTTGAATTTGCCGTACGGTTAGCCGATAATCGGCTTTCGGATGAGCGATATCAATCAGTTTCTTGAGGAGGCCGCAAGGCTTGTCAACGCAGAGCTTGATCGGCTGATACCGGCCGAGGGGCGGCCGCCGCAGAAGCTTCGCGATGCGATCCGCTGGAGCCTTTTCGCGGGTGGAAAGCGATTGCGGCCGGCGCTTATGCTCGCCGCCGGGCGGGCGTTTGGCGTGGCGGACGAAAAGGTGATGCGGACTGCGGCGGCGGTCGAGATGATCCACACTTATTCCCTGATCCACGACGACCTGCCCTCGATGGACGACGATGACCTTCGCCGCGGCCGCGAGACCTGCCACAAAAAGTACGGCGAGGCGACGGCGATCCTTGCCGGAGATGCTCTGCAGGCTCTCGCATTTCAGACCATCGCCGAAGATGCGCATAACTCTGCGGAAACGAAGATGAGGCTGATCTCGGGGCTCGGGCAAGCGGCGGCGTGCATGGTCGTCGGGCAGCAGCTCGATCTTGAGGCCGAGGGCCGGGAGCTGACGATCAAGGAGATCGAGAACATTCACATCAACAAAACCGGAGCGCTGATCGCATTTTCGACAGAGGCAGGAGCGATCATCGCGGAAGCGGAGGCTTCTGAGTTCGAGGGACTCTCAAGGTTCGGCGAAAAGATCGGGTTGCTTTTTCAGGTCATGGACGACCTTCTCGACGTGACGCAGTCAACGGCCGACCTCGGCAAGACGGCGGGCAAAGATTTGGCATCGGAAAAGGCGACGTATCCGAGCAGCATGGGTGTAGAGGGTACAAAAGACTTTGCGAGGCAGGTCTATGAAGATGCCATTGCGAGTCTTATGGAAGTTAAAGCCGACACATCGCTACTGATGCAGATAGCGCGGTTTTTGCTTGAGCGAAAAGCGTGAAACAGATCGCCATTACGGGGAAGTTACGCGTGCCAAAGATTGCTCAAGCTCGCCCGGCTTGTGAGCATAGTAGCCCGCGAGAAGGTTGCGGTCCTTGAGTCGCTTCCAGATGTCGTAGCTTAGCTGATACCACTTCCGAGCCTCGGCACGATCGGCTTTCTCGATCGCATATCCCATTGAAGCGTAGGTTTCCGCTAGGTTGCCAAGGTTGTAGAGGTCGTTCGGGTTGTTCTCAAGCAGGCGTTTTTGAATGTCAAGAGCCTTCTGAAAACTGGCAAGCGATCTGCCGGTTTCGTTTTGAATGAGGAAGATCTTTCCGGAATTCCAGTAGGCCAAAGCAAGTTCGCTTGCGGCAAGGTAATTTTTTTCGTCGGCGGCGAATGTTCTTTCAGAGATGGCGATCGCACGATCGACCTTTTCCATTCCTCCGGCAGTATCGCCGGTGACCGCTTCGAGCCGGCCGAGATTGCCAAGCGATATCGCGAGAACGATCTCGGCCGATGGCTTTCTTGGGTTTCCTGCCGCGAGGAGTTTTTCGCTTTCTTCGAGGGCTCGGCGATACGCGCTCAAGGCTTCGTCGTATTGCTGCCGAAGTTCAAAACGCTGGCCGAGGCGACGATATGCCATTTGTGTTACACTCAGCATTTTTTCCCGCAGGCTCAGTCCGTCGGCACTGGTCTCATCAAGTATGGGCGATGTTGGTATCGACTCGCTTAGCGAGATGCTCTTGCGATAATTTTCCATCGCCTGCTCAACGTCGCCATCTGTTTTTGTAACGAGGACGTCGCCGAGTTCCTGATAGAAGCGGGCCGCGGTGATACGGTAGAGAACTTTGGTCGCATCATCGGCTGAGAGTATTTCAAGAATGTTTGCGGCCTGGCGGCAATGCGATTCGGCCTCATCCATCCGTCCGCGCGTCTGCATGATGCGAAACAACTTGCTGTGCAGTATCGCAGTGGCGTATCTATCTTCGGGCGTGCCCTTCTCGAAAAGCGTCTCGCGAATGTCCAAAGCCTTTGTGTAGCTCTCGATCGCTCCGTCGATCTCGCCGAGGTTCGGCCCGAGCGGGTTACCCTGAACGTCCGCGATCTTTTCGTAGCCCGCAGCGAGTTCCATTTGCAGCGACATATCGTTTGACCCCTCTTTGGCGAGCTTGTCCAGATACTCGAGAGCCCTCGCCACCAGAAGTTTTCTCGCCGGGGTTGAGCCCGGAAGGTCCCTGATCGAATCGTGAAGATCGAAAATGAGCGAATTGGCAAGGGCTCGGATATCTCTGGATCTTTCCTCGGCAGCGGCCCGCTGTTCGTTGGCTCGGACGGCCTGCCAGATCGCGATCGAGGCCGAGGCGACCAGCAAGACCGATACCAACACCGCAGTAAAGAACGCCGGGCGATGCCGCGATACGAACTTCCCGGCACGGTATGCAAATGTGTCGGCGGTAGCAGTCACCGGCAGCCCGTCAAGGTGACGCTGAATATCGTCGGCCATTTCCTGTACCGACGTGTACCGACGCTCGGGTTCGCGGCGGATCGCTTTGAGCACAATGTTGTCGAGGTCGCCCTTTAGCGATCGCGAATCGGCGGTCACAGAGGCCATTCCGACATCGCCGAAGCCGTTTGCGGGCTCCGACGAATTCGGGACGGTCGATACCCGATACGGGTTCAACGCGGCAGTCGATGGCTTGACAGGTTCCTCAGAGCGAAGAACTTCGGCGATCTCGGACGAACTCATCCCCGCAAACTGAAACGGGCGTCGGCCGGTCAGCAGCTCATACAGGACGATGCCGAGGCTATAGACATCCGTTCCGGTCGTCGTCATCTCGCCACGGAATTGCTCAGGCGAGGCGTATTCCGGCGTGAGGACGCGGAACTGCGTCGCGGTCGCTTCGGTCGTCGTCGCGTCCCAATCGGGGCTGAGGAGTTTGGAGATCCCGAAATCGAGAAGCTTTGGTTCGCCGTCCTTATTGATGAAAATATTCGAAGGCTTAAGGTCGCGATGGACGACGAGGTTTTGGTGGGCGTATGAGACGGCTGAGCACACTTTTATGAAAAGCTCCAGCCGCTTTCTGGTGGTCAGACGATTCGATTCACAAAAGCTCTTTATCGAGACACCGTCGACATATTCCATTACGAAATACGGCAACCCCTCGGCCGTCGAACCGCCGTCAAGCAGGGCCGCGATGTTCGGGTGCTCAAGCCGGCCGAGTATCTGGCGTTCCATAAGGAAACGCTTCATAACCAGGTCGGTGTCCATCCCGCGTTTTATCAGCTTGAGAGCAACACGCTTGCTAAAACCATCGCCGGAATGCTCGGCTAGATAGACACTGCCCATGCCGCCCGAGCCGATCTTTTCGATGATCTTGTATTCATCGATAGTCGAGCCGATGCGGACATCGTCGACGCCGGCCTCAGGGCCGGGCTCGACAAATCCGTGTTCGACCACAGCGGGCCTCTCGATAAAGTCGGGTGAGCGGAAGTGGGCTTCGAGCATTCGCCCGAGCTCCTCGCGAACGGAGACGTCGGAGATCGTCGCGAGATACCTCTCCCGTTCAGGTTCCGGGAGTTCGATCGCCTCGGAAAAAAGGTCCTTTATGCGATTCCAGGTATCAATATCCATGGCTTCCAGAAGACTACGCGAGGAAATCCTGCCGGAGTGATCATTTGTTGTTTAACCGGCTATGAAGCCAAGCCTTTGCTATTGTCCAATCGCGGCGAACCGTGGCCGGAGAAACTTCAAGCACAGCGGCTATCTCGTCGATCGAAAGCCCACCGAAATAACGCAGCTCGACGATCCTTGCTTGGCGCGGATCGAACACTGCGAGCCTTTCAAGTGCGTCGTTAAGCTCAAGCAAGCTAGCTTCATTCTCGTAGGAGACGGTCGGAGCTTCGTCGAGCGAGAGTCGAACACCATCGCGCCGTTTTGCCTTCCGGCTCCGAGCAGAATCAATGAGGATCCGTCGCATCGCCTGTGCAGCGATCGCGAAGAACTGGCCTTTATTGTTCCAATCTACCGCCCGTTGATTCGTCAGCTTGAAATACGCCTCGTGGACGAGTTCGGTGGTCTGGATCGAGACCGCGTGCTCACGCCGCAAAAAGCTGGCGGCCAGTTTTCGCAATTCGCCATAGACCAGCGGCATGAGCTGGTCGAGCGTTTCGCGATCGCCGCGTTTTTGATTCAGCTCATCGAGCAGCAACGTGACCTCTGTCGGCATAGCAACAAATTAGCATAGAAGCGTTGCAGGAAATGGGAAAAAACCTGCTTGCTGCGAGTAATTTTCGCCGAAATTAGCGGTTTTGGTTTCCTTTGTCGCGTAATGATAGGAGGCCAGACCGATCGGACCGAAAACAAGCGAGTCGATCGGTGCTGTTCGCGTCTGCGGATTCAAGTGGATTTTTGTTGATTTTATTGTGGAAAGGGATTAATATCGTGGGGCAGTTAGTACCTAACAACTCACATCTTATTGCGTTTCCGGATCCGGCCGGCAACCGAAGGAGGAAAATAATTATGAGGCGAAATGTTCCCTCAGTCCTTTCTATCGTTGTCCTTGTCCTGGCCGCCGGAGCAAACATCCCGGCCCAATCGGGCGGAAATTTTTCAATAACTAAATCTGTGATCGCGGGCGGCGGAGGAAGTGCCTCGGGCGGTTCGTTCTCTGTTAACGGAACGATCGGACAATCGGTGGCGGGCGCTCCGGCGACCGGTGGTTCGTTTTCGCTCTACAGCGGTTTTTGGGGTGGCGGGGCGAGTTCAGTAGCGCCGCCGCGTGGGCCATTCGATTATGACGGTGATGGAAAGACCGACGTAAGCGTCTTCAGGCCGGGACCGGGCGAATGGTGGTACCTGCGAAGCTCGGACGGCGGAAACTATGCGGCCGCATTCGGGCAATCGACAGACAAGATCGTTCCCGGAGATTACACAGGTGACGGCAAGTGGGACATCGCGTTCTTCCGGCCTTCGGAAGGAGCATGGTACATCCTGCGAAGCGAGGACTCGACCTTCTTTGCGTTCCCGTTCGGGGCGGGTACGGATGTTCCGGCACCGGCGGATTACGACGGCGACAACAGAACAGATGCCGCAGTTTACCGACCGTCGAGCGCAACTTGGTTCATCCTTAGATCATCGGACGGCCAGGTCGGCTTCGTCGGGTTTGGTGTCGATGGCGACCAGCCCGTACCGGCCGATTACGACGGCGATGGAAAGGCCGATGTAGCGGTTTGGCGGCCGAGCCTTGGTCAATGGTGGCTGCTGAGAAGCACGGCGGGACCGATAGCATTTGCATTCGGAACCACGACCGACCGAACAGTGCCGGGCGATTTCACCGGCGACGGTAAGGCAGATGTCGCCTATTTCCGTCCCTCGACCGGCGAATGGTTCATTTTGCGGAGCGAGGATTTCTCATTCTTCGGATTCCCGTTCGGGACGACAGGCGATGTTCCTGCACCGGGTGATTACGACGGCGATGGGCGGTTCGATGCCGCGGTCTTCCGGCCATCTTCGAGCTTCTGGTTCGCCAACCGCTCGACGGCGGGTATCTTGATCCAGCAGTTCGGAATCCCGGGCGATGTCCCGACGCCGAATGCGTTCGTACGCTGATAATTGAAAGTACTTTAATTTGGATGGCCGCTCCGTTCTTTGGGGCGGTCTTTTCGTCGGCAAAATGACGCCCGAGCGACCGCCGGGTTCCCTGCAGAGATGAATAACATGTCAAGAAAAACAGGAAATCTCAATACCTCGATCTTCGTTCTCCCGCTGTTTTATGCACTTTTTGCTGCAGCCGCGTTCGGCCAAACCTACAACTCGAACACCGGCGGATACAACACGGGTTACGGCACCGTTTACGGATCGTTCGGCCTCGCGATGGCGACGCAGAATATGTACAACTTCAACCAAATGAACATGCAGCGGCTGACGATGCGGCAGGCGATGATCA
>CAZGLZ010000075.1:6777-18637 GCA_964526245.1 uncultured Chloracidobacterium sp. | reverse complement strand
AATTCGTCGAAATTGCCAACGGCGGCCACACCGCACTCTTCGACAGCCCCGAAGCGCAAGCCGCCTACAACGCATTCATTGGAAACTAGCGCACGCGGCATGAATCGCCGAAATTGCTTCAGACATTGGAGCTATAGATCCACGCGCAATAAGCCGAGCAAATGTAGTTGAAAGTCCGCTACTTCCATCTCGTTGCGGCCTGACCTGACAATGTGGCACCTGGGCTAGTTGGAATAGAACCCTTGGCTAGGTTGATAGACTGCGCGGCAGGTAAAGCAATGTTTGTGGTCACCCTAGTTAAGCAAAATATTGATCGGCCCGCGTGGGTGGTCATCTTGGCGATCATACTCTTTTCAGTTGATCCGATCCTTGCATCTTCGGTCGCGGTTCCGGTGCCGACGCAGGGCGCGATAGAGTACCATCATTTCGGTAATCTCGTTTGGGGCCTCAATACTGCGCTGACGATCGCCGTCCCTGTGATCATGCTGAAAGTTGGGTTCGGCCGTTGGGCTTCGAAATCGGCTTTGCGGTACGGCAAGTACGCGTCGTTCTTGGCTCTTTCGACAGTACTTTTTATATTCATCTCATTGGTACAGCTTCCATTGGAGCGGCTTCGCATTGAGAAACTGCACGCCGCGAAGAACGTTTCTGCGGCACCACTCATCGATTGGGTCTTCGGTCAGATACTCGCATCGATCCCTTTGCTGATAGTTTCTTTGCTGGCAGCAATATTCGTTTTCTGGATCATCAATCGCAGTCCGAAGATGTGGTGGGTGTGGACGACCGCCGTCTTTTCGGTTCTCTTTCTCAGCTATCTTGTAGCCGAGCCGTGGACAAAGAGCTTCGAACCTCTCGGAACAACACCGCTCGAGGCCAAGATCGCGGAGCTAGCTGCTCGGAGCGATATACCACGCGAATCGATCGTGCTTGAAAACTGTGAACCGTTTGACGCCTGTGATATGGCCCATGTCTCGGGCTTGGGCTTTTCGCGGACGATCCTATTGAATAAAGGATTGATGGCCTCCTACCCTGAAAGCTGGACTCTTCAGACGGTCGCGCACGAGTCAAAACACTTTGCCGAAGACGATAATCTGAAGGGATGGTTGGTGGGAACGCTCATAGTATTGATTCTCCTTTATCTTCTGCACCGCATCTGCATAACGCTAACCGTCCGATATCCGAAAACACTTGGATTCGGTTCTATGGGACACCCGGCATCCTGCCTGCTGATGATCCCGGTCCTTAACCTACTATTCCTGATCGCGTTGCCTCCGGCCAACGTCTTTCGGCAGCACGTTGAGCTTGAGGCCGATCGTTTCGGATTGGAGCTTACCGGGCAGGGTCAGGCGTTTGCCGAGATGGTCTCGAGTTGGACGACCGGATCAGCGACACGTGTCCCGAACCCAACCGTATTTTTTATGCTCTTTCGGAGTTCTCATCCCTCAGACGCGGAGCGGATCATGCTGGCGAACAGCTATCTTGCCGAAAAAGGAAGCGAATGACGAATTACGACCCGCCAGTCCCGCCAATTCGTCGAAATTGCCAACGGCGGCCACACCGCACTCTTCGACAGCCCCGAAGCCCAAGCCGCCTATAACGCATTTAATCGGAATTAGGCTGAAGGGTGAACCTTTTTGAACTACTAAGGCCGGAAATCGAACGAGACCCAGCCCGAGACTTTGGTGGGGACGCCCGAAAGAATTGTCGGCCCAAACTTCAGTCTCATGGCGGCTTCGATAGCGGCCTGGTGGAGTTCGGCAGAGCCGCGAATGATCTCGGCTGATATTACGGAGCCGTCTCCGCCTACAAGTATCCGGACGTCGACCCGACCCGCTCGGCTTTTTGCCACGCCCGACGGATACGGTGGATTTTTGTAGTTCGAGGCCCGTTTGTTCATCCACCCGGCGGAGACAATACGTTCCTTTGGCGGCGGGTTCGGGTCGCATGCGTCGATGCTGCCCTCGATATTCTCGTAAACGCAGCGGCTATAATCGGTTTGCCCGGAGACGTACGCCCACAGCCCATCGCGGTCTTTTGCAAAGATCGCCTCAGCTTTGTCGCGATACATGATGGCGTCCGTTTGTTTCCCTTCGAGCTTGGCCGAGATGGCAAGATGGCGATTGATCGAAACCGCACGCCCGCGGCTTCGATTGTCGGTTCGCCCCTCTAACAACTTCAGATTTCTTGTCCTTATCTGAAATGCAAGGCCTGGCATTGCCGGGTTCCCGTGAAGGTACGAACCGCTCGTCAAAAAAGCGGCGATCCAGAAGTGTTTATCAGCGTCATCGCCTAGATACTTCCATAGCTCGCTTTCAAAATCCTTCCCGAGACGGTTCCGCTCATCTTGGAAAACCTTCGAAAGCTTGCTCTTATCGCCGGCGAACCCGCCCTTTTCCTCACGGACGGCCCTCTCGAAACTCGCGAACGGAACTTCTTGAGCAGCACAGACGCCCGAAAATATGAGCATGCAAACAAGTAGGATGAATAGAGTTCTGATCATCACCTCAATGTACCTTAAGTTTTTCTTGAAGAAAGTCGACCGCCTCCTTGCTTCGGCTCGCGACGTGATTTTTTTCTCAGTATAACGTATATGTCTAGGGTTTCTGTAGATTCAAGTGATCCGGAGTTTGTACACATTCGCCCGGGAGGCCGGATTTGTTAAACTTGAGGAAACGGTTTCTGCGGCGTTGGCGCATCTGTCCATGCGGGCGGGTGCGAAGTTCATATCGAGCAAGCGGCAGCGGCCGGCATCAAGGAGGAAACGAATCGATGAAGAGAGTGCATTTTGTTACCGCCATGGCGGCTTCCGTGATCTTTGCGGCCACGGCGTGTGCGCAGAAGCCTGATACGAAAACGGGTGATTCAGGAAGAGGCTGCGAGCCGCTTGAGACGCGAACCGCGAATTCGCCTGAGCAAAAGCCTGCATTCGCGGGCCAGACGCGTGCCTGCGGCGTGAAGACCGCGGCGGCCATCGAGGTGACCGTTTTGGCCAAGGGGCTCGACCGGCCTTGGGCGGTTGAGCCGCTCCCGGACGGAAGCTTTTTGGTAACGGAAAAGCCCGGCCGGATGCGCATCGTTTCGGCCGCGGGCAAGGTTGGCGAGCCGATCGAGGGCCTGACGCCGGTCGCGCAAGGCGGAGTTACGGCCGAGAGCGGCCAGGGCGGACTTCCGCCGATCACGGCTCGCGGACAGGGCGGTTTGCTCGACGTTGCGCTCAGCCCGGACTTTGCAAAGGACCGCACCATCTTCTGGAGCTTTTCCGAACAACGCGAGGGCGGCAGCGGCACTTCGGTCGCACGCGGCGTCCTGAGTGCCGACGGCCGTAAGCTTTCGGACGTCCGTGTGATCTTCCGGGCGATGCCGACCTATAACAACGGCCTGCACTTCGGTTCGCGGCTTGCTTTCGCACCGGACGGAAAGCTCTTCATCACGCTTGGCGATCGCTTTGACCTCAGGACGATGCGGCCGCTGGCGCAGTCGCTTGAGGCCCATAACGGCAAGGTCGTCCGCATCAATCCGGATGGCACCGTGCCGAGCGATAATCCATTTGCCGGCCGCGAAGGTGCTTTAGGCGATATCTGGTCGATCGGCCATCGCAATCTCCAGTCGGCGGTCTTTGATGACCAGGGAAGGCTCTGGACGGTCGAGCACGGCGCCCGCGGCGGCGATGAGCTGAACATGCCGGAAAAGGGCAAGAACTACGGTTGGCCGGTCGCGACCTACGGCGAAGAATATTCGGGCCAGCCCATCTCGGACATCACGGCCAAGGAAGGCACCGAGCAGCCGGTCTATTATTGGGACCCGGTGATCGCACCTTCGGGGATGGAATTTTACACCGGGGCGGCCTTTCCCGAATGGAAGGGTAATCTCTTCGTCGGCGGGCTCGCCTCGCAGCGGCTCGTGCGGCTGGTGATGAAGGACGGCCGCGTCGCCGGCGAGGAACATTTGCTGACCGACCGCGGCAGCCGCATCCGCGACGTCCGCCAAGGCCCCGACGGCTTTCTCTATGTCGTCACGGACGAATCGAACGGCGAGTTGCTGCGCATCGCCCCGAGGAAATAGCGAAAAGACATTTCGATCAGATACTGCTGCGGCTCGCTTAGGCGAGCCGTCGGCTTTCGGGCCTTAGGTACCACGAGACGACGGTTAGGACAAGCAGCACGGCGGTCGGGAGTAAAGTGACAAAGACATCGCCGATCGCTATGTGCGAGAAAAGCGCGCCCGACGCAACAAAGAAGAAACCCGCATACGCCCACTCTTTCAAGAGCGGCAGTCGCGGTGCGATCAAAACGATCACGCCAAGAATTTTCCAAACGCCGAGCAGCAACAGCAAATACCGCGGATACCCCAGCCGGCCAAAGCTTTGCAAGACCTCGGGCATCTTGATGAGCTGCAAAACCGCACTCGCCAGCATCCCCACGCAAAGCCAAAGCGTCGCGACCCAATAAGCAACTACTCGCCGATCGACCATATGCCATTATCGACCAAAACTCACCACAGAGTCACGGCGAACACGGAGAAAGAACAAACGAACACTTCTGAATTTCAGTCGTTACATATCAGGATGGAAGTAGTATTTGATGGTCCGGCGGAACTTGATCGGACGGTTGCCACAGGCAACCTCGGGTCGATATTGCGACAGTTTGGCTGCTTCCAGTGCCGCTCTTCTCAGCATGCCGTTCCCTTTCCTGACTTTCGCAAAGACAACATACCCTTTCTCGTCGACAATGATGTCAACCAGGACTTCGCCGCGGATCTTAAATCGACGAGCGGTTTCCGGGTAATAGGGTTTGACTAGTTTTAACGGACATTCCCAACAATGCCCCGCGATCTTCGGAAGGGGCTTTCCAAATTTCTTAATTTGCTCCTCACGGATAGCCTTGGAACACGCCGCCACCGCTTCTTCATCTTCCGCAACATCGGCAAAAAGCTTTTTACGTTCATCTTTGGTCTGAATCTGCGCGCTACCGGGATACACGGCAAAAGCCACAACCAGAACAACAAATAGATATTTGAGCGCTCGTACGTGCATCTATGTCTTTAGACACCTTAAATCCGAACTTGTTCCAGCCTCCGAACTTAAAAGCCCAATTAGCCAATCCCAAAAAACTCTGTGCTCTCTGTGGTGAATTCCCTATTCTTCATCCGCTTCGACCTGGGGTGTGCCGGTCCTCACTTCGCCGTCGCGTTCGTAAGTGGCGATGATCATGCCGTTTGGCGTGACCTGGCCCTCGGTCATCTTGAATGCGGCGGGGATTGTGCCGTCCCGAAAGAGGCGTTTTCCGGTCCCGAGCGTGATAGGGAAGGTCATCAGCTCAAGCCGGTCGACGAGGTCGGCTTTGAAGAGAGTTTGCAGCATATCCGCACTGCCGAAGATGTGCAGATCGGGCCCGTCGGTTTGTTTCAGCTCGCGGACCTTCAAGGCGAGGTCGCCGCCGAGGAAAACGGTCGGTTGCCACTCGCTCGACGCGCGGGTGTTCGAGGCAACGTACTTTGTCGCCGTCATCACATTCGGCCAAAAGTGAGAATGCGCCGGCCAATAGGGCTCCCAAATGTCGAACGTCTTTCGCCCCAAGAGCAGATCGACCGGCTTCGCCAGCCGCTCCTGTATCACCGCGCCCGATGCTTCATCCGCATACCCAAAGAACCACCCGCCGTACTTGAACCCATCGCCGTCATTCTCCTCGTTCTGAAGGACGCCATCGAGCGTTATGAATTCACACGCAGTTACTTGCCTTATGGTCGATTCTCCTTCATTGCTTTGCAGTCTTCGCGTCCAGAAAATCGACCACCATCGGGACGATCATCGACATTCGGCTCATCAGAGTGACGTGAGTGGTGTCCGGGATGATCGCCAATCGCGACTGAGGACGCGGCATCATATCGCCATGGATATCGCCGCCGCCCTTTAGGCGGTACATCTCCGCAATGTGCTCGAATCGCACGCCGTCTGCATCCCCATGGATAAAGAACATCGGGGCCTTGGTCGCCTTGATCTTGTCCGCGCCAAAGTCATACGGTCTTGCAGCCGACGAAATTACGTGCCTGACGAACTCCGGGAATTCGTTCGGTGTCGGGCTCAGCCTTTTATACTCGGCTTCCACAGGCGAGCCCTTGAAGACCTCCGCCGTGATGTTCGGTAGCGCATCGCGTCCCTCCTTGACCCAACCGTCATAGCGGAAAACGGCCGAGATAACGACGACCTTTCGCACTTTTTCCGGATGCCGGATCGCAGTCTGCATCGCGACGCCGCCGCCCATGCTATAGCCGATCCCATCCGCACTTGGGATCTTCAGATGATCGAGCAGTGCTGCCACATCGTCGGCGAGGTTTTCAAAGCTCATGTCGCGTTTGATGTCGGCTGTCCGCCCGTGGCCCTGCATTTCGACCGCGATCACCTTCCGCGTTTTGGAAAGCTCCTTGACCCAATTCGCCCAACCGGTGATGGTCATGAACGCGCCGTGAAGCATCACGACCGGCTCGCCCTCGCCGTGAATCTCGTAATACATCTTGAGCCCATTAACCGGCGCGTAACCCGTCGTCGGTTTTGGCTGACCGGATACGGCACCGACGAGAAGGACGGTCATTGCTATTGTGATCATTGAATGCTTTACGTTCATATTCTTCTCCAAATCACGATCCGCACTTAGGAATTTCGATCCTGCGTCAACGTTGCGAGCAGTTCTGTCAGGTGGCCCAGCGTCGCCGTGAATCCTTCCTTGAAGCCCATCGCGATCATCCTTTCCAGGCGTTCGAGTGATTCGTTGTAGATCTCGACCGTTACCGTTGTTCTTCCGTTCTCTTCGCTGAAACCAAGGTCCCAATCTGAGCCTGGAAGCTCGAGATTTTCGTTCTCGTCCGAAAAGGCATTGAAGAACTTGAAATTGGTCTTCGGAGTGATCGACGTGTACCTCTGCACCGACCAACGCTCCAAGCCCTCGGGGCTGACCATTGCGTAAAATCGGCGGCCGCCCTCGCGGAAATCCATTACCTTTGTCCGCGATGTCCAGGGTTTCGGCGCCCACCATTGGTCGAGCAGTTCCGGCTTTGTATAAGCGTCCCAGACGAGGTCGCGTTCTGCGCTGAAGGTCTCGGTGATCAAAACGGTTTTTGTTTCTTTATTGACAGTAAATTCCATATTGGCCCCTAGGTCATTCGATCCAGTGCGGAAGCCCGAGCGTAAGCAAGGGCGTATCAGTCAAGTTGGGTGTTAAGCCCTTACTAACGTGCAGGCTTCTGCATTTCCGCGGGCTTCTGCATTTTCATTACCTCAAGCACTTCGCCCAACTGCTCGTACCGCGTCTCCCAGATCTTCCGGTACTGCTCCAGCCACTCGTCGATCTCCCGCATCTTTTCGACCTCAAGCTGATAGTAGATCTCTCGCCCGCGTTGCTCCTGCGACACGACCTCGCATTCGGCGAGTATCCGCAGATGCTTAGAAACTGCCTGCCGCGAAGTATCGAAGTGCTCCGCGATCGCGTTCGGCGTCATAGCCTGCATCGCAACGAGCGCGATTATCGCCCGCCTCGTCGGATCTGCAATTGCCTGAAAAACGTCTCTCTTCATATCGACAGGGCGCAAGTATGCAACCAATCGGTTGCATATGTCAAGCGCAACCGATCGGTTTCATGATGGGATTTTCGATATTAGCTACTTTGAACTATCGGTAAGCCGAAGCGGGCGGGGTTCCGCAGTATGCCCTTTCTGTCGTCGAGATAAGCTTGTGCTCGGCATTGAAGGTATAGCGGCGGACGGTGGCTCGCCTTGCGCCGTTAAGGCAATATTGACTTTCGTTGCTTGGCGGGCCGACATCCAGAAACCATACGCGGGCCGCGGCCAGAGCTTTCGCGTCGTCCGTATATCGCCCGCCGGCCAGAGCATAGGACGTGACGCCGCCGTGGGTCTCGTTGATGACCATCCGGAGCTTATCGGCCTTAAGATGAGCTTTATAGGGCGCGTGGCGGGCGGCCACGTCATCGGCGACCTTCTTCTTTCCGGCCTCGCACCAATTTTCCTTGATCTCTTTGACCGTTCCTTTCCACTCGATCCTTGGAAACTTGCCGGAGGCCTCTCTGACCTCCTCCGGGACGCGGGCCGATGGCGAAACGCCGCTCGCGATCATCTTGTCATATGACTCAATGCAGAACTTGAACATATTCGGTAGCGGGTCCGGCTCTTGCGTGTTGATCGCCCAACTCTTGAACGCACTGTAGTGCTCATTGTCCTCAAGCGACTGCGCCACGGCCGCATTCGCAAAAAGGAAGGACGCAACTGCCAATGCAAAGCAAGCGGATAAGGCTTTCATAACATTTCTCCTGTTGTCTGATGTGCTAGCCCAAGAGTATAGGACCGAAACGATCTGATTTTCAACAACTTTTTCACGCGGACGGTTCTCGATTATCGGTTCGCGGGGCAAGGGCGTCAGCTCAAACTACCCGACCAAACGATGGCAATGAGCCTTGGCCGAGCTTCAAGGGGCCGAGGATGCATTTGTTATCTCTTCGCGGTAGTCGATCAGGTGGACGGCCTCGATCTTCCATCGGCCGCCTTCACGGATGTAGACATCCGCCCACGTCATGAATTCTGTGAAGGTCGTGCCGTCATCGTTCTTTCCGGTCACGACGTTTCGATAGGTCACGAGGCACCTTTCGCCAACGAACTGCAGAACGAGGTTGTGGTACTTAACGCTCCAATCGGTCACCGGCCCCTGAGTGCGGTTATCGATGTAGTCCTGCCGGTTGAAGAAATCCTTTACGCCTTTGAAGGTGAAGCCACGGGCAAGAATTTGCTCAAAGATCGCTCGATCCTTGCGGCGCATCGCCTGCGGATAAAGCTTCTTTATTTCCATTACTTCCGCGGCCATCGGAAGCTCGCGGTCGCGGTCTGCCGTGATAACGGAGTAGCTCTCGATCGAAATGTCCGGCCGGCCCGTTTCGGTCGCTACAACGTGCACTTCCGCTGTCCCCGGCCCGGCGGATTTCTCATCACCACCCGCACACGCCGCCATCGCAACGGCAGCAAAGGCAATAACTACCCCGATCCGCTTTCTTTTCATCAGCGGCATCGTATGCGAGAAACGCGCGATTGTAAATCGTCCCGGGGACTCTGCCACGGCCTGTTACCCAACCTAGGCCGACATTGCACGGAAAACTTACATTTGTTCGGTGAGCAATCTCATTGCTAAGCAGTAATCTTTTGTACCGAGTCGGGAGGCAGTCTCGGACTTCCTTCAGCGACCCGCAAACCATTAATCGATCTTCGACCGCTTACACGATGGGAAAGGAAACTTGAGCTCGATTCCACTCACATCGGTCACTGGATCAACCTCTAACGCCGGGGTCTCAAGCGTAGGCACGCCTCTGCCGCTTGCCTTGATCAGTTTCTCGAGCTTCGGACACCTTTCATACTCCCCTGAGAATGTTATGAAACGTCCAAAGATATATCCCTTTGAGCCTTTGACGAGTTTGATTGAAAACTCACCGTTTTCACTTGTTTTCGTGTTAATGTCGGGATTATAGTTTCTGCTTCTCGGCACATCGGTTTTTCTAACAAAATTTACAAATTCGTTGGGAACCGGCTTGCCGTCCTCAAAAACTACCCTTCCCGAATAAACTACTGTGTCGAGTGTTTCGGGAGCCGTGAGTATCAAGTTAGCATGATGCTCGCCTGATCCAATGCTGATTTGAGCCGCTTCTGCACGCTCCAATCTATTCGGGTAATAAAAGCGGCCAAACGGATGGTCGCCATTGATCTTTCCTTCTTTATTGACGACTATCACGTAGGTTCCTGTGGGAATCTTATCGAATTCGAAAATACCGCCCCCCTTTGTGCAGGTTCCTAAGTATGTGTAGGGGGCCAGCTTACCGTCTGTCGGCTCTAATTCTAAACAGACAAACGACACAGGGCTCCCGTTCGCGTCCAGGACCCTACCCTTTATCGAGTTGTCAATTTCGAAATCAAAATCGACCTCTTCGTGAGATTTCGGCTTTAGATCGACCTCAATAAAGTCCTGTTTCGCGCCGGCATATGTTTCGATCTTATAACCGACTAGCTTTTCGGGTCTTACTATGTATTTCCCAGGCGACAGGTCATATACCTCGTAAACACCGTTTTCGTCAGTTTTCAGCTTTATTTCATTCCCGTTTCCCGTGATCCACACAAACCGATCTGCCAGCAATTTGCTTTGCCGGTAGCCGCCCTCAACCGCTGTCGTTATTTGCTGAACGAGCCTTCCAGAAATTCGGGTCTTGCCTAAGACTTTGGGCAGCTTCTCTAAATATAGTAGGTCCGATGCCCGGTATTTGGTTGATCCGGAACGTGAACAGACCTCGCCCGTCCAAAGACCATCATCTCCTGGCTTCGCAGATAGATAGAGAAGATACTCATTCCCAACCGCTTTCTCAGAAAATGTCCAGACGCAGTCTGCTCCACCACCTTGCCGAAAAGGCAACTTCTGTCCGACTTTCAGATTCCCCTTGAATACCTTCTCAACTGTGAGGATCGACTGTCTAATATTGCCAACGGAGTACGTTTCTTCCGTTTGTGAGTCGGGATATTTTTCGAGCGATCTTAGTTTGAGGATGGCTATGTTCGGCGACTCTTCGTAGGCCCAGTCGACTGGGCCCGGCCCACCACAGCTGCATGCAAAAGCGTCGCTAACCATCGCTACGCCCACAAACAAAAACAACAGGATCGGAAGAGCTACCTTAAACACAAATTTGAGAGTTAAAACGCTTCCTTCGTTTGTTTCACCAGATACGCGTTTAGTTGCCTGGGGCCGGCGCCCGAACGCAGCCCTCGCACCTCAAACAGTTCGCGTCTCGACAAAGAACCTATGCCCCCGTTACACGGTTGTAGACCGTATCCCGCTCCACAGCCTCAAACCCAGCCCGCTCGATCATGGTGATGATCTCGGGTTTGGTCATCTTTACTTCGCCTTCGGCGGCGTAGGCGTGGGTCAGTTCGCCGCCGTCGGTGATGGGGCCGCTGATGTGGTTATGCCTTATGGGCCTCCATATACGCCCGAAGCAGGGAATTGATCTTTGTTTGATAGCCGCGGCCTTGGCGTTTGTACCAATCCAATACGTCCTGGTCGATTCGGATCGTCAATTGCTGCTTTGCCGAGACGGGTTTGAGGCCCCGGCGGACGATGCCGCGGGCAAACATTTCCGGCGACACATGCGGCACATCGGACGTATCGATTTCCTCATCCTTCGTTGCGTCCACACGCTTCCAGTCAGTCTCTGATCTCTTTGTAGTAGCTCGTTTCTTCATTTCTTGTAGCTTTCCTTACGGAGATAACCCGGATCGTGTCGTCGGTCTCCGTATGGGCGACCGCAACAACTCGTCCCTCAAGCGTTCCGAACGTTACGAACCGCTGCTCGCCGTAGTCGAACCGATCATCGAGAATCGTGACCGTCTCGCCTTCAAATAACTCCTCGATCCCGACAAAATCGATACCATGGTTCCGGAGATTTTTTTTCCGCTTGTTCTCGTCCCAGGCAAACTCCATAAGGATTGTAACTACATATTGTAACTACGTCAATATCAAGCGGCGATCTTCTCCACCCGGTTATAAACCGTATCCCTTTCGACGGCTTCGAAACCGGCGTTTTGGATCATGGTGATGATCTCGGCTTTGGTCATTTTCACTTCGCCTTCGGCGGCGTAGGCGTGGGTTAGTTCGCCGCCGTCGGTGATGGTGCCGTCGAGGTCGTTGGCGCCGAAGTGGAGCGCGGTTTGGGCCGTGGCCTTGCCGAGCATCACCCAGTAGGCCTTGATGTGGTCAAAGTTGTCGAGCATCAACCGCGAGACGGCGATGGTCTTGAGATTGTCGATCGCGTCCGGGCCGGGCAGCGAT
>CAZGLZ010000075.1:0-6677 GCA_964526245.1 uncultured Chloracidobacterium sp. | reverse complement strand
CCGCGAGACGGCGATGGTCTTGAGATTGTCGATCGCGTCCGGGCCGGGCAGCGATGAAAGAGCGGTGCCGTTCGGGTAGAAGGCGAGCGGGATGAAGCACTGAAAGCCGCCGGTCTTGTCCTGCTGTTCGCGGAGCCGGACGAGATGGTCAATGCGGTCCTCGATCGTTTCGATGTGGCCGTAGAGCATCGTGGCGTTGGTCTTCAGGCCCGCGGCGTGGACCTTGCCCGCGAGCTCGAGCCAGCGGTCGCCGTCGCATTTGTGGTCGCAGATGCGCGAACGCGTCGGTTCGGCAAAGATCTCGGCACCGCCGCCGGGACACGAATCCATTCCCGCCGCTTTGAGCTTTTCAATCACCTCTTCGTCGGACATCTTGTAAAACCGCGCGAAGAAATCAAGCTCGACCATGGTGAGAGCTTTCAGATGCAGCTTCGGGAATTCCCGCTTTAATGACGAGAAAAGATCCGTGTAGTACTCGAAGGGAAGTTTCGAATTGAGCCCGCCGACGATGTGCAGCTCGGTCGCACCTTCGGCCACCGCATTGCGAGCGATCTCGATGCCTTCTTCGATCGAGTGCGTATATGCATCTTCCTGCCGAGCCCGTCTATAAAATCCGCAAAACTTGCAGTCTGCCACACAGATGTTTGTGTGGTTAAAATGCCGGTTGACGTTGTAATAGGTCGTCAGGCCATGCTTCCGCCGCCGGACCGTATCGGCCAACTTCCCGAGCGTATTCAGGTCCGTGGTGTTGAAAAGCGCCAAGCCGTCCTCGAACGACAGCCGATCGCCGTCCTCGACCTTAAAGCCTATGTCGATCAATTTAGGGTCAAATGAGTTCATTTCGTTATGCACAGTCTATCAAAATACTCCGAGTTCTGGCATTAAATGCCGATCAGCCTGCCTTACGTACCAAGCCGTCTTTTCTACTCTATTGTTCGCCGGGATTGCACGCTTCAGACGCGCCCCGCGGTTGACGGAGTGCATCTGTCGGCTTTAGAGTTTAGCGATCACAACTCGTTCACCAACGCTAAACAATATGTTCAAGAAAATCGTTGTTCTCGCCGCTCTCGTTTCCCTCTTTTCATTCGCCGCTGCTGCCCAAGGTCCGAAGCCGAAACTCATCGCGATCAAGGCCGGCAGCCTGATCGATACCGTTAACGGCCGCGTTCTAAAGGACCAGGTCATCATCATCGAAGGCGAGAGGATCAAGGCGGTCGGCCCCGGGCTTGCCATTCCCGAAGGTGCCGATGTGATCGACCTCTCAAACATGACCGTGCTGCCCGGCCTCTCGGACGCACACGTCCACATCTCCGGGGACCCAACACAAGGTATCGGCAGCCGCTCTTCGTTGTCCGGTGTCCAGTTGGCGACCACCTCGCATGTCTTTGCCCGCCGGACACTTTTTGCCGGTTTCACCACGGTCCGCGACCTCGGCTCTGTCGAGTTCGTCAGCCTCGCGCTCAAGCGTGCGATCGATGCCGGCAGCGTCGCGGGCCCGCGAATGCTTGTCGCCAATTACTACATCGGGGCGACCGGCAGTCCGGCGGATATCGGCGGCGGCTCGCCGCTTACCGGATCAAAGCTCCCGCCCGAGATGACCGGCGTTGCCGACGGGCCCGATGCCGTCCGCCAAAAGGTCCGCTGGAATATCCGTCTCGGTGCCGATGTGATCAAGTTCGGAGCAAGCTCGGGCGTGCTCAGCGATGAAAAGGTCGTCGGCGTTGCGAAATATACGCAAGAGGAGATGGATGCGCTCGTTGATGAATCCACCCGGCTTGGCGTTAAGGTCGCGGCCCATTCGCATGGCACCGACGCGATCAAGATGGCCGTTAAGGCCGGGGTCGCTTCTATCGAGCACGGCAGCCTGATCGATGACGAGGGCATTCGGATGATGAAGCAGCGGGGCACGTATCTCTCGGCCGACATCTACGTCAGCGACTACATCCTGAGCGAGTATTCAAAACGCGGCGTTGAGGAGATCGTTCTGCAGAAAGAGCGGGTAGTCGGCCAGAAGCAGCGTGAGAATTTCAAAAAAGCGGTCGAGGCCGGCGTAAAGATCGCTTTCGGTACCGATGCCGGCGTTTACCCGCACGGCATGAACGGCAAACAGTTTACGTACATGGTCCAGTGGGGCATGACGCCGATGGCCGCGATCCAGGCAGCCACCGTCAACAACGCGGACCTCTTCGGCATGAGCGACCAGATCGGCTCGATCACCGCCGGAAAGTTCGCGGACATCATCGCCGTCGAGGGCGACCCGATCGCCAACATCAAACTCCTCGAAGATGTGAAATTTGTGATGAAAGGCGGGACCGTCTACAAAGGCGCAGCACGTCGGTAAAGCAACAGCCCCTCGCGTCCGCGCCGTAACCTCACAGGCAGAAACCCGACCTGTAGGGAGGGCTCCACTGCAGTAGCCCGCGCGTCAGCAAGGGCGTACTTCGAATGATGAACGATGAATGAAGAATCTGAAATTCCTCGTTTTCTTCTTTTCTTATTCCGTGGTTTATCTTCCCTAACCGACCGAAAAATGATCTGATCAACCCCCAAAGTGTGATGGAGAGCTATTGTGCAATAGCCCGCACATCAGCAAGGGCGAATCCTGCACAAGCCCGCGCGTAAGCAAGGGCGCGCCTTGCAGAAGCCCGCACGTAAGTAAGGGCGGTTCATCCGACGCATTTCCCACCCACCCGTCAACCTCACAGGCGGAAACCCGACCTGTTGGGAGGGTGCCGTTTGGAATGGTGAACGATGAATGATGAATGGTGAACGCGGAATCGCCGCGTCCGAGGCCCGACCGTAAGGAAGGGCTCTCAATAGTGACGAGGGACGAGGGACGAGGGATTAGTAGCGAATCTGGAATCCACCATTCACCATTCACCACTCACCACTCACCACTCACCATTCACCACTCACCATTCACCACTCACCATTTTCTCTTGACACCCCTGATACAATCGTCCCAACAAGCAAACCGATCCGCCCGTTCAGGCATCTTTGCTCATTAAGACCATGCAGCCACCCACTCCGACCAATATATTCAAAACCGGCGTTCGGGCGGGCAGTGAAGAGATCGCCTGGCAAAACGGCGACTCCGGCGGTTCGGTCGTGTTTCAGGCGACGGATTCGGCCGGGATGAGCCTCCGCTCGGCCGAGCCGAACGGCGACATCTTTGACGCACAGGGCAGCGAGAGTTCGCCCGCCGAACTCGACCCGCTCGGCAACAACGTCGGCACCCACGGCAGCCTCAGCGACCCCCGGAACTCTGAAGGCGAGGTCTCGCCCGCGAACCGTAGCACGGTCAGTGCTGATGCGTTCTGCTCCAGAGCCGGTGTGGTTGGTCCATGCTGGATCGTGAGCCTGCTCAATCGTGGTCAAACAATGGGCTCAAAGGGCTCTGACCTCCCGATGGAAATGGTTGGCGATAGTCACCCGGCGAGTCTCTCGCGGCATCCCTTCTACTTTGCATTCTACCGAAACAGCATTGAAGCCGCTGAAGATGATGGTCGATGGATAAAAACGGACTGGGACGTGATTTATGAAGAAGTATTTCTCGGTTACAACGACAAAGGCGAAGTGCAATATCGCATCGACATAGTCGGAACTATTTCGAATACAATGACATTCATCCCTCCAGATTCCCTCCCCGGCCTCACCGTCCACCTCAGGGATTTTGTGGATTCCTTCGACAAATCGAAGTACGAAGATTGTGCGAGCAGTGCGTGGGGCAAGAGTCGAGGAGCGTTTGAACCTGGGTATTTGCAGGCTGGAATTATCCGCCACGTATCAAGGGCTGAAGGCGTTTCCGAAACTTTACTGGCAGCTACTTGGAGGCTCGAAGGGGGAACAACAGGAAGTGAGTTTGCGATGAATCCGGTGAATAACGGAAACGATGGCACTACTGGTAATGTGGACATTGGGCCAGGCCAGATTAATTGCAATACATGGGCGAATAGTTCAATTTTATCCGGAATGTACCTCGAAACTGTTTTTGGAGCCAGTCTTGAAGGTGGACAGACATTTGATGGGGATCCTGAGTGGAACTTACACGCGGTTGCTCGAATCCTAAGATCGTTCAGTGGCACTGACCGAAACAGGGCGGGCAAATATCGCACGGGCGATGGCCAATGGTCGAAGAAACCAGCTGGCAGATCAGCATACGATGCAAGAGTTAGTGCGTTCGATAGACTGAAATCAGGCTACGATAAATTCTTCAACTGCTTAAGGAAATAGCGATGAAAACAATGCAGATTTTTTTGTTTGTATGCATGGTGATTACCGGCTGTGCGAATCACGAAACGGCAGCGAATCATGAAGCGAATAACCTGAACAAGCAGATTTCTACTGTGAAAGTTTCGGAGCCGAAAGACGCTAGTCCCATTTGTTCAATCGATTTCTCGAACTTCACCTTTCCTTGGCCGGCTTCCGATCCGCCGCACAAATTCACCTTGAATGACGGCGCCTTTAATCCGAAAGACACACTCGATGAACTACCCGCTCTTCGATTGGTTCATATCTACTACGGAGACGCAAACAATGATGGTCAGAAAGATGCGGCTGTTGTGATGAGCGTTGCGTCTGGAGGTTCAGCCCTTCCATACCTTATATTTCTTTATGAGATTCCGAGTTTTTCCGAAACTCCCAAGCTCATTTGGAGCTTCGAATCAGGAGACAGGGCCCTGAATGGTCTTCGCTCAGTCTATGTTGATTCGGGACAGCTTGTACTTGAGACTTACAATGAATACCCCAATAACGGTGATTGCTGCCCCGCCACCTATAAACGGGCGGAATATCAATGGAGAGAGAGTACATTCGTTCTAACTGGTGAGACAATTCTATCTAACCCGACCGGCACAGCAAGGCTAGATCTTCGAACTTCGAAATGCAGCGACTAGAGTGAGATGCAAGGACATGACGGTCATAGTACTTATGAAAATTGTAATTCTATTGATCATCTCTCTTCTCTGCATTTGCTGTTTCGGTTCTGTTATTGCAGAAAAATGTAACGGGAGTTGGTGTCTCCGAATTAGGACGTTTGCAAGTCCCGGCGAGTATACGTTCGTTGTAGAAAATCGTGCTGGCACAAATCAAGGTTGGATTCCTTTATCGAAATATGAACAGGAAGAGCCGATACAGGAACGAAACGCTCAACGGCAAATCCAGATTCCTTCCGATGAGCTTGGGTATTTCTGGATTGGCACGACCTTCGGTGTTTCGAAAGACCGAGGAGCAACGTGGAAATTGACGGATTTCGAGAAGGAATCGATACATGCTAAAGAAAGAGTTCTTCTTGAGATCATTAGTGCAACCATAAATGAAGATGGCACAGGAGAGGTTCGGTTCCGCGAGCATTATTTGGTGGGTCCGCAGCCTGTGTTTTCGACAAAGGACTTTGGATTTACTTGGGAAGAGCATAGCGAAGCCAAAGAGCAAATGCTTAATCGATCCGTCGGTCGTCGTTGAGCAATGAATTGTTGAATCTTTGATGTTTTAGGATCCGTTTTATTTCGAGTTCTATTCCGGAGCCGTCAGGCGGGAAGTCTTTTGGCTCGATCTGGGCAGGCGCGCCGAACGAAAAGAACCGGTGCCTGGCCGTGACGGTATAGGCCGAGCACGGCAAAACGGGCTCGAACGCGAATCCCCCAAATGGGTTAGAAAGCACCGCCGCGATCGGTTCCCGCGGCTCCGCCGCCGGTCTTTCTGTGCGGCTTCGGTCTGTGCATTCTGTGGTTATGGTTTCCTTTTCGAACACAGAAGACACAGACGAAAGCCACAGGCCGCGGCTTTGTTTTCTTCTTTTCTTCTTCCGTGGTTAAAAACATCTCAACGACCGGTGCCACCGTCTCCGACGACTTCGGTGAACCGTATCGGATGTCACGCCCTTGCTGACGCGCGGGCTTCCGCATCCGTTCACGCCTGAAGGCGTAAATCTTACAGCCGGCTAAAGCCGGGACTCAAAACGTCGGAACTTCGCAACTCTCGAAACTTCGCAACTCTCCAGAACTTCCAAATCATCCATATCTCTCGCATCTCAAGGATCGCCGTTCAAGTTGGTTTCGAGTCCTTGCAGAATGGACAGCGGGAGGAAGTGGGCGGTGAGCAGTAAGCAGTGAGCGGTCGGGAAGCCGAAGGAAGCCCACCATTTAAGTTAATTAATAATTAGAAATTAGTGATTACTAATTAATCGGAACAGATAGATCGAGTGTGGAAACGCAAACGCCAAAGCCCAACGCCCAATGTCCATTTTTAACCAGTTAACAATGGTCCAATTAACAATTGACAATGCGAAGATGCAGATCCAAAGTCCCAAATCGACTATCCCAATTCTCCAGGCCTGGCCGCTTGTCCCAACTGTCCCATTTACCCCAGATGTTCGCGGCGTTTCCGTTGTTCGTCGCGTTCGCGATGTTCGCGGTGTTTCCATTGTTCGCGATGTTTCCGATGTTTCCAATGTTTCCGTTGTTCGCGGTGTTTCCGTTGTTTCCGTTGTACGCGATGTTTCCGTTGTTTCCGCGAACGCGCGATGCCCGAAAAAAACAGAACACGCCCAATTGCAGAAGCCCGCGTGTCAGCAAGGGCTTAACTTCAAATGCGGAATTTCCGCAAGCCGGACTCAAAACGTTCTACCACCCCGTCCGCCGAAGCGGCGTCCACCCCTCCTTATCAAGGAGGGGAGC
>CAZGLZ010000074.1:0-19161 GCA_964526245.1 uncultured Chloracidobacterium sp. | reverse complement strand
GAGCCAGATCCTACGTGATCCGAAATTCCTGAAACGAAAGATCGGATTCGTTGAAGCTAAGAGTTGAAGCTAAGAAAGGAAAAAAATGACCGAATTGGTAGTGGGAAAATATGAGTTTTATCCGTACGAATGCAGCAAGTGCAAGGAGCCGACACTGCATGACCTCGAAGCGCTAATGAGAAGCCTGAAGGACGAGAAGCGTGAAACCGTGCGGACGAAAACAAAACAACCGCGACGCCGAGCTCGCAATACCGCTTCGGCACATACGGTGAGTTGATGAATATCGTTGTGCAGAGTTTTGAAGTGAACTCGCCGGAGGAACCGGCGATGCGGACAGGAGTGTCCGCGCTCCGTTATGAAGTTATCACCAACAGAAATATTTAAGGGTAAGACGATCTTCTTTATCGGCGGGACCGGGTTCGTCGGGAAGGTCACGCTGTCGATGCTGCTCAATAATTTCCCGGATGTCGGGAAGGTTTATGCGACCGTTCGGGCTCGGGATGAGAATGAATCGACGACGCGATTCTGGACGAGCATCGTAACCTCGCCGACGTTCGATCCGCTGCGGGAGAAATACGGCGAGAAGTTTGAGGAGTTCATTCGCGAAAAGGTCGTGCCGGTCAATGGCGACGTCGGGAACGAATTTCTCGGGATGTCCGAAGAGCAGGCGGCGGCGATAATGGCCGATACCGACATCATCATCAACGGTGCCGGTAACGTGACTTTCAACCCGCCGCTTGAATCGGCCTTGCGGACGAACGTCGTTGGTTCGAACAACATCATCAAGCTCGCTCGGATGATGAAAAAGCCGCGCGTCGTTCATGTTTCTACCTGTTTTGTCGCGGGCAAACGGAGCGGAGCGATCTGGGAAAACGAGCCGGTCGTCGGCTACTTTCCCCGGAAGAACGAACTTGTCGGCACGACGTTCGACGTCAACCGCGAGGTCGAAGACTGTGCTCGACTTTCGGAACAGGCACGTCAGGAAGCCGACGACGCGGTGCAGGCAGCGAAGTTTCGCGAGCAGGCACGCAAGCGATTTATCGAAGAGGGCCGCGACCCGGACGACGAGGCCGAGCTCAAGTCCGCCATCTTCCGCGAACGCAAAATGTGGATCCGCGAGCGGACGACCGAGCTCGGTGCCGAGCGTGCCGAGTACTGGGGCTGGACGAACATCTACACCTACTCGAAATCGCTCGCCGAGCAGATCATCGCCTCGCAGGACGACATCGTTAAGACGCTCGTGCGGCCCTCGATCGTCGAATCGTCGCAAAGCTATCCGTTCCCGGGATGGAATGAAGGCTTTACGACGACGGCACCGCTGATCCTCATCGCGCTCCGCGGCCAGCCGATAATTCCGGTCAATGAAAAGCTGATCCTCGACATAATCCCGGTCGATATGGTTGCCGGCGTGATACTTGCGGCGGCGATGAACGCACTGGTCGATGACAACCCGCCGCTCGTTTTTCAGGCTTCGTCGGGCGATTCGAACCCGAACGATATGAAGCGCATCGTCGGGCTTGTCGGTCTTTACAAGCGCCAGCATTTCGAAGAGAAAGAGACGGGCAGCAAGATCGTCAACAAACTCGCCGGAATGATCGAGGCGGCACCGGTCAAGCAGCGGACGTATGAACTCACGTCCGCGCCGATGCTCAACAAGCTTGCCAAGCGGGCCGACGACCTGATGGACCGGGCAACGCCTCGCTGGGGCGGCGGGCGGATCGGCAACATCATTTCCGACCTAAAGAAGTCGACAGAAGAATTCAAACGGACGACGAGCGAGACGATGCACGCCTTCGCGATGTTCAAGCCGTTCATGATCGACAACGAATATCTTTATCGGTCGGACAACGTCCGCGGCCTTATGTCCGTTGTGCGCGAGAAAGAGAAGCATCTGCTGCCTTGGTATCCGGAAAAGCTTGATTGGTACGACTATTGGCTCAAGGTCCATTTCCCCGGAATGAAGAAGTGGGTCCTGCCGACGCTCGAAGAAGAGCTCAAGACGCAGGAACGGCGGTCGCATACTTATAAGGACCTGCTCGACCTTTTCGATACTTCGACCAAGCGGTTCCCGACGCGTGTTGCGATGCGGATCGAGCGCAACGGCCGCAAGGAGCAATACACCTTTGAGGACGTCCGCGAGCTCACGCTTCGGGCAGCCGGTTTTCTTGCCGATAAGGGCATCAAGCCCGGCGACCGCGTCATTCTTTTCTCGCATAACATGCCCGAGTGGGGAATGACCTATTTCGGCATCCTAAAGGCCGGTGCGACCGCGGTGCCGATCGATCCGGCGAGTTCGGTCGAGGAGATCATCAATTTCGCAAAGGCGGGTGATGTTTCGGCTATCGTGATCAGCCCGCGGCTAGCGAATGAGAATCCTGATCTGAAGAGTGCCGTAAAAAAAGCGCTATGCAATCAAGCAAAAGAGAACCACCCCGTCGGCGAGACGCCGACACCCCTCCTTCGTAAGGAGGGGAGCTTTAACGTCTGGGAATTTGGTGAGGTTTTTGAGATGCCGGATGAACTTGAGGAAGCAAAGCGGCTTGCGTTGTTGCCTCCAAAAGTGCTCGGCAATGCGGTCGCGTCCTTGATCTTTACTTCCGGTACGACCGGCAAGCCAAAGGCCGTAATGCTCTCGCACAAGAACTTCACGAACATGGTCTCGATGCTCTCGAGCGTGCTCGATATGGACATCACGGACGGCGTTCTCTCCGTCCTTCCGATGCACCACACGTTCGAGTTCTCGGCCGGCTTCCTAACGCCCTTCTCCAACGGGACGCAGATCACCTACCTCGAAGACCTGACCGCGGAAGAGTTGTCGCGGGCGATCGAGAAGGGCCACGTTACGGGAATGGTCGGCGTTCCGGCACTCTGGGAAATGCTTCACCGCCGCATAAAAACACGACTCCGTGAACGCGGCGATTGGATCGCGGACGCGGCGGATTCGATGATCGAGTTCAACGCATGGCTCCGTGATAACACGCCGTTCAACCTCGGCCCGATCGTCTTTTTGCCGATCCATCAGGGCATGGGCGGAAAGATGCGTTACCTCATCTCGGGCGGCTCGGCCTTGAGCGAGAAGGTTCAGAAAGACCTTCACGGGCTCGGGTTTACGGTGCTTGAGGGTTATGGGCTGACAGAATCTTCGCCGGTGCTTACGGTTGCGCGTCCGGGCAATAAGCTCCTGCGGGGAAGCGTCGGCAAGCCGCTGCCGGGTGTCGAGGTCAAGATCGATGAGCCGGACGACAACGGCGTCGGCGAGGTCCTGGCTCGCGGGCAAAACGTGATGCTCGGCTACTTCAACAACGAAGAAGCGACCGAAGCCGTGCTCCACGACCGATGGCTGCGGACCGGCGACCTTGGGCGGATCGACGAGGACGGAAATCTCTACATCGTCGGCCGGTCAAAGGATGTGATCATCGATTCGAACGGGAAGAATATCTATCCGGACGAGATCGAGGACCTCTACGGCAAGTCGGGCTTTATCAAGGAAATGAGCGTCGTTGGCCTGCCGGACAGCGACGGCGGCGAAAAGATCTCCGCCCTCGTGGTACCGGATTACGAGCATGACATAGCTCTTTCGCGAACCGATGTAAATAAAAAGATCGAGGAGCATTTCCGCGAGGTCGCGGCCGGGCTGCCGTTTTTCAAACGTATTAAGGTGATGCACGTGACGCCTTTCGAGCTGCCGCGGACCGCGACCCGAAAGGTGAAGCGGCCTGAGGTCGTTGAGATGCTGACGGCGCTTGAGGAACGCGACCGCAAGAAGACAAAAGCCGTGGTCGAATCAAAGGGCGACGATAATATGCTTTGGATCCGCAAGATCGTCGCGACCGTTTCAAGCCGGCCGCTCTCGGACGTTGCGGTCGAGGACAAGCTCGCCGATCTCGGCTTTGATTCGCTGATGTTCGTCGAACTTCAGGCAGCGGTCGAGGATGCCGGCGGACGCGTGCTTTCGCCCGATACGCTCAATGAAGTGCAGACCGTCCGCGAACTGCTGACGGCCGTTCAGCGGGTCGATAAGACAAAGCGGCTGGCCGATGAGCCGAAGGTCGAGGAAAAGCGGGACGAAGAGGAGATCCACATACCTTCGCTCGTCCGGCGGATCGGGAACGCGGCGGTCGACCTGGCTCAGGAGACGCTTTATTCGAAGGTGCTCGACACAGGCATCGAGGGGCAAGGCAATGTGCCGGCCCACGTGAATTTCATCGTTGCGCCAAACCATGCCTCGCATATCGACACCGGCCTCGTAAAGCGGGCGCTCGGTAAGGAAGTTGCGGAGCAGACCGTGGCGGTCGCCGCGGCGGATTACTGGTTCGATACAAAATACAAACGGGCGTATATGAACAACTTCACGACGCTTGTGCCGATCGAGCGGACGGGAAGTTTGCGGCAATCGCTCCGCCACGTTACCCGCATCTTACACGAGGGCTACAATGCCCTGATCTTCCCCGAGGGCACACGCAGCCTGACGGGCGAGATCGCGGAGTTCAAGCCGGTGATCGGCTATCTGGCGCTCAATCAGAAGATCGGTATTCTTCCCATTTATCTCTGGGGAACATTCGAAGCGTATCCGAAGGGAATGACCATCCCGAAGCGAGACAGCATCGGGGCAAAGGTCGGGGCGAAGATCGGGCGGTTTCTCTCTTATGAAGAACTGCGGGACATGACCGAGGGCGTACCGAATACCGAGGCCTATCGGCTAATTGCCGCACGAGTTCAGCACGAGGTCGAAAATATGCGCGACGGCACGCGGGATAAGTTTGACGTTGCGGCGGTTAGAAAAGCGTGGAAAGCCGAGCGGCGGAAAGCACGGAAGCAGGAACCGGTGATCGATGAATAAAGCCGAGAGCCCGCGAAAGGGCCCTCGGCGTTGTTGAGCGGTTGCACCGCCGGGCTTACTTCTGGATAGCCGGAAGAAGCAGGCCGATAAGCATCGTTGCCGATGCGCTGACGACGAGAAGTTCGATGAGCGTGAAGCCCATGATTCCTTTGATCTGCTTGGTTGTGTTCTTCATTATTAGTTCTCCTTAGTTTATTTATTCCGGATGCCGTAATCGCCATCCGAGAGAGAATGCGGAGCGGAACGGGAAAAACTATCATCGAAGTTCAGACATTTTTCGTTTGGCTTCGGATTCGATTCCGAGCACGACACGTGAAATTTCTGGTGTAAGATGATGAACGGAGGTAGCCAATGCTTCAAACCTTTAGGGCAAAGCTCAATAACGGTGTGCTGACGTGGAGCGATGAGGTTCCCGAGTCGGTTCGCGAAGGTGAGGAGGTCGAGGTGATCGTTACGGTCCTAGATGAGAATAAAGAGGCAGCACCAAAGGCCCGGCGACCGTTCGGCCTGGCAAAGGGTCTATTTGTAGTGCCGGACGATTTTGATGCTCCGTTGCCGGATGACATCCTCGAGGAATTCTATAGCTAATGCAATTGCTTCTGGATACCCACATTTTTCTTTGGTACGTTACGGGCGATACCAGGCTTTCGATTGCGACCCGTGATGCAATCGATGAGCCGAATAATGATGTATTCCTTAGCGTTGGATCATTTTGGGAGATCGTGATTAAGTACGAACTCGGCAAACTGCCTTTGCCGCAAGCGCCAGACCGATTCATCCCCGCTCAGCGAAAAGCTCACGGTATCCAGAGTTTGCCGTTCGATGAGAATGATGCCCGATTTTTGGTTGGTTTACCGTTTCACCATCGTGATCCGTTTGACAGAATGCTTGTTTCGCAGGCAATGGCTCGGGTACTGACGATCGTGACCGTCGATCCTGAGATCAGGAAGTACTCCATACCGGTGCTTTAGATCAAATGGCCTTGCACTCAACGCTCGAACGATTCGAAAACATGCGAATGTTGAATTGCGTATTAAACGGCAAACCCGCAACTGGTAAGAAATTATGAGAACTGTAGTAGCAATTGTCCTATCCGTCTTTGTTTCGCTAACCGCTGTGCCGGTGGCTGCCCAAAGAGCTGAGTCGAAGCCGAGCTTCAAGATCGAGTATCAGAAGTTCACGCTCCCGAACGGGCTTGATGTGGTTTTCCATATCGACCGGTCGGACCCGGTGGTTGCCGTTAACCTTACGGCACACGTTGGTTCGGCACGCGAGAAGGCGGGCCGCACGGGCTTTGCCCATATGTTCGAGCATCTGCTTTTTCTTGAATCGGAAAACCTCGGCAAGGGTGGGCTCGATAAGCTCTCGGCGAGGATCGGCGGTTCGGGTGCGAACGGTTCGACCAGCCGCGACCGGACGAACTATCTGCAGACGGTGCCGAACGACGCGCTCGAAAAGATGCTCTGGGCGGAGGCCGACAAGCTTGGATGGTTCATCAACACCGTGACCGTGCCGGTGCTCGAAAAGGAAAAGCAGGTCGTCAAGAACGAAAAGCGGCAGGGCGTCGATAACGTGCCCTACGGCCACACGCAATATGTCATCGATAAGGCCCTTTACCCGGCCGATCATCCTTACAATTGGCAGGTCATCGGCTCGCTCGAGGACCTTCAGGCGGCAACGCTCGACGATGTGAAAGAGTTCTTCCGCCGGTGGTATGTGCCGAACAACGTAACGCTTACGGTCGCGGGTGATTTCGATCCCGTTCAGGCGAAGAAGTGGGTCGAAAAATACTTTGGCGAGATCAAACGCGGCGAGGACATCACGCCGCTCGAAAAGCGTCCCGGCGTGGTCAAAGAGACGGTGAAGTTCTTCCACGAGGACAACTTTGCTCGCTTGCCGGAGCTGACGATGGCATGGCCGACGGTTGAGCAATACCATCCGGATTCATACGCACTTAATGTGCTTACAACGTATCTTACTCGCGGCAAGCGGGCACCTTTCTATCAGGTGATAGTCGAGGACAAAAAGCTCGCTCCGGAGGTTTCAATGTTCTCGTTCGAATCGGAGCTTGCTGGCCAAACGCAGCTTGAGGTCCGGGCATTTGCCGATAAGAAGCTCGACGACGTAGCGGCCGCGATCAGCGAGGCATTTGCTAAATTTGAGAAGGACGGCATCTCGGAGCAGGACCTCAACCGCATCAAGGCCGGACAGGAGACGCAGTTCTACAATTCGCTTTCGAGCGTGCTCGGCAAAAGCGCACAGCTTGCTCAGGGCAACATTTTTGCCAATGATCCGGGCTTTGCCGCGAAGGAGATCGACGCGATCCTTTCGGTGACAACGGCGGACGTCAAACGCGTTTACGAAAAGTACATCAAGGGCAAGAACTTCGTTGCGACGTCGTTCGTCCCGAAGGGCAAGGCCGAACTCGCACTTTCGGGTTCGAAGCGGGCGGAGGTTGTCGAGGAGCCGATCGTTCAGGGAGCCGAGAACGAAGTTGACCCGAACGTCGAAGCCGAGTATGAGAAGACGCCTTCGACCTTTGACCGCTCGGTCGAGCCGCCCTATAGTGCCGAACCGCAGGTGAAGATCCCCACCGTTTGGGAGCAGAAGCTCCGCAACGGAATGCGCGTTTTCGGCATTCGCAACAACGAAGTGCCGCTTGCGCAGTATGAGATCGTCATCGATGGCGGCCTTTTGATGGAAGATATCAACAAGGTGGGCGTCGCGAACCTGATGGCTCGCCTGATGACCCAAGGAACGGCCAAGCGGACGCCCGCCGAACTCGAAGAGGCGATCCAGCAGCTTGGTGCGTCGATCAACGTCTCGGCCGGAACCGAGGATGTGCGAATAACCGTCAACACGCTCGCCCGCAATCACGAGGCGACGCTTGCATTGGTCGAGGAGATACTGCTTGAGCCGCGTTGGGACGCGAAGGAATTTGAACTGATCAAGCAAGGCACGGTTGCCCAGATCCGCCAGATCCAGGCGAACCCGAACGCCATAGCGACGCTTCGTTTCAATGAACTTATCTACGGCAAGGAGAGCATTCGCTCGCGGCTTCCGCTCGGAACGGTCGAGAGCGTCAACGCAATTACGCTTGACGACCTCAAGGCTTTTTACGCAAAGAACCTTTCGCCCTCGGTCGCCCGCATGCACATCGTTGGCGATATAGAGCAAGGCCGGGCGGTCAAGTCGCTTGCCGGGCTTAACGCAAAGTGGAAGGCGAAGAGCGTCACGGTCCCGACCGTGAAGACGCCCGCACCGCCGGCAGAGTCGAAGGTCTATTTCTACGACGTTCCAGGAGCGGTGCAGTCGGTCTTCCGCTTCGGTTACCCGGCGCTTGCCGCGACCGATCAGGATTACTACCCGGCCATCGTGATGAACTACATACTCGGAGGCGGCGGGTTTGCCTCGCAGCTTACACAGGAACTCCGCGAAGGCAAGGGCTATACCTACGGCATCAACTCGAATTTTTCGGGGACGACGGTGCCGGGGCCGTTTACCATCGCAAGCGGTGTACGAGCGAACGTAACACTTGAGGCGGCACAGCTCGTCAAGAGCATCGTCGAGAATTACCCGAAGAACTTCTCGGCGAATGACCTCGCGACGACGAAGAGCTTCCTGATCAAGAGCAACGCCCGTGCGTTCGAAACCTCGGGAGCGAAGCTCAATTTGCTCGAGAACATCAGCAAATACGGCCTGCGTCCGGATTACGTAAAGCAGCGGGAGCAGATCGTTCGCGGTATGACGGTCGAACGCATCCGCGAGCTCTCGGGCAAGTACCTGAACGCCGGACGGATGTACTGGCTCGTTGTCGGCGATGCCAAAACGCAGCTTCCGCGGCTGAAGGAACTCGGCTTCGGCGAGCCCGTTAGGCTGAATTAACGAGGAGGGTTTAACCGCAGAGACGCGGAGTTTTGTTGCAGATGCGGTCGTTCGGTTGACATTGGTCGCAGATCGGGAGAGATTGAAATTTATTTCTCTCCAAGCCGCCTCTCTGCGTCTCCGCGTCTCTGCGGTGAATATTTATGCCAAAGAAGAAGGCACTCGCAAAAGTCGAAAAGAAGATCCTCATCACCGGTGGGACCGGGTTTTTGGGTTCGGAGATCGTCCGGCAGTTTTTGGCGGCGGGTGAGAAGAACCTTCGCGTGATGGCATCGAGCGTTCCGGCGTGGATGACCGATGCCGGCGTTGAGCCATTTGCCGGGTCGGTGACCGACCGCGAACGCGTTGGCGAGGCCGTCAAAGATGTGAGCGTCGTCTATCACCTCGCCGGCAAGGTTTCGCGTGATAACGATGATGCGGCGGCGATGAACCGGGTGCACGTCGAGGGCACGCGCGTGCTTTGCGAGGCGGCGGCCGCGACCGGGGTGCAGACGATGGTGCTCGCCTCTTCGAGCGGGACGATCGCCGTCAGCGAAGATGAGCAGGTGATCGACGAGTCTTTCCCGCCGCCGGTCGAGATAATCTCCCGCTGGGCCTATTACGCTTCGAAGTACTATCAGGAACGAACGGCGCTCGAGAACTTCGACGGCGAGGGCCGCAAGCTTGTCATCCTCAACCCGACGCTGCTGCTCGGCCCGGGCGATGAACGGCTAAGCTCGACAAAGATCGTGCTCGATTTCCTTGGCCGCAAGATTCCCTATTGCCCATCGGGCGGCTTGAGCTTTGTCGATACACGCGACGTCGCGGCGGCGGCCATCAATGCGGCTGAAAAAGGGCGGCATCAGGAGCGTTACCTGATGGGAGCGGCAAACCTAAAGTTTGAGGAATTCTTCGGCAGGCTTGAGCGTTTGAGCGGAGTTGCCGCCCCGCGGATACGTGTTCCGAAGAACATCGCCGTTGCCGGAGCAGGTATCGTCAATTCCGTTTTCCGCAACTGGAATCGGACGTCGCCGGTCGAGCCGGGCGAGGTCGAGCAGGCCGAGCACTTCTGGTATCTCGATTCCTCAAAGGCCACCGAGGAACTAGGTTTCGCTGCCCGCGACCCGCAGGAAACGCTCAATGAAACGATCAATTCCCTGAGGAAGGAATTTCTAGGGGCCGACGTTTTCAATTAATCCGCCGGCCGGAAAAAGAAGAAAAAGAAAGCGGCAGCCCATTCGCGTTCGATGCCTTTGGCGTAACCTTTCGTCCGCCGCGAGCCGTCCTCGACGGTGCCGTCGCTGCGAATATAACCAAGCGTCCGGCGAGAGCCGTCCTCCACCTCGCCGCTTGAGCGGATGTAGCCGATCGTCCGCCGTGAGGCGTCCTCGACCGTGCCGTCCTCGCGGATATGTCCGATGGTCCGCCGCGACGAATCCTCTACCACGCCCGAGTCCCTAAAATAGCCGATCGTCCGCCGGCTCTTGTCCTCGACAGTCCCGCTTGTGCTGATATAACCGATCGTCCGCCTGCTCGAATCCTCGACCGTCTGCCCGGCCGCCGGGAGGCAAAAGAGCGTCAACGCAAATGCGAGAAGTATCCAAATTCGTGTAGTCATCTTAATTTCAAACCCCATTTACATTGACCCGAGTTATTCCAAGTCTGTGAACTTTGTGCCCGATCTTAGTGCCCTTTGTGTTTAAGAAATCCATAAACACAAAGCACGCAAAGGTTTTGCACAACGGGCACAGAGGGTTGAGCGAAGCCCAAAGAGGTTTTGCACAAAGGGCTCAAAGAGTTTCCGTTCATTTAAGACGCATCCGCCTTCGGCCTGCGGTCAAACGCTTTATGGATGAAATATATGACCAGCCCGATGCCCGCGGCGACGATGATCGGAACTGCCTCGCGGTTGAAATCAACGCGGGTCAATAGCCACGCGATCAGGCCGAGAGAAAGCACCGCAGCCAAAACGCCGAGCGGGGCTGCGAATTTGGCCTCTGGTGCATCGCCGCGGCGGCGGAAGACCGGAAGGGCAAGGCACGTTGTCGCATAAACGAGCAGACGCGTTATGGTCGCGATGGCAAGTGCGGTCAGGAAGGTTGAATAGATCGTCAGGAAAAAGATGACGACCGAGGTCAGAAGGATCGAGACCCAGGGCGTCTTGAACCGCTCGTGAGTCCGCGAAAGCCCGGCCGGAAGCTCGCCTTTTTCAGACATTGCGAATAGCAGCCGCGTACTGCCGAGAAAGCCGACGTTCAGGTTGCCGAGTATCGAGATGAGGGCACCGATGGTGATGAATGCCGCACCGAATGTGCCGAGGAAAAGCGCACCGGCATCGGCGAGCGGCCGTTCGGACTGAGCAAGGCCCGGAAGCGTGCCAATGCTGACCACCTGGATCAAAATATAAAGCGTCGCCACAATTCCCAAGGCTACGAAAAGAGCAAATGGCGTACTCCGCTGCGGATCCTTTGTTTCGCCGCCCATTACCACGCCGACCTCAAATCCGACGAAGGCGTAGATCAACAGCAGCACGGCACTCGAAAAGGCCCCGTATTCCGGCACGGCATCAAAGGTAAAATTTGCCGGGTTGATGAAAAAGATACCGACCGCGACGAAGACGAAGAGAGGGATCAGCTTTCCGGCCGTGAAGATGTTCGTCATTATCGCCGATTGCTTCACACCCGCGAGGTTGACCGCAACGATGCCGAGCACGATCACCGAGATCATCGCGACGCGAAACGCTCCCTTGTCTGCCTCGGCGACGAAAAAACCGAAGTAGGTGATCAGCAGGTTGCAGTTTGCGGCAAAGGTCGTAACGCGGACGATCCAGTAAAGCCAGCCGACCTCAAAGCCGACGATCGGGCCGAAGGCCTCGCGGGCGTAAAGATAAGGCCCGCCGGTTGCGGAAAAGCGGCTTGAGACCTCGGCATAGCACACGACTATAAAGCCGACGATCAGTGCGCAGGCAAAAAACGCGATAAGGCTCCATGTGCCGATCAATGCATGGACCTTTGCGGGCAGGCCAAAGATGCCGGCACCGATTATGGTGTTGATAATGATCGCGGTCAGGTCCCAGCGGCTGATGCCTCGGACGAGTTTTTCTTCTGTCATCGGTTTTTGCTAAACGGGCCTGCTTTTTTCAGGAGATGCTTTTCGTTTATACTCTGAAAATAAACTCAGGTAAAGCAACACGGTTCGGCCGCTCCCGCTCGGTTCGTCTTATGTCCAAGCCAAAACGTCTTTTCGCTTCGGTATTTTGTGCACTTTTTGTTGCCGTTGGAGCCTTTTCGCAGGCACCGCAGGGCGAGACGGAGATCGTTCCGTCGAAGGGTCACAAGCGGCTCGCAATGGAGCGTTCGGCCGCGATGGATTCGCTCGTCAAGGCATCGGTCGAAAAGGCGGCAGCCGCAAAGGGCATCAAGCCGGAGGAAGTTGCCGTCTCGCTCATCGACCTTCGCGGCGATGCAGGCAAATGGGGCGAGCACCGCGGCGAAGACCGCATTTATCCGGCGAGCGTCGTCAAGATGTTTTATCTCGTCACGCTTTATCAGCAGCTTGCCGATGGCAAGGTCAAGATGACGAAGGAACTCGAACGCGGCATGCGCGACATGATCGTCACATCGTCGAACGAGGCGACGCAGTACATCGTTGACGTCCTGACCAATACCTCAAGCGGCGGCGAACTCCCGCAGAAGGAGTTCGAGCTTTGGTCCTACAGGCGGAACCGAATGAACCGCTACTTCGCCGCGATGGGCTACACGAACATAAACGTCAATCAGAAAACGCATTGCGAAGATGCCTACGGCGTCGAGCAGCAGTTCCGCAATTACCGCGGCGAGAACCGGAATATGCTTACGGCCAATGCTTCGGCACGGCTGATCGCCGAGGTCGCCCGCGGGCTTGCCGTCTCGCCGGAGCACAGCAAGCAGATGCTCGAGGTGCTCAAACGCGACCCATACGCGACCGGCCGCGAGGCGAACAGCCAGGCGGTCGAATTTGCCGGCCGGGCATTGCTCGATCTGAAGATCGAAGGGGCAAAGCTCTGGTCAAAGGCCGGCTGGACTAGCCGGACGCGGCATGACGCGGCTTACATCGAAACGCCGGACGGGCTCCGTTTTGCCGTCGCCGTATTTACTGAGAACCGATCAAATGACAAGGACATCATCCCGCTGATCGTCGCAAATCTAATCGAGGGAATGAGGAATAAATGACAAGGAAACTAAGTTCGCTTTTTGCACTTTTGGTCGTCGGCTCGCTTTCGGCGGCCGCATTTGGACAGGGCTCGTATAAGCAGCCCCCGAAGGAGGTTCTTGATGTGCTTAACGCTCCGGCACCGCCGGCAACGTCGATCGCGCCTTCGCGTGACCGCATCGCGTTGCTTGATGTTGTCCGCTATCCGCCGGTCGCGGAACTCGCCGAGCCGATGCTCCGGCTTGCCGGGTTGCGGATAAACCCGCGGACGAATGCCCAGCACCGCCAGAACTATTTCTCGGGCGTCAGCCTGCAGAACATCGCCGATGGGAGCGTCCGCCGTGTTCAGCTTCCGGCCGGTGCCAAGATCATTTCGCCCGCATGGTCGCCGGACGGCAAATATATCGCCGCCGGCAACGTGACGGACAAGGGCGTCGAGCTTTGGTTCATCGAGACAGCAACCGGGCGAGCGACGAAAGTGCCGAACGTGCAGGTCAATACGGCCTACGGCGGCTTCAGTTGGGAAGGGCCCAACTCACTCGCCGCGATGCTCGTGCCGAGTGGCCGCGGAGCTCCGCCCGAGTATCGCGACGTTGTACCGAGCGAACCGAACGTTCAGGAAACCGCGGGCCGTTCGGGTGCGATCGCTACATTTCAGGACCTGCTGAGAAGCCCGAATGACGAAGCACTGTTCGAATATTTCGCGACGTCGCAGCCCGCCGTCATCACCCCGCAGGGTCAGGTGACGCGGATCGGCAAGCCCGCCATTTACGACGATCTTTCACGCTCGCCGGACGGACGCTATTTCCTCGTTACCACCATCAAACGGCCGTTCTCTTATCTCTTTCCGGTCTCGCGGTTCCCGCGGATAACTGAGATTTGGGACGCTTCGGGCAGCGTGGTCAAAGCCGTTCACGAATCGCCGCTGCAGGACCGCTTGCCGGTGCAGGGCGTTCCGACGGGTCCGCGGAGCATCGGCTGGATACCGACCGAACCGGCAACATTGATTTGGGCCGAAGCTCTTGATGGCGGCGACCCGCGGCAGAAGGCCGAGCATCGCGACCGGCTGATGAAGATGGTGGCACCGTTCTCCGGCAACGCCAGCGAATTGCTCAAGGTCCAGCATCGATACCAGGGCCGCGGCTTTGGCGAACGTGCCGGGATGATGCTCTTTTACGACTTTGACCGCGACCGCCAGCATCGCCGGATCTTCATGACGGACCATAAAGATCCGAGCAAGATGAAGCTTATTTCGGACCTGAACGTTACGGACCGCTACAACGACATCGGCTCGCCGATCAGCAAGACACTCCCGAACGGAAGCTCGGTGATCGTCCAGAATGGCGACGAGATATTCTTGACGGGTACTGGCGCATCGCCCGAGGGCGACCGACCGTTCTTCCGGGCGATGAACGTAAATACGCTCGAGACCCGCGAGATCTTTCGCTCGGGCACGGAGGAATATGAGGCCTTCGTCGCGATGCTCGATGACGAAGGGATGAACTTCATCACCCGAAAAGAATCGACCACCGAACCGCCGAATCTATTCATGCGGCAGGTTTGCCCTCCCGGACGAGTCTGCACGGCACTCGCCTATCGGCAATTGACGGAGTTCAAGGACCCGTCGCCGCAGCTTCGCGGCATTACGAAAGAACTTGTTCGCTACAAGCGTGCGGATGGCGTTGACCTCTCTTTCACGCTTTACTTGCCGCCGGGCTACAAGAAGGGAACGCGGCTCCCGACGGTCGTTTGGGCATATCCGCAGAGCTTTACCAGCGGCGACCTCGCCGGCCAGGTGACGGGCTCGACCAACCGCTTTACCCAGATCGGCGGAGCCTCGCATCTTTTCTTCCTGCTTAACGGCTACGCTGTACTCGACGACGCGACGATGCCGATCGTTGGCACGCCGGAAAAGAAGAACGACACGTTCGTTAAGCAAGTGGTCGATTCGGCAAAGGCCGCGATCGACAAGGGCGTCGAAATGGGCGTGGTCGATCCGGAACGCGTTGGCGTCGGCGGGCACAGTTACGGAGCTTTTATGACCGCGAACCTGCTTGCCCATTCCGATCTTTTCCGCGCGGGTATTGCCCGCTCGGGTGCCTACAACCGTACGCTGACGCCATTTGGATTTCAGGATGAGCGTCGGACCTTCTGGGAAGCACAGCGGATCTACACGGAGGTCTCGCCGTTCTTCTATGCGGACAAGATCAACGAACCGATCCTGCTTATCCACGGCGAGGCAGACAACAATCAGGGCACGTTCCCGATCCAGTCCGAGCGGCTCTTTGCGGCGATTCGCGGCAATGGCGGAACGGCACGGCTGGTGATGCTTCCGCTCGAATCGCACGGCTACATCGCACGCGAATCGGTCGGGCATGCGATCGCCGAACAGTTCGCTTGGTTCGAACGCCATGTGAAAAATGCAAAGCCGCGAGGACAAGCCGCCGCGGCCGAGCGATAGAAGAAAGACAGCGAAAAGTAAAGAGGTCGCCCGGAAGAGCGACCTCTTTGTTTATTGAACATCTCGAAGTTCAACAACATCTGCTGCGGCGGGCAGCGGCGGCGGGCCGAGTTCGAGCATCCGGCCGGGACGTTTGCCGATCAGCTTTCTCGCCATCTCGCCGGCGACCGGCTTCGAGAAGTAATAGCCCTGCCCGAGCCGGCAGCCGAAAAGCTGAAGCCGCCGAAGCTGGTCGGGCGTTTCGATGCCTTCGGCGACGACGTCGATCCCCAGATTTTCGCCGAGCATCAGAATGGTCTTGACGATCGCCGAGCTCTTGTCGTCGATGATCATCTTGTCAATGAACGAGCGGTCGATCTTCAAACGGTCGAAAGGGAAGCGGGCGAGATAGCTAAGCGATGAATAGCCCGTACCGAAGTCGTCGGTCGCGAGCTGCAGCCCAAGCGCGTCAAGCTCCCGAAGCACGCGGAGCGAACGCTCGCTCTGTTCCATAACGGTGCTCTCGGTCACCTCTAGCTTCAATTGTCCCGGCTCAAGCCCCGTTTCCGCAATTACCGATTCGATCTGCCCGATCAACGACGGGTGCATAAGCTGCTTTGCCGAGAGGTTGACGCTGACCGAAAGCCGATGGGCGGTCTTCGCTTGCCAGGCGGCAAGATTCGAGCAGGCTTCGCGCAGGATCCATTTTCCGATGGGGACTATCAGGCCCGTTTCCTCGGCGACGCTGATGAATTCGTCCGGCGGGATCAGCCCGTTCTCCGGATGTCGCCATCGGATCAATGCCTCAAATTCGCAGACCGTTCCGTCTGTGATATCGACGATCGGCTGATAGAGCACTTCGAAGTCGCCGCGTTCCACCGCACGGCGGAGGTCGGTCTCGACCCGGAGCAGATTGAGATTGCGGGTATGCATCTCCTTGTCGAAGACCTCGTAGCGGGCCTTGCCCGATTCCTTCGCACGGTACATCGCCGAGTCGGCGTCGCGGAGAAAGTCCTCGGGCTCGCGCATTATGTCGTCGGAGACGATTATGCCGATGCTCGCCGAGGTGAATACTTCGTAGCTGTCGATCTCAAAGGGGCGTTCGAGGTTCTCCTGAAGGCGGTCGGCAACCTTTACGACCTCTTCCCGCGAGCCCGTTCGGTTAAGCAAGATCACGAATTCATCGCCGCCGAGCCGGGCAACGACATCGCCCGGTCGGACGAGTGCATGAAGCCGGTCGGCGATCGATTTGAGCAGTTTGTCGCCGACGATATGGCCGAGACTGTCATTGATCACCTTAAAGCGGTCGAGGTCGAGGAAGAGCACGGCGAAGCGTGCCGCTTCGGTCTTTTCAGCCCGCGAGATCGCCCCGCGAAGGTGGTTCATGAACTCGGGCCGGTTCGGGAGGCCGGTAAGGGCATCATGGCGGGCAAGGTAGTTGAGCTTTTCCTCGGTCTGCTTCTGGTCGTCGATGTCGGTATTCGTGCCGAACCATTTCGTGATGCGGCCGCTGCCGTCGCGGCCGGCGTTGGCGCGTGCCTTGTGCCAGCGGTAAACGCCGTCGCTTCGGCGGAGACGGAACTCGACCTCATAGTATTTACCGGTGGCGAGCGAATTTGACCATTCGATGAGGCACGTTTGCAGATCGTCCGGATGAATCAGGTCCTGCCAGCCGGCACCGAGTATTTCCTCGGCCGGCCGGTCAAAGTACTCGGTCGTCCGCTGGTTCACATAATCGAGCCTGCCGTCGGGCTCAGCCGTCCAGACCTGATGGTAGATGCCCTCGCCGAGTTGGCGGAATTTGTATTCGCTCGTTCGAAGTGCCTCTTCGGCACGGCGGCGTTCGGTCACGTCGCGGCCGATGCCCTGGACGCCGATGGGCATGCCGCGTTGCAAAATGAGCCGTGTGCTAAGCTCGAGCGGAACGCGACGGCCGTCTTTCGCAAGGATGTCGATCTCGTAGGTCGTTGACTGGTCTTCGGCGAGCTTGCGGGCGGTCATCTCGCGGGCAGAGGCGAGTGACTCAGGAGCGACGACCTGGACGATGTTCATTTTCAGAGCTTCGTCGCGGCTGTAGCCGGTAATGCGTTCGCCGGTCTGGTTGAGCGAGGTGAAGTTGCCACGAAGGTCGTGGGTATAGATGATGTCGTTGGCGTTCTCAAAAAGGTCTCGGTAGCGCTTTTCGCTTTCGCGAAGTGCCTCTTCGGATTGCCGCCGCTCGGTGATGTCGCGGGCGATGCCCTGAACGGCAACGGGTTGGCCGTCCTTGTAAATGACGGTGCTGTTTATCTCAAGCGTGATGCGCGAGCCGTCCTTGCGGATGCAGTCGAGTTCGTAAACGGTCTGCGATGCGTTACCTTTCAGCTTCTCGTGCAGCTTCGTTTTCGCGAGTTCGAGCTGGTCCGGAGCGACGATCTCGGACATGTGAAGCTGCAATGCCTCTTCACGCGGATAGCCGAAAACCCGTTCGGCTGCCGTGTTCATCGAGATATAGTTGCCCTCAAGGTCGTGGACGTAGATAACGTCGTTGGCATTCTCAAAAAGCGTCCGGTAGCGTTGTTCGTTCTCGGCAACGGCCTGCTCGGCGATCTTGCGGCCGGTGATGTCGAGCATTACGCCCTCGCGGAAGATGACCTCGCCAGCTTCATTGCGGATAAGACAACCGCGGTCGCGAACCCAGTGGAGTTCGCCCGCGGCGTCGTATATGCGATATTCGTAATCAACCTCTTCGCCGCTCTCGGTCGATTCGGTCGTTTGCGAAAAGACCCATTCCTGATCTTCCGGATGAATTATGCGTAGCCAGACCTCCGGGTCCGAGGTCCACATCTCGAGCGGATAGCCAAAGCGGCTGAAGGCCGGGCTGACGTATTGCGGCGAATAGGGCGGGTTCGGATCGACGACGTAAAAGAGAACCGGCAGGTTCTCGATAAGGCTGCGATAATCGGTCTGTCCCTTCATTCTCCTGGGCGGTGTGTCCTGGTTGTGAGGTTCGGGCGAACTTTCATCAACGGACGGTGAGGAGGTGTCCATGAGGTGGTCCATAGTATGCACACGGTCATAAAGTGACAAATGGCGTCACTTATCAGCTATCACGAATTGTTACTTGCAGGGAGGCAAAAAGCCTACAGAACACGGTCGGGAGCCGCTGACAACTGTTAAATCAAGCTTTATGATCCGTAAAACCGCTACGGGCAAAGCACTTCGTCTGCAACCGGCATACCAAACCCGGCGATGGAAAAAAACGCCGAAAAGGCTTAACATTAAGAATCTCTCCGGTTCCCGAAGGCGACCAATATGAAAAGACTCTTGTCATTTTTGCTCATTCTGATGTTCTCCCTTTCCATGCTCGGGCAGACGATGCCGGCCGATGCCGACCCGAAGATCTGGGCCCAGGCGTTGAAGATCCATAAGAAGGCGATCATCATCGATGGCCACAACGACATCACCGGCCCGATGATGGACCAGGACCTGAACCTCGCGACCGATACCCGCGGGATGCTCCAACTCGGCGGCGACCCGATCCATACGGACATCAACCGCTGGAAGGCCGGCGGCATGACCGGGCAATTCATGTCGATCTACGTTTCGGGCAGCACGCTCAGGACGGGCGGCTCGATGCGGCGGGCGATGGAACTTATCGACGTGACGAACCGTGAGGCCGAGCGGCATGAGGACCTCGTGATGTGCACGACGGCGGCCGAGATACGCCGGGCGAAGAAGCAGAACAAGATCTGTTTGCTGATGGGCATTGAGGGCGGCTATGCAATAGAGAAGGGTCTAGAGTAGTTAAGCGTTACAACGGATGAGTTCTCAACATGGACAAGAG